>CAYPZI010000167.1:0-5654 GCA_964415185.1 uncultured Balneolaceae bacterium | reverse complement strand
GACATTCTACCTCCAAGCCAGCTCGGCACGGCTGTAGCCGGACCCTTGCAGCGCCTTACATAGGCGGTCATCTGTTTCACCCTGACAAGCTCCAGGCTTTTACCTGCAAACCAGAAACGGTCGCCGGTATTAAGTCTCGAAATAAACCACTCTTCAACCATGCCGAGGGAAGCGCCTTTCAGGTACTTTACATTCATCATTGAGTCACTGCCAATTGTCCCGATCGACATGCGGTGGCGTCTTGCTGTTTTTCTGTCTGTTACCCTGTAGATTCCATCCTCGTCAATGGTGACTTTCGAATACTCATCATACTGCCTGAGTGAACTTCCGCCGGTAGTGATAAATTGCAGAACGGATCTCCATTCGTCAGGATTGAGTGTTTGATAAGCAAATGTTTTTTTAATTTCATCAAAAATTTGGCCGGGGTCGAAGCCATCCGAAACGGCAAGGGTAACCAGGTATTGAATCAAAACATCGAAAGGTTTTATCAGCACTTCCCTTGATTCCAATATGGCGTTCTCTTTAGCCTCTTTAAGGGCAGATGCTTCAAGTAGTTCAAGGGCATGAGTGGGCACAAAGTGAATATTGCTTTCGGATCCGGGTTGATGCCCGCTTCGTCCGGCCCGCTGCAGAAACCGTGCAACACCTTTAGGGCTACCGACCTGGATGACCGTGTCAACCGGGCTGAAATCGACACCAAGATCCAGGCTGGAGGTGCATACCACAACTTTGAGTGATCCTTCATGAAGTGATTCCTCAACCCAATTCCGGGTTTTCCGGTTGATGGAGCCGTGATGCAGGGCAGCAACTCCTGCCAGTTCGGGGTCGGCAGCCAGCAACTCCCTGAACCAGATTTCAGACTGGGAACGCGTATTGGTAAATAGAAGTGTGGATTTGCTTTTTCGGATGATTTCCAAAACTTTTGGCAGGAGTTTAATTCCAAGATGTCCATGCCAGGGAAAATTTTCCATTTTCTCCGGTATAACAGTATGAATATTCAATACTTTCGAATTATTGACCCGAATTATTTTGGCAATTTTGTCGGATCGACTACCGGCAAGCACCTCCAATGCGTGAGTGAGATTGCCGATAGTTGCCGAAATACCCCAAACCTTGAGGCCGGGCCTGAGTGCACGTAATCTCGAGAGGCCGAGTTCGGTTTGCGTGCCTCTTTTTGAGCCCAGTAATTCATGCCATTCATCAACAACCACCGTCCGGAGAGATTTGAACCTGGAATCGTAATTTTTCTGGGCCATCAAAATATGAAGGCTTTCGGGTGTGATGATCAGGATTTCCGGCATTTGTTTTTTCTGCTTCTGTTTTATGGATTGCGATACATCACCGGTTCTTCGCTGAACCTGCCATTTCAGGCCGATTTCTTCTGTTGCTTGCAGCATCGCCCTTTCCAGGTCTTTTGCAAGAGCTCGCAACGGTGTGATCCAAAGTAACCGCAAACCATTCTTCTCTTGGGTATTCCAGCTATCGGGATGGGCTTCCATAAAATCCATCAAAGCCGGCATGAGAAGAGCAAATGTTTTTCCCGAGCCTGTGGGTGCATTCAGAAGGCCGCTTTGGCCTTGCAAAACTTCTTTCCACGTTTCTTTTTGCCAATCGAAAGGGACCCAGCCTCTCTTGTTAAAAAAATCGTTGACTAAATCTTGTGAACTATGCATGAAAGCTTGAAAATTTTACCAAATCATCTGCATCAACAAAAAATATCCTGTTACGATTTCAAAATTTTTGAAAATAGCACTTGATAATCCCCTGAAAAAACCTCAACATAAAAGCGTCTCTAATAGGAAAAATAATTATAAATCTTGATTAAGATATGTGGCTGAATATAAAATCATTTGAAGAGTATAAAGATGTTTACAAACAAAGCGAAGAAGACCGGCTTGCATTTTGGGAGCACCAGGCCGGAACTTTTTACTGGAGAAAAAGATGGGATAAAATACAAAGCGGCAGCTTTGAAAAAGGAGATATAAAATGGTTTGAGGGGGGCAAGCTGAATGTAACTGAAAATGCGCTCGACCGCCATCTGAACAACATCGGCAGCAAAACGGCATTTATTTTTGAGCCGAACCATCCTGACAGTTTCCGGCGCACCATCACCTACCGGCAGCTTTATGAAGATGTGTGCCGGTTTGCCAATGTGCTGGAAAACAAAGGTATAAAAAAAGGTGACAGGGTTTGCATTTACATGGCAATGACGCCCGAACTGGTGATATCGGCTCTTGCCTGTGCAAGGGTCGGTGCCGTGCATTCGATAGTGTTTGCAGGATTTTCAGCCCAGTCGCTTTCCGAACGAATTCAGGACTGCGATGCGAAAATGCTGATTACAAATGATGGCCTTCGCCGCGGTGACAAACATGTGCCGCTGAAGGATATTTCGGATGAAGCCCTGGAAAGCTGTCCAGGGGTAGAGAGTGTCATTGTTTGCCAGAGAACCAATCGTGAGATTAAGTGGGTTGAGGGGCGTGACGAGTGGTGGCACATGCTGATCCGTAACGCATCCAAAGAACATACAGCCGCCGAGATGAATGCCGAGGACCCGCTCTTTATTCTCTACACATCGGGGTCAACCGGTAAACCGAAAGGTGTACTGCACACCTGCGGAGGCTACATGGTGTACACCAGCTATTCGATGCGGAATGTATTCCAGGTGCAGGAAGATGATATCTACTGGTGTTCGGCCGATGCCGGCTGGATTACAGGCCACAGCTACATAATCTACGGCCCGCTGTTTAACGGAAATACAGGTATCATTTTTGAAGGAACACCTGTTTATCCCGATCCCGGCAGGTTTTGGGAAGTGATCGAAAAATACAAGGTAACTCATTTTTACACCGCACCCACGGCAATACGTGCATTGATGAAGGAGAGTATTGACTATGTAAACAAGTATGACCTGAGCTCGCTGAAGGTGCTTGGCTCGGTCGGGGAGCCGATCAATGAAGAGGCATGGCACTGGTATCACGACCACATCGGCGGAGGCAAGTGCCCGATTGTGGATACGTGGTGGCAGACGGAGACCGGAGGCATCATGATTTCGCCCCTGGCGGGCATCACGCCGACCAAACCGGGTTATGCTACATTACCTCTTCCGGGCATCAAACCTGTGCTGATGGATGAAAACGGCAAGGAAATTGAAGGCAACGGAGTGTCAGGTAATCTCTGTATCAAGCATCCCTGGCCTGCAATTGCCAGGACTGTTTGGGGTGATCACGACCGATACCTGGAAACGTACATGAGTGCCTATAAGGGCTACTATTTTACGGGTGACGGCTGTTTGAGGGATGAGGATGGCTATTACAGAATCACGGGACGCGTGGATGACGTGCTGAATGTATCAGGACACAGGCTTGGAACGGCCGAAATCGAAAATGCACTTGATGAGCATCCGAAAGTTGTGGAATCGGCGGTTGTGGGATATCCGCATGATATAAAAGGCCAGGGAATTTTTGGATTCCTGATCTGCGATGAAGATGTGAAAAACGGTGAGGCGTTCAAAAAAGAACTGCACGAGCTTGTGACCAAAATCATCGGCCCGATTGCCAAACCGGATAAGATTCAGATCGTGCCGGGGCTTCCGAAAACGCGATCGGGTAAAATTATGCGGCGAATCCTCAGAAAAGTGGCAGCCAATGATGTCGAAAATATCGGCGATACCTCTACTCTGCTTGATCCATCGGTTGTTGATGAGATCAAGAAAGGAAAGGCGTATTGAGATATATATATAACGATCAAATACATGTTATTTCTATATTTATTTGAATGTTATCAATGACGTCATTTTAAAGTACTTGCCTTTACGGGCATTAACCACAGAGTTTCACAGTGTTATGCGCAGTGTCCCGCAGAATATTTTAATTACAAGTGGCAGGATAAAAACACTGTGCAACTCTGAGGCGAACTCTGTGCTACACTGCGGTTAATGTCTCTGTATGTTAGCAAAGAATATATTATTTGAAATTCAGTACTGTCAGTAAAAAATGGATATAAATTTATTGAAAATACCGGTATACGTCGCCGGCATTATTGTTTTAATTCTTGTTTCGTGTGCCGGCAATGAGACAACACAAAATCAAATAGACCTGTCGCAACTCCCTGTTGTGAAACCTCAAAAAATAGTTGAGCTGGATGAAACAGGCGGACGGTTTTTTCAGCATTTGAATTATTACACAGTAGTAAAAGAGAATGGAAGTGTAATTTTAAATGACCGTCAGGGAGCCTTTGTCGCTGAAATAAATTCCGAGGGTGATTTTCAGAGAATGGTGGCTACCGAGGGCCGGGGACCCGGCGAGATTCAGGATGTACTGTCGATGAGTCTTCGAAATGATGAACTGCTGATGTATGATCAGAGGAGGAAAAGGATCATATATAAAGACCTTGAAGAGGAAATAATCGATGAATTTGAGGGGATAAGAAGTGATTTTTTACAGCCAACGAAAGTCTATTTTACTTCAAACGACAGCCTGTTATTGACAGAACTCTGGAGTTCCGCTTACCTGGAAATGGAAGACAGAACTCCGGAAATTTCATTTGTATTGTCTGAGTTTGGAAATACTGAAATTTTGGATCAGGTAACCTATCCCTCAAAAAATTATGCAAGGATGTTCGTTGATGGGAATTTGGTTGGTGCCACTGCTGTGCCTTTCGCTCCCGATTTGTTGTATGATATCAGCCCTGATTTTGAATCGATGTATGTCTTCTGGTCAGAGAATGGTCAGATTGCCGAGCTCTCGTTAACTACCTTCGACACTCTTCGTACCATTCCACTTCCTCTATCTGGGGATGAAGTAAATAGTGTTGAACTTGATTCACTCAGAGATGCCTACGGTGAAAGGTGGAAGGATTTGAAAAATCATATACCGGAGATAAAAGCATTGGCTGATAAAATGATTGTTGACGATAAGAACCGGTTTTGGCTACAACTAAACCGGTACTCGGATTTCCAGGAGTGGCTGGTTGCGGATCAAAATGGTAATCCGCTTAAAATTGTGCAGTTTCCAATAGGAGTAATGGTGACTCACGTTTCTGAGCATCATATCGGTGTACGTCTGGATGATCATCTCTTTGCGTTGTATGAGGCGGTGGATTGAGAGGTGTTGATTTTCTTGTCGGAAACAAATTGAATGCGTATGTGAGATGAAAAAATGTGAAGAAATCACTTAATTACATTGCCCTTTTTGAAAGAGGCCGAATTTATGTCTGTGCCCTTACGGTTTTTAACCGCAGAGTTGCACAGTGTTGCGCTGAGTTTATTTTTTTATAACGAATAAGCTCAAAATCACACTGCGTTACACTGTGGTACACACTGTGAGACTCTGTGGTTAAATCTCTCCAAGCCCCGCAAAAGCACAAATTCAGTTCAGGCTGCAGATAACCCCGATTCTCTTAACTCGTAAGCAAGGCAATGTTCATAAGCAGACTCCAAAAGCCCTGGTCCGAGTTCGGTGTGGATCTTGTAAGCAGCGCTTAATATTGAATGTGTAATTTGATTTGTTTCCATTTTTTTTTCTCTTTTGTGAATAGTTATTCCCGGTAAATAACAGAAATTTTGAGGAAAAATACCAGTATCGGTGATTATGCCCTTACAGTTTTTAACCGCAGAGTTGCACAGTGTTCCGCAGAGTTTATATTTTTATAACGAA
>CAYPZI010000166.1:0-5702 GCA_964415185.1 uncultured Balneolaceae bacterium | reverse complement strand
TTTTTCACCACGAATCCGCCGGCTGGCGGAACGAAGAATCACGAAGGGAAGTATTGGTTTGCCTGAAAGCAAGGTAGAATTCTGATTTCGGGCGAGAGGCTCTTCGCGTACCCTCGTGTCCTCGCGGCTTCGTGGCAAGACCGGGATGGCTGGATTCGTGCCCTCTGTTTTTTCACCACGAATCCGCCGACTGGCGGAACGAAGAAGCACGAAGGGATGCATTAGCTTGGCTTGAAGTCAAGGCAGAATTCTGATTTCGGGCAAGAGGTTTTTTTGTTTTCAAATCTCACCAAAAAAATATTTTGATCTGAAAATTTCAGATCATACTTTTCAACTGCTCTTTGGAATAGTTCAATCGTGGTTTTTCGTCACTCGCAGAGGACGAAAATGAAAAGGGAATCCCGTGAAAAACGGGAGCTGTACCCGCAACTGTAAATTCGTACACATCTCATTTGTGTAACGCTGTATTCAAATCTTGCCACTGTTCCGTCCCGATAATTGTCGGGGCTGGACGGGAAGGTCAATGCAACGGCGAATAAGCCAGGAGACCTGCCACCAATTTCTATTTCACTGGAAGCTTTCGGGAGTTAAAGTTTCTGTGTCATGTATCTTATATCCATACTAAATATTTTATTACTTGCATTATTTTTGTTGTGTACAAGCTCAGTGTATACACGTGCACAGCAAAGCATACAGCCGCCCGACACCCTCGAGCTGGGGGAGGTAACGGTAAAAGCTGCGCGCCTCTCATCCGAACGAAGGTTTCAGCCTGTTCACATTACCGTGGTCGACTCGGCTGCACTTCGTCAGTTCCCGGGAACAGATATCCGCTCGGTGCTTGAGAACCGCACTCAGCTTTTTATCCGGAGCAACGGGCCGGGTGGCCTGGCAACGGTTTCCGTGCGGGGACTTGCTGCACGCCAGACGCAAATCCTCTGGAATGGCTTCAACCTGAACCATCCCATGCTGGGGCTCACCGATCTTTCCCTTATTCCAACAGGATTGGTAAATAGAATGGAAGTGATCGGGGGACAGTCGGCAACGGCTTATGGCAATGCTGCCGCAGGCGGAGCCGTGTGGCTTGAAAGCGGCCTTTCGGGCAAGAACTTGCGTCTGAACCATACCACCGGCTCGTTTGGTAAAAACGTAAGCTCGGGTATTGTATCATGGTCGGAAGGCAAATGGACGGCGGGCGTGTGGGGGCAATACGAAAACTCCGATAACGATTTTGATTTCCGGATCAACCGCTTTAGCAATGAAGAGGGCAGGGTTGTTGAAAGAACAGAGAACAGAGAAAACAACGGTCTCGAATCCGTAAACCTGATGGCACAGGGAGGCTACAAATCCGGAAACTACAGCCTGGAGTCACTGCTCTGGTTCTTTGATTCCGACAACCGTCTGCCCGGCGGACTTCAGAGCCTTTCGGAATCCACGCGGCAGGAGGACAGTGCCATTCGCTGGTTTACCCGTTCGGTGCTGGATTTGGGATCATCCGAACTCGAACTGAAAACCCTTTTCAACCGCCAGGAACTCGATTTTTTTGATACGGTCTCCGGCATTGAAAGCCTGAGCCGCACGCGAGCCATTTCACTCGATGCCAACTGGCGATGGCAGGCCGCCTCAAGGTTCAGGGTTTCGATACTGACCAACGCCGGGCATACCGATGCCGTGACAAATAATTTCAACGGGAATCAGAATCAGTGGCAGTTCAGTGTAAGCGGCAACACCATCTGGCAGCCGTTTGTACCCCTGCACATTTTTACGGGGCTGCGATACGACTATTTTGAAATTTCGGGTGATGACATCAGCGCCTCTCTCGGATTTAATTATAACCTCATCGAGGATGTCCTCTTCCTCAAATCGGAGGGGAGCAGGAACTTTGTGGCCCCCACGTTTAACGACCTGTTCTGGGTACCCGGCGGCAACCGAAACCTGGATGCAGAAACCAATTATAAAATTGAGGGGGGTGTCCAAATGATATCGGAACTGCCCGGTTTCACTGCTGACCTGGAACTGACGGGCTTTTGGATCCGGCAGCACGACGGTATCCGGTGGATTCCGGATTCCCGGACGGGCATATTTTCGCCAGTGAACATAGATGAAATCGGAACGAACGGTTTTGAGGCGAGGCTGAATCAATCGTGGCACCTGTTTCGTCCGCTGAGGGTGGATACACGCTTTAGCATTGGCAAGACGAACGCTTCGGTAAAACGCGACCGGTTTGATGATAATCGTACGGTAGGCAAGCAGCTTCCACAGGTGCCGGAGCTGAGCATTCGTGCAGGTGCGGACCTGGGCTGGAAAAATGCATCGATGGGATTCAGCTATATCCAAAATAGTGAAAGATATACCACACCCGACCACAGCAGTCCGCTTGACCCGCTTCAGGGATTTGAGGTATCGGATATATATGCGGGGTACAATTTCAGGATCGATAATTTCGGTGCCGGACTGTTTGCCAGGGTCAATAACATTTTTGATGAGCGGTACCAGGTGATCCGGAACTTCCCGATGCCTGGAAGGCACTTTGAACTGACTTTTAGATTGGATTTTGAACCATAGAGTAAATGAAGGGTGGCTGGGATCAAGCCACCCCGCGTACACACCCCTGATTTTTCCGAATCGCCTGACGGCTTTCGGGCAAATCTGTCCCCTCTCGAGAGGGGACAGGCTCTTTCAAAACACCGAAGGTGATTTTGAAAAGCCAGGGGTGTGTACCAGCGACGGGCAACAAACAAAAACAACCAAAAACCAAACACCATGAAAAAAACACTACTATCCCTGTTCATATTAATAACCGCCATCCCGGCTCTGCACGCCCAGGATGTGCTGACCCGCGTAATTGTAGCAAATGAGGGCAATTTTACGCAAGGCAATGCCACACTGACCGAGTTTGTTGTGGATAACAACACGGCCACTGACGGTGTCTTCTTTGAAGCCAATGGCTTCCAATTGGGTGACATCGCACAGAGCTTCAATATTTTCGATGGCAAGATGTATGTGGTGGTCAATAACTCGAATGTAATCCGGGTTTTAAACCCTGAAACCTTTCAGCAAAGATTCGAGATTACGATTGGCGGCAGTGCCAGCCCGAGGGAAATTATCCGGCTAAACTCAAACTACGCTTATGTGACCAACCTGTTCGATGACAGTGTGAGCATGATTGACCTTGAACTAAACCAGGAGATTTTGCCAAGAATCCCTGTGGGATTGAATCCCGACCGCGCGTTTTTCCATGACGGGCTGGCCTACATCTCAAATAACGGTTTTGGGGCCGACAGTACTGTCTTTGTGATTGACCCGAAATTACAGGAAGGCACAACCGGGGATATTTCGACACATGAAGTGATCGATACACTATTTGTAAGCCGGGGCCCGGCGGGTATGGTACTGGATAACCTTGACCGCCTCTGGATTGTAAGTACGGGATTTGACGGCGAGTTTGATGAAAATTTCAATATTATTCCTGGAACAAGTGAGCCTGGCGGTGTTCATCTGTTTGATATAGAAACACGTGAAGAGATTGCTTTTTTTGAACTGGAATCGGCAGAAAGTGATATCGCATTTAACCCCGTTGAAAATGAAATCTATATCAACTCGGGTGGCATCCTGGCTATTGACGCCGAAACGTTGACTCTTGAAACGGAACCCCGTGTTGCAGGAAATTTCTTTGCATTCGGGCTATCAGCGGGAGAAGCCGTGCCGATGCTCTATCTTGCTGACGCCAAGGATTTCACAGTGAGGGGAGAGGCGTTTGTCCACGAAACCGACGGAACATTTGTGAACAGCTTTGATACCGGTATCATCCCGGGTGATTTTCTTTTCATTTTTGACTCTACCGTTACATCCAATGAGTCTGCTTCACCTGACATCCCGAAAACAGCCAAATTAAATCAGAATTATCCCAATCCTTTCAATCCCTCAACCGTTATAACATTTGAACTGCCGGTTACAACAGATGTACAGTTAAAAGTGTATGATATTACCGGCCGTGAAGTGATGACCCTGGTGAACGGAATACGTCCGGCAGGAACCCATGAGGTACGGTTTGACGGATCAAGGCTGGCCAGCGGAATGTACCTTTACAGGCTTCAGACAGAAAACATTTCTTTGACAAGAAAGTTGACGTTGATAAAATAAAAAATGAGATCAAAGATATACTCAGGATATTATTTTAATATAATTATAAATATATTTAGCGGCCGTGCAGATACAGGATAACAATTCACGGTTGTGGATAACCCATAATATTGTGGATAAGTTAAACGCAATTTATTTTTGATCTCTTAAAGTCAATAATATCAAATAGAAACAAAAATTTTAATAAATATTTTTGCACCATAATTCATCAAAATCAAGCAGATCTAATGATTAAAAAACCGAATTTATGAAAGATTTTCTAAAAGTTGAAAACTTCAGGATTTTTAATCTGTGGATAACTTGGATAATTTGTGGATAAAAAAATGAAATTTTTCTTGCCGTAAGGCTTTCTCTCACATATATTGATAGCCAATTCACGCCAAAACAAACAAGAACTTACAGCAGTGAAAAACTCATCTACAATCAGAAATTTTAATCGGAAATACGGAGTAGCGCAGAATGCAATTTAAACGATTCTATACGAAAGATAATTGGAACACACCCTACGGAGACACAAAATTTGTTAAAAGAAAATCTGAAATAAGAAATCCGGACGGATCGGTCGTCTTTCAGATGGAAAATGTGGTTGTACCTGAGAACTGGTCGCAGGTGGCAACCGATATTATAGCACAAAAATATTTCAGAAAAGCCGGAATTCCCGCCAAACTGAAGAAGATTGATGAGAAAGGTGTGCCTTCCTGGCTTCGGCGGTCGGAAGCTGATGTAACAGCTTTAAAAAAACTCGATGAGGAAGAACGCTACTCACACGAAATTGACAGCCGTCAGGTGTTTCACCGCCTGGCAGGCTGCTGGACCTACTGGGGATGGAAGCACGGCTATTTTGATTCGGAGCAGAATGCAAAGGTTTTCTATGAAGAGCTTTGTTTCATGCTTGCCAATCAGATGGCGGCGCCGAATAGTCCGCAATGGTTTAACACGGGCTTGCATTGGGCCTATGGAATCAACGGTCCGGCACAGGGCCATTATTATGTGGACGGCAAGACCGGAAAACTGAAGAAATCGAAGGATGCCTACACCCATCCGCAGCCGCACGCCTGCTTTATTCAGAGTGTGGATGATGACCTTGTAAACGAAGGCGGTATCATGGATCTGTGGGTACGTGAAGCGAGGCTCTTTAAATACGGTTCCGGAACCGGATCGAACTTTTCGGACTTGCGGGGTGAAGGGGAGAGGCTTAGCGGCGGCGGCAAGTCATCCGGGCTGATGAGTTTCCTCAAAATCGGCGACCGGGCCGCCGGGGCTATCAAGTCGGGCGGAACCACGCGGCGTGCCGCCAAAATGGTGACCCTCGACCTGGATCACCCCGACATTGAAGAGTACATCACCTGGAAGGTGCGTGAAGAACAAAAAGTGGCAGCGATTGTTGCCGGCTCTAAGATCACACAGAAACACCTGAAGAATATTATCAAGCTGTGTCATGAGCCGGTGGAGATTGAAGGCCGCACCTACAACGGCGCGATCAGCCGCGATCCGCTGAAGAACAAGAAGCTTGGCAAAGAGATTAAGCAGGCCAAGCGTGACCAGGTGCCGCTGAATTACAT
>CAYPZI010000165.1:2798-5733 GCA_964415185.1 uncultured Balneolaceae bacterium | reverse complement strand
GGCGCTGCAAGGGTCCGGCTACAGCCGTGCCGAGCTGGCTTGGAGGTAGAATGTCACTTTCATCAAATCTGTCCGAATTGCTCAGGATGCAAATTTCGAAACCGGAGTCCGGTAAAATGGCAAATGAAGAGCTGAACGCTCTCAAATCGATTATGGAGATACAAAAAGAAAGGTCTGTTTTGCCCGGCACGGAACAGTTTCTAATAGAGAAATCGTGGTCGCGTGAAGGTTGTCACTGTTTCTTTTATCCGTTCGAAGGGAGGAAAGTCCACGAGGGGTTATCAGCCCTTACAGCCTGGCGAATATCAATGGAAATTCCGATCACATTTTCCATTGCCATGAACGATTACGGTTTTGAACTCCTCTCGGATCAGGATATACCCATTGAAGAGTTTGCCGGGAACGGCCTTTTTCGTGAAAAAAACCTCTTGCAAGACCTGATGTCTGCAATTAATTCAGCTGAACTTGCAAAAAGGCGTTTCCGGGATATCAGCCGTATTGCCGGACTCGTATTCACAGGTTTTCCCGGCAGCCCGAAAAGCGGAAAACATCTTCAGATGTCATCCGGACTGTTTTTCGATGTTTTCAGGGAATATGAACCGGGCCACCTTCTTCTTCAGCAAGCTTACGATGAAATACTCCAGCATCAACTGGATGAAGCAAGGCTGCGAAAAGCACTTAGGCGTATTTCCGGGCAGCAAATTGTACTCAAGGAAACAGAAAAATTTACTCCTTTTGCATTTCCCATTTTTGTGGATCGTCTGCGCGAAAGCATGTCCAGCGAAAAATTGAATGATCGTATACTAAAAATGCAACAGCAACTCGAAAGTAATTGACACAGTCAGCAATGAGTTTTCAGCTTAATGTAGCCGGACAGAATCTGCAGTTAAGCTCCGGCAGAGCCCTTTACTGGACAGAGCATGAAGCTTTGATCCTCTCCGATCTGCATCTTGGAAAGGCGGCTCATTTCAGAAAACATGGCATTCCACTGCCTGAAGATTCCGGACGAGATACGCTTGCAAGGCTTGAGTGGCTGATAAATGCTTATGAGCCTAAATCTGTGATTATTATCGGTGACCTCTTCCACAGCAGCATAAACCGCAACTGGAAGAATTTCATTAATTTCAGAATGAAATTTGATGAACTTGAGATGATATTGGTGCGCGGCAATCATGACATTCTAAATGATTCTGACTATGCGAATGCCTCTTTAACCCTTAAAAATACTCTTTATCTGGCACCATTCTTTTTTATTCATGATCCCGGCCTGCAAATTAAAGAACCTGAAGGTTCAATCACGGTCTCCGGACACATTCATCCCGGCATCAGGATAAAAGGAAAAGGCAGGCAAAGCATAAGCCTGCCGTGCTACCATCTGCAAGACAACAGGCTGATTTTACCGGCTTTCGGTACGTTGACAGGCATCTATCCGGTCAAGAAAAAGAAAGACAACAGGATATTTGCAATTTCAGATGGCTACGTTTTTGAAGTATAATCATCGAAAGTTAAAACTGCATCCTCTGCGAATTCTTAACTCCCTCCGTGTGAAAAACCTACATTTTTTAATATCCACCTCAAAAAATGATGGAAAGGTCAGCTCCTAATAATCTTCATCATTTTCGATTTGATGAGTCACATCATCATCGCTTTTCGATTTATAACACTCATGCAAACGGCTGATGATGCGGGACTTTTTCGTACGCACATTGGCTTCCGAAAGCCGGAATTGCTTGCTGAGCACTTTGGTGGATGCATCCGGATTTTCAAAAATGTAGAGTATGAAGCGTTTGTTCTTTTTTCCAAGCTCTTCAATACACTCTTTGAGAATGCGCTGGCGGTCTTCCTCAACAAGGTTATCGATCTGTTCTTCAGGTTCAATGATATGGTCCATCGAGTCATCACTATAGGCAAAGCGATGTTGATACTTCGTATATCGGATATACTCATTCCTGACCGATTTGATAAGATAACTGAAGATATATTTGCTGTTCCTGATTTTGTCTTTATGAATCTGCTCAAAAACATCAAGGCAAGCCTGTTGTACACATTCCCTCGCTGTTCTTTTGTCCGAGTTCATAACAACCTCGAGATAATCCACAAGCCGGGGCATTACCTCCCGCAGAACGGAATTTGCCGTCTCCCTGTCGCCGTCCTGCAATGCATCAACTAATTCCGAATAATTGAACCGTGCCACGTAAGTTAGTCTGTTCAGGTTAATACTTAATAGTCGCTTACCGGAAGGTAAGCTAAAATTTTGAATTTTTTAGAATAAGAATCCACACAAGCCTTATATGATCAACCAACCTAAATTTGTGCACTTCAGACCAAAAAAACAAAAAACATTCAAAAATTATTCGAAATACCAAGGCCGGATAAAAAATAATTTATCCACAATTCTCTCACTCCTTTTACGCTCTAAAATTCACGCACAGAATCGGGTCCTATTTCAAAAATTTTCTTATAAAAAATAAATTTTTTCCAAATATTTTACCTGAAGAGTTAAATTTTTTTCTGTTTTTTTTATCCATTTAATAATACCATAATTTATTGTTATTTAATGTCTTAGTATACCTGATAATATGTAAGCGCCTACCTGTCAGGAGAAAAAAAAATTAAAAAAAAATTATTTTCTCTTTTAAGTGTAACAATCACGTGTTATATTTCTCAAGCCTTGAAGGAATCTAAGGTGACTAAAATCTAACCAAAAAATCAGAAGCGTCATGGAACTTATCAACAATACTATCTCCAAAATAACCGCAATTGTATTTGCTCTCGTTTTAACTGCCGGCTGCGCGTCAGTAACCGACTCCAACTTCGCCGCCGAAGATTTCGAAAACATTGAAACAACAGGCCAAACTGTTAACCCGGGCGATATCATTAACGGTGTTGACGAAATGGATCCTATTTTGGGTGAAGATGGTCGACCGGTTAGTAC
>CAYPZI010000165.1:0-2698 GCA_964415185.1 uncultured Balneolaceae bacterium | reverse complement strand
GATCTTGACCTGATACCCCCCACCGACCTGAAAAGAAACATGTATAAGGCGTTCGACTTCTCCATGTACATTACCGGTAATATCAATAAAAGCCTTGAAATTCAGAGGGATTATTCGATTCCGTTAAGCCGGTTTCTCAATGATAATACCACGCTGAGAACCATTAAAATCACACAGGGTGCCTATCTCTACCGGCTTGGAAAATACCAGGAGTCAAAAAGCATTTTTGAGAATATTCTTCAAGATGAAGATAATTTATCGCCCAATCTTAAATTTCGCGTCTTGAATAATCTCGGCTTGGTTCATTTCATGCTGGGTGAGAACAATAACTACATCAAAAACCAGTTTGCGGCACTCGATCTTGCAAAGGAATTGACTGACGATGAAAACATAATCCGCATTTACCGGAACCTGTTTCAGTTTTACAGAAAAAACCAGGACTGGGACCGTGCCCTTGAAAACCTGGACCGCGGAATTGAAATTGCCGAACGCATCGACAATTCGGAAATGAAAGCCGAACTGAATATTTCAATGGCAGTTTACTATTATGAGTCGGAAAAAGATTATGAGATGGCCCAGCACTATCTGGATATTGCACAAAGAGCTAATGACGATCTCAATAATAAAAAAATTGCCTCACGATTACTCTTTGAGAGGGCCGTGGTTCATAAACTTCAGGGTAACTATGATGAAAGTTATAATAACTTAAACCATGCCCTTGATTTGGCCGCCGAAGAAAATAACACAAGGGATTATCTCCAGGCGCTGGTCAAGATGATGGAAATTGATTATGTCGTTTCAGATTTTAACAGCCTTAGAAGGAATCTGAACAATTTTCACTCAAATGACCTGTCGGTATTAAATTTTAATTTTCTCGCCCAGGCCAACCATCTCGAAGCGCAGCTTGCTATTCAAGACGGTAATCTTGACAAAGCCGAGCAGATTCTGGATCAAACCGTTGACCTGGTACTCGACCGTGCCCGCAATACTTCCCAGATCGAAACAGGTTACTGGAGCGTTGAAAACGAATATCTACAGGTTTTTGAAAGCTATGCGGACTTTCTGATCGCCAATGGCCGCGAGGATCAGGCACTCCGTTTTTTGGACAGGGTAAAAACCATCAATGATGCATCGATGGTGCAAAACCCGCTCGTAAAAGCTGAAATTCTGACGGAGGAAGAATTAAACCGGGAGCAGCAGCTTGACATGCAGATGGACAACCTGAGGAAAAAATTATTGACTGCCTCGCCTTCCGAACGAATGTCTCTTCAAAACGAAATTGAAGTGCTTAGCGTCAGAAAAAGGGAAATCACATCCAAGCTGAATAACCATGCCCTGCAAGCCCCCAAGCCGGTATGGGCAATTCAAAGGCAACTGCGCCCGGACGAAATGCTGGTTCATTTAAGCCTGATCGGGGATAACCTCTATATCTCAAAACTCACGGATCAGAATCTGAACGTCCGGAAACTGACACTTACCGGTGAAATTGATGAACTGTTCAATTCAGCCATCAACTCGATGGTAACCGGAAAAACCGATCTTCAAAAGCTTTACCGGGTATACTCTTATCTGGATTTTGCAAGCACACCGGAGCGCATCAGGACAATCACTGTTATGCCCGACAGCTACCTGCATCAGCTTCCGCTCGACGTACTGCCGGTAACCCCGCCGCTTTCACAGGTAAGTTACGGATCCACTTCCTATCTCGTTGAAAAATACCGGGTCAGGTATCTGAATAACCTGAATGAATTGACCGTAAAATCATCGGGCAGCAGTTATGAATTTGACTTTTCAGGTTTCGGCATCTCTGATTTCAGCCGTAACGGGCAAAAAAACCTGGTTTCATTGCCACAGGCACCGCGTGAAGTTGGAAAAACAGTTGACAAACTGGGGCGGTTCGATATAAAGAATGCTATTCTGGAATCGGAGGCAACGCCTTCCGCGTTCAGAAAAATAGCCCCTTCAAGCCGGATTTTACACATGGCTACCCACAGTGAAGTGTCGGAAAGTGATCCGCTTTTTTCACGGTTGTTTTTAAATCCTGATGAAGGAGTAAAAGACACCACGCTGGCCGGACAGCTCTTTGCCTACGAGCTTTTCAATCTGAATCTCCGCAACGAACTTGTAATGCTTAATTCCTGTGAATCCGGTGCGGGAACCTACTTGCAGGGCAGCGGCATCATGGGCATTAGCCGGGCGCTTCGTTATGCAGGAGCTCAAAGCCTTGTGCTGAATGGCTGGTCGGTAAATGACAGCTTTGCATCCGAATTTGCAATCCGGTTTTACGATCATTTAAACGAAGGGCACAGCAAATCGGAAGCCCTGAGGCTGGCGAAAATCCATTTCATTAAACACAGAAACGCCAATCCTCATTTTTGGGGTCCCTACATGCTGAACGGCGATGATAAGGCCCTGATTCAAAAATCCGGAAATATTGAGGTTCAGCTTGCCCTTGCTTCAGTCCTGCTATTCGGAATAACCTGGACTGCCCGCCGCAGAAAAACCAGGAAATCATTCATGGCTTAATTTCAGCCTTCAGCCAGGATCAAATCTATATATATGCAGTTTTAGTACCTTTGGATAACTCACAGAGGGATTAACCGCAGTGTATCACGGTGTCACGCAGTGTGATTTTGAGTTTACTCGTTATAAAAATATAAACTCTGCGGAACACTGTGCAACTCTGCGGTTAAAAACC
>CAYPZI010000164.1:3227-5831 GCA_964415185.1 uncultured Balneolaceae bacterium | reverse complement strand
TATGCCCGCACCACACCCGCGACCATTTTTACGCGCCTGACGGGCCTTAACATATAATTATACTTTCCGGTTAAATTGTATAACCATTTCTGATAATAATTAAAATCGGGTGTGTGAGCAAATAAAACCTAAAATAGTTCCGGTAAAAGGATTGAGGTTTCCGATAATTGGTTCCGGTAAAAGCTCCGGATAAAAATTTTATTTTCAGGTTTCTTCTTCCTGTTCGTGGTGTCTCTTGTTGGTTTTCAGATTGAATGATCTGCGATGGTGAACCGTGTAGCCGTGTTTTTTTAAGCCTTCGTAATGCGCTTTGGTCGGATAGCCGACATTGGTATTCCAGCCGTAATATGGATAATCATGATGAAGCTGTTTTATGAGCCGGTCGCGATGCACTTTGGCCAGGATGGATGCCGCCGCTATAGAGGCCGACCGGTCATCACCCTTCACAATACACTGATACGGAATAAGCAGCGATGATGTAAATTTGTTGCCGTCAACCAACAAAAAATCGGGGTTGGCACCATCGGCCCTGACACATCTTGTCATCGCTTCAATGGAAGCTTTCAGGATATTAAGCCGGTCAATTTCAGCAGGTGAGCATTTGGCAATCGTATAAAAGAGTGACCGGTTTTTAATTTCGTGAGCCAGCTCTTCCCTGGTAGGCAGATCCAGTGTCTTGCTGTCGGCCAGGCCTTCGATCGGGTCATCCGGGTTCAATATCACACCTGCAGCCACAACGGGTCCGCTGAGACAGCCCCTGCCAACTTCATCCAGTCCAAGAATCCTTTTGTAATTTTCTTTTAGAAGTTGCTTTTCAAATTTGTATCGGTCCGCCATCCGGTTTTCTTCTTTCCATATCTTTAGAATCTGCCTTGTCAATAATAGTTATAAAACCGAAGAATTTATAAATGTCATGTTGCCAAAATTATTTCGAATAAGGTTGAAATTTTGGTGTATATATAATAAATGTGATAAAAAACGTGAATGAAACATTCGATTCAAATACCGGCGGAGTTAATCCGGGAAGTCAGACAGGGAAACAGGTCCGCTTTTCATGATCTGACTGAGTCCCTGATGAAACCGGCATATTTTCATGCACTTGCTATCATCGGCAATCATGAAGATGCAACGGATATATCACAGGAAACCTTTATCCGGGTTTGGAAAAACAGGAAGAAGATTAATCCCGAACGGCCATTTTACCCATGGTTTTATACCATTTTGAAACGGCTCTGTTTAAACAGCAACAGAAACCGGTCCCGCAGAAGGGAATCCGTATTGAGCGCTCTTCCGGAGTGGATTGAATTTGAATCAAACAGTAACCCTGCGGATGATATCATCCGGACGGAAGAAAAGAAGTTAATCGGACAAGCCCTGTCGATGATGAAACCGGATAATCGTGAAATGATCGTGCTGAAAGATCTACAGGATTATTCCTATAAACAGATTGCCGAAATGCTGGATATACCCATCGGCACGGTTATGTCGCGGCTTTATTCCGCACGAAGAAAACTGAAATCCAAAATGGAGGAGGCCGGATATGAATACTATTGACATCAGCCGCATACGGGAACTCATGATGGCTTCCCTGGATAAAGAAATTTCACCCGAAGAGGAAAAAATCCTTTTGGATTACCTGGAGCAACATCCTGAAATGAAACGTGAATTTGATCAACTTAAAACCCTTAAAAAAATGACATCCGCACAAAAACTTAAAGAACCGGGTACTGAATTCTGGGACCGTTACAAACAGAGTCTCTATACCCGCATTGAAAGAAGCCTTGGCTGGATTCTGCTCTCAATCGGTGCAATCGTCCTGCTTTTTTACGGAGTATGGACCGCCTTATCAGAAATGATCAGCGACCCTTCCATAGCATGGTGGGTAAAGGCTGCTATTCTCTCGGCCGCAGCGGGCACAATCATCTTGCTTGTATCCCTGATAAGGGAAAAGGTATTTCTCAACAAACATGAACGATATAAAGATATAATCCGATGAAAGTAACCACTTCTTCGCAAATTGCAGGTAAAGAAATTAAATCCACAATCGGGCTTGTCAGGGGAAATACCATCCGGGTGCGGCACCTCGGGCGTGATCTCATGGCCGGCCTGAAGATGCTGGTGGGCGGCGAGATACAAGATTATACCAAAATGATGGCGGAAGCCCGCGAGCAATCCATCGACCGCATGATCGCCGAAGCCGAAAAGATGCACGCAGATGCCATCGTGGATGTCCGCTTTACTACAAGCTATATCATGTCGGGTGCTGCCGAAATTCTTGTTTACGGTACTGCCGTTCAGTTGAAAAAAGTATGATGTTCTGAGATGAGAAGTTTTCCCAGATCGAAAATCGTATATCGAATCCGCCAGGAGTCGGACACGTATCTGATATCGTATATCAAATCATTCGTTCGTCATATAACAGCAGTAACAACCCAATAAAGCACGTAAATGATGAGCTTCGCTTTTTCCACGATTTAGCTTTTTTGATATGCGATATGCGATATCCGAGCTCTGATATTCGAAGTTTCCTCAGATCGAAAATCGTATATCGAATCCGCCAGGAGTCGGACACGTATCTGATATCGTATATCAAATCATTCGTTC
>CAYPZI010000164.1:0-3127 GCA_964415185.1 uncultured Balneolaceae bacterium | reverse complement strand
CCAACCACGACGCTGTCAGAAACGCGGAAAAACGCCGCGCATGCTTACAGGTCTGTTTAGTATTCAATCTCAACCGGGTCGCGGCCGAGTTCGGGAATCAGATCCGGCATTTTGCCTGTTAGTATGGGCTCAATGCGTTTGAACTGTTCATCTACTTTTGCCGCGAGATCTTCGTACACGGCATATTGCTGCTCGGTTGGCCTGCCGTTTCCGGTTCCAACCGTATTGGCCAGGGCCGCCAGCTTGTTATTCAGCTTAATGGGGTAATTCAGAACATCCTGGAATGATTCCGCTTTGGTCTGCATCAGCTCGCCTTCAACGTCCGAAAGCAGCTCAAGCAACTGATCCGCTTTCTCCTGCACTTCTTCATCTCCTTCAAAATCCTTCTTTATGCCGGTCAGTTCCTCGCGGATTTCCCTAATCCTGTTGATAGTTTTATGTGTCGTATCGAGTTTGGCAATGATTGTCTGGTGCAGATCAAATTGTGCTTCAAAATCATCCTGAGTGACGTCAATCCGGGGATCTTTCGTAATTTCAAACGGCTGACTCATCACCGTTTCATCTTCCACGATCAGCCGCACTTCATACATTCCGGGAACAGCTTTCGGGCCGCGGGTTGATCCTGCCCACAATATCTGCCTGCCTTTTAAATCCTCCGCCCCCGGATATAGCATATTCCATACAAATGAGTTCAAGCCCACTTTAGAAGTGAGCACATCAGAAGGCACATCATGCTCTTCCTCGTAAAATTCTTCCGATTCCTTTACGGATTCTCCCTTCAAATCCTCTTTATTTGAAAACGTACGGATCACAGCCCCGCCGGATTCTGCAAACTGGAGTTTGATTTCTGCCTCTCCTGTATTATTCAGATTGTAGTAAACCACCACGCCATCTTGCGGATTTTCCCCCAAAGTCTCCCCGGGTGAAATATTTCTATGGTTTCCGAACAGGTAGGTTGTCTCCGGCCGGTAGAGATGGTAATCTTCATTTTGGATCCGGTCATTCAACTGGTGCAATACCGCCAGGTCATCCATAACCCAGAATGATCGTCCCTGTGTAGCTACGACTAAATCTTTATCGCGTTTGTGAACCGCCAGGTCGGTAATCGGTACGGCAGGCAGGTTCATCTGAAGCGGCTGCCACAATTCACCGTTATTGAATGAGACATACACACCGGTCTCGGTACCGGCATACAGCAGCCCCTTTCGGTTCGGATCCTCACGGATCACCCTTGTAAAATCAAGATCCGGAATTCCATTGGTAATTTTTGTCCAGCTTCGGCCGTAATTGGTGGTTTTATAGAGCATGGGTGAGAAATCGTCAAACTTGTACCGTGTGGCAGCCAGGTAAGCCGTACCGGCATCATGCGAAGACGCATCAATGATGCTGGCCATGGCTTCCGGCATGTTACCGGGTGTCACATTGGTCCATGTCTGCCCGTTATCCCTGCTCACATGAATCAGCCCGTCATCTGCGCCGGCCCATAAAACACCGGGTTCCACCGGCGATTCGGCAAAGGTGAAAATCGTATTGTAATACTCAACGCTGGTATCGTCTTTGGTAATCGGGCCGCCCGATTCCTGCTGTTTGGATTTGTCATTGCGGGTCAAATCGTCGCTGATCGTTTCCCAGCTCATGCCATCATCATCCGAACGGTGTACATACTGCGAAGTGGCATAGAGAATATCGGGATTGTGGGGTGAGATGTAGATCGGAAATGTCCACTGAAATCGGTACTTCAGATCGGCTGCACCCGATCCCATCGGGTTATCCGGCCAGACATCAATCCGCTTGCTCTGGTTGGTAAAATCGTTGAACTTGTTAAAATATCCGCCATAACTTCCGCCGTATGTTACATTGGGATCTTGTGGATCGGGGGCAATGTATCCGCTCTCGCCGCCGGCAACCGGAGCCCAGTCTCTTTCGGTAATTCCCGACCCTGCCGTACGGCTTTTGATACCGACCGTACTGTTATCCTGCTGTGCGCCATACACCTTGTACGGAAACTGGTCATCCAGGATCACCTGGTAAAACTGTGCAGTGGCGTATTTGTGATAGGATGACCAGCTCTCACCGCCGTTATACGACACCTGTCCGCCGCCGTCATCGGCCACTACCATTCGCTTCCCATCGGTGGGTGAAACCCAGAAGTCGTGATGGTCGCCGTGCGGGGTACCAATCCGGTCAAATGATTCCCCTCCGTCGGTCGATTTATAGAATCCCACATTCAAAACATAAACTTCATTTTCGTTATCGGTGCCTGCAACAATGTGCGTATAGTACCATGCTCGCTGCCGCAGCTCCCTGTCGCTGTTCAGCCGCTGCCAGGTATCACCGCCGTCATCCGACCTGAAAACACCGCCATTGTCATTTTCGATAATCGCCCACACCCTGTCGGAGTTCAGCGGCGAGATAGCTACACCGATTTTTCCCAGCATTCCTTTTGGCATTCCCGGTTTACGGGAGATATTCTCCCATGTCTCGCCTCCGTCGGTACTGCGGTAAAGCCCGCTGCCTTCACCGCCGCTCGACATCTCCCACGGATTGCGATAAGCTTCCCACAGGGTTGCAAACAGAACCCTTGGATTGTTCGGGTCGATTTCAATATCCACAGCACCGGTTTTTTCGTTATGATAGAGCACCTTTCGCCATGTGTTTCCGCCATCGGTTGACTTGAAGACGCCTCTTTGGTCATTACCCTCATTTCCGAAAACGTGTCCCATCGCAGCTACCCAAACAACGTCGGCGTTATCGGGATGCACAACAATTTCCCCGATAAAATGAGAATCGCCGAGCCCGATATGGTTCCACGTTTTTCCACCGTCTACCGAGCGGTACATTCCGTCACCGGCCGACATGTTTCCCCTGATGCAGGTTTCACCCATACCCGCATAGATCACATTCGCATCCGATTCGGCCACGACAAGTGCACCGACCGAACCTGTGTTAAAATATCCGTCTGATACATTTACCCAGTTTGACCCACCGTCTTCGGTTTTGTAAACACCGCCGCCCGTAAACCCGGTATAGTAGGTATGGGGCTGGTCTTTATGCCCGGCCACGGCAACCGACCTTCCGCCGCGAAACGGGCCGATGTTCCGATAGCGGAGTCCTTCAAGAAATGAAT
>CAYPZI010000163.1:0-5844 GCA_964415185.1 uncultured Balneolaceae bacterium | reverse complement strand
TTAAGTATGTGATTAGCGACCTGACAGCGTAGTCCGGTGCTTTTCTCCCGACGCGTCGGGATTCAGCGTCAGCTTGTTCGATTAGAGCCGCTAAATACTTATTTTCTTAAAGAAAAAAATTAGTATATATTTGCACATACAATTTTAGATATGGATCTGCTTTCAGAAAATCTTTATATAGCGTCAAATGCATTTGCGCGTCAGGTATCAAGCCTGATTGACCGGAAAGTTAAACAGTTTGGATTTACAACTTCTTATGCCCTGATATTGATCAGAGCCCACGATGCCGGCGAGATTTCGCAAAAGGATATTTCGGATCAGTTTTTTTTAGCCCCTTCCACGGTAACCCGATTTATTGATAAAATGGAAAAAAAGGAGCTCGTAAAAAGGATTCAAAACGGGAAATCGGTAGCAATCAGGCTCACAAAAAAAGGTGAGCGGCTGGCTTTGGATGTCGAAACGGCTGTTACCGAAGCCGAAAATGAAATTAAAGATAAGCTCGGAAACAAATACCATGAAACACTCAGCAAAATGCTCCGGCATGGATTATCGTTTATATCCGGCAAATAGCTTTTTAAATCTCAATTAATTTAACGCCGTTCTTATGAAAGGGTCTCCTTTCTTATCTGTTTTGTTTGTAATGCCCCTGCTCATTGCTGTAAGCGGGCAATCATTTGCTGCTTTTTAAAACTTATCAATTGCTTTTTTCTTAACTTTATCGGTCAACAATTAAACAATATGTTCCGGATTTCAAGGAGTAAATAATTCTGTATGATTAAAGTTGAAAAACTAAATTCGAAAAGGGAGTTTAGGGATTTTGTAAAATTTCAATTCAAACACTTTGAAAATAATCCTTACTGGGTGCCTCCTGTCATCAGTGAGGAGATTGAAGTTTTTGACCCGGATAAAAACCCCGCTTACAAGCAGGCGGATGCGAGTTTTTTTATGGCATACAAAGACGGCAAGGCTGTTGGCAGAATTGCCGCAATCATCAACTGGCTGGAGGTAAATGAGCAAAAAAAACCGAAAATCAGGTTCGGTTGGTTTGATGCGGTCGATGACCTTGAAGTGACCAAAGCGTTGTTGGCTAAAGTAGAAGAAATCGGGCGTGAGCAAGGGCTGAAGTTTATCGAGGGCCCGGTCGGCTTTTCAAATATGGACAAGGCAGGTATGCTTGTAGATGGATTTGAAGAGCTGAACACTATGATTACCTGGTATAATTATCCCTACTACAAGGAACATTTTTACAAGCTGGGTTTTGAAAAGGCAAATGAATGGGTTGAATACAAAATTACCATTCCTCAGGAAGGCCCATCCGAAAAGGTAAAAAAATTCTCCGAATTGATTATGAAGCGGAATAACCTTCATATCATACGCTTTAAAGAAAAAAAAGAAATCCTCGGATATGCCGATGAGATGTTCAATCTTTTGAATGCAACCTATAGCAAATTGAGCACTTTTGTTCCCGTTCAGCCTGAACAAATTGAATACTTCAAAAAAAAATATATTCCGTATATCCATCTGGATTTTATTAACTGTATCGCAGACGATGGGGGAAATCTTGTGGCTTTTGCCATAACAATGCCGTCCTATTCAAGGGCACTTCAAAAGGCAAACGGTTCGCTTTATCCCTGGGGATGGTATCATCTGTTAAGAGCTGCCAAAAAAAATAACAGGGCTGCATTTTACCTGATAGGTATAAAACCCGAATTCCAAAACAAAGGACTGACAGCCATTATTTTTAAGGAGATGAACGATGTCTTTAACCGTCACGGTATAACCGAAGTTGAAACCAATCCTGAGCTTATAGAAAATAAAGCAGTACAGGCACTCTGGAACAGCTACGAAAGCAGGCAGCACAAAAGAAGGGTTACATTCCGGAGAGAGATAGAGAACGGATAGTAGCCATTATAGTATAGGTACCGACAGTTGAAGACACTACCCCCACACTGTGCCGTTCAAGAGGATACTGTTTCTCGCAGAGTCACGCCGAGGCATGCGCAGAGTTTTTCCCTTCGCGTTACATTGCACCCATTGCGGTTTCAAGTGTAAAGGTGCAGAGTAAAGGGTACCGCAATGGGCATAGTGATGAGCAAATGATATACAAAATCTGTGCAATCATCGAAATCCGTTAAATCCGTGATTAATAATCCTCCCGTTCATCAAACATTTCTTCAAATGCTTTTTCCGTATCCGGTTCCGGTTTGGTAAAGAGGCTTACCAGCCAGGTGGCAATGAGTGAGAGGGTAAACGCAGGTATAAGTTCATACAAGAAATTTTTAAGAACCGGTGTGAGGTACCAGACAAAGGTAACGACTGTACCCGTGATCAAACCGGCAAAAATACCTGCTCGGGTGGTGCCTTTCCAGTAGAGAGCGAGAATGGATGTGGGGCCGATGGATGCACCAAGCCCTGCCCATGCAAAGAGCACAAGCCAGAAGACCAGGTCTTCAGCTACAAATGCCAGGAAAAGTGAGACTATAACTAAAATAACCACAACACTCCTGCTCAGTAGTACCAGTTTTTTTTGTGGTATTTCTTTTCCCCTGTTTATCAGTTTGTCGTAAATGTCGCGCACAACACTGGATGCGGCTACAAGGAGCTGGGAATCGGCTGTCGACATAATAGCCGCAAAAATGGCTGCAAGCACAATTCCGAAAAGAAACGGATGCAGATGAAGCTGTGCCAGGGCGGGAAAGAGATTTTCGGTATCGCCTGCCGGCAGCATGTCAGCCTCTGGGAAATAGACACGGCCGGCAAGGCCAATAAAAACCGCGCCCCATGCCATCATCACATTCCAGGCCGTACCGGTAATTGCGGCCACCCCCAATTGTTTAGGCGATTCAATCGACATATATCTTGCAAGTATATGGGGATTCCCGGGTGAGCCAAGGCCAATACCAAGAAACCCGATGGCAGCACCTGCAGAAATGGCGAAAGGATCAACGTAGATAGAATCCATTTCCAAAAGGACGGTTAATACACTTTGAAGCCCGCCTGCCTCGATAATAGCATAAATTGGCAGAATCACAAGAGCCAGTATCATCAGAACAGCCTGAAGCAGGTCGGTGAGGCTTACGGCAAGAAAACCGCCGAGTACGGTATAAAGAAGTACAATTACAGCGGTGATAAGAATCCCTTCATTTAAAGAAAACCCGAAGCCGGAATTAAATGCTTTGCCGCCTGCCACAAATTGTGATGAGACGTACCCGATCATAAATAATATGAATATTATAACCAGGGTAATTCGAAGATACCCGTTTTGATCATTGAAGCGCTCGGCAAAGAAATCCGGAACGGTAATGCAATCCCGGGCTTCCGTAAAATTTCTGAGCCTGCGGGCGTAGTAAAGAAAAAGAAAAAGTTCAACCAGTATGTAACCTGCAACAGCCCATATAGCAGAGGGGCCGCGCGAATAGGCCATCCCCGTTACCCCTAGAAGCAGCCAGGCACTACGTCCTGATACAACAGCCGAAAGGGCCATTACAAAGCGGTTGATTTTCCTGCCGCCGATAAAAAATTCTGAAATTCCTTTTGAAGAAAAACGGCTGGAATAAATACCAATTCCGATCAAAACCGCGAGATAGATAATAAAAGCAGACAATATACTCAAAATCACCGCTATATGCAGGGTCGAAGCCGTTTAATTCATCCATTTCGAGACTGTCGCTTCCATTTTTTGAAATAAACAAGATATAGTGAAAACAGAATGATCAAAACCGGAAAGAGGAACATGATCAGGTAGAAAGAAATCATAATAAGCAGAACATTTTTTTGGGAGTATACGACACATGTGTCAGGTTTATTTAGCCCAAAGATATTGATATAGTACCCAATATACGCAAGTCATCGGATGACTCATTTATTTTAAAACCAATCTGTTACAATTACTCTTGCGGATTTAAGATAGTAACAAAATGTGATGAATTAACTCTTGAAAGAAAAACGCATTTATAATTGGAACCGGAATCAGCCGGCTTAAGGCGACAAATACCGGAAATGCCCGGTACTGAAAGTTCGAAAAATTTGAGACAGGACAACAGGGTTTCACTTTCGGCTCCTGTTTTTTCAAGCCGGGTAAAATTTATTTTGCAAACATTAGAAAAATTTAATAATATTCTCCGTATACAAAATGAACAGTCAGGGATGTCATATGTCAAAAGAAAATAAAGGTAAAATTCTAATAGTTGAAGACGATGTACTCTTGTCGTTGGTAGAAGAGAGGCTGCTCAAAAAGCTGGGTTACGGTGTGGCCGGTAAAGCAGTGAACGGTGAAGATGCGGTACAAAAGGCTAAAAACCTGGACCCGGATGCTATTCTTATGGATATCTCACTAAAAGGAGAAATGGATGGTGTTCAGGCAATGGAATTGATTCGTGAATTTTCGGAAGTGCCGGTGATATATCTTTCGGGCAACTCGGATAACTATAACAGGGAGAGGGCCAAAAAAACCCGCTATATCGATTACCTGGTAAAGCCGATTACAGCAGATGATCTTGTAAACCCGCTTAGTAAAGCCATGCATGCGGGGGCACTCAACGCGAAAAGCAATATTATTGCCTGATTAATATTACGTAAGATTGATTAAAACCCTGCCTGCCTGTTTGGCATTTAGTATTTTTTTTATCTCATTTGGAACTTCTGAAAGCTCAACTTCTTTTGCAAGGATATTAAAATGGTCCGGCTTCCACTTACCCGAAAGCAATTCCCATACTCGTTTTCTGTCTTTCATCAGGCAGATGCCCGAATCGATTCCCATCAAACTGACGCCCCTCAGAATAAAGGGATAGACGTTTGTGTGGAGTTCATGGCCGAGAATATTTCCACAACAGGTGACCACGCCGTTATGAACCGTCTGCCTGATGACAGTATCAAGAATGCGACCACCCACCGTTTCAACAGCCCCGGTCCACCTCCCGCCTAATAACGGTTTCCCGCTTTCATCCGAGACGGTATCCCTGCCGCCAATCGTTGCGGCGCCCAGTGTTTCAAGAAAGCCGTACCGGTCTTTCTTTCCGGTAATTGCTGTGACGTGGTAATTTAGTTTGGAAAGAATAGCAACGGCACAGGAACCGACACCGCCTGTAGCACCCGTAACAACAATTTTACCGGTATCAGGCTCAATTCCGGCTTTTATAATTTTTTCTATTCCTATTGCGGCTGTCAGTCCCGCTGTGCCCAGGATCATGCTTTCCCTCAGGGTAAGGCCGGATGGAAGCGGCAGGATCCAGCCGGCAGGCACCCTGATATATTGACCGAATCCCCCGGGTGTATTCATGCCAAGGTCGAAACTTGTTACGATCACTTTATCTCCCTTTTTAAAATTTGAGTCCCGGCTTTCTACCACGATACCTGCTGCATCAATGCCCGGCGTATGAGGATATTGTTTGGTCACGGCCTTGTTGCCGCTTGCCGATAATGCATCTTTGTAATTCAGGGAGGAGTAATGTACACGAATCAATACATCGTTATCGGGCAATTGATCAATAGACAGCGTTTCAACAGAGTTACCGTATCCGGATTTTGTCTCACGGGTGACAATCGCTTTGTACTTTTTTTCTTGTTGCATACGGTAAATATTAGAATTCGATTAAATTATGATCTCTGTGAAATAATCAAATTATTCTTTAAAAGATAAATACATCATTCCGGACAGCCTCATTTCATATCATAATGATTGATTAAAGTTTAAAGTGCAAGGGCATAGAATGTGAGTTAACCGTAATGGGCGAAGTGATGCACAGAAGAATCGAAAGTTTTGCAGCAATATTTCCAAAGCCTGTCGCAAGTAAATCCGCGTAATTCGTTTGATCCCGACAACGGTCGGGAGAACAGAATCGAAAT
>CAYPZI010000162.1:0-5861 GCA_964415185.1 uncultured Balneolaceae bacterium | reverse complement strand
ATACATTTGGATAGGTTCCGATTTCTTCCTCTATCACCGGCCGGTAAACCACTCCCGCCGGCAGGTGATTTTCTGCTACACAGGAAACAGTACAAGCCCCGCAACCGGTACATTTTCTCAGGTCGATAATCATCACCCAACTGCGCTCTTCAATCGGTTTTTCCATAGCTATTTGAAGTTCTTTCTGCATTCGGATGATCATATTTTCTTCCTCATCCAAATCGAAGACAGGCATATCGTCAATGAACTGAGCGTCCGTTTCATCGGTTCGATCCTCTGTCACAGCAGCTAACCCCTCCTTAACTAACGCAGGTAACGACATAGATGCCATACCAAGTACAGCAGCAGCCTGTTTCAAAAATCGTTTCCGATTATTATCAGGCTGTTCCTCTACCTCGGTTTCCGGCTCCAGTCCAAAGATCTCTTTTAGTTGATTTTCGTCTTCAACTACGGAAAGATTGTTGTTCGGTCCGTTTTTATTTGTTGTGTTCATAGTAATTGGTTTTCTTTTTACCTAAAACGTGTAATAAAGTGTAGTTCTTAAAATAACATCTGATTTCCTGTTTGCAACACCAGAAGTTTTGGTATCGTAAAAATTAAAGTAAAGGTTTGGAATGACGCTTATCCTGTCTATTGGCTGATAATTAAACCCGACAATGAGCAACGACTGGTTTGAAAAGAATTGGAGGTCATCCGGAAATATTTTATCTGCCCGAAAATCGGTATCCGGGTCAAATCTGTCAAATCTCCCAAAAAACTCCAGGTTATCACCGATTTGAGGGACATTAAATGCCGCAAACAGGGAGAACAGAAGCGGTTCTACTTCATTAAATCCTGCCGGTGTATCCACACTATTTATGATACGTGCAATTTCTCCTCCAAACCGGAACGTATCTGCTTGATATCCCAAAAATGCCCGAAGTATGGAGTTTTCTCTGTCATCGCCCAGTGATTTATAATTAAACATGGTTTCGATAGTAAACCGGCTGTCAAAAAATTTACCGAAAAGAGATCCGGTATATTCCAGCCTCTTTTCATCAACAGGCCGGGTCCCGGTGCCATTTCCAACCAAAACCGTAAAACCAAAATCTGAATTTTCATCAAAAGAAGCACTATAAGAAATACCCTGATCGGTAGACCGGCCAATACCCCTGGCATCCAGAGCTTCTTTTTCAACTGATCTGTATCCAAACGTTTTTTCGGGGAAAGAAAAAATAGGAGTAGGTATCAACCCTACATTTAATACCTGATTGAATAAAAAATCTCCGGGAATTTTCCATTTCAAATAGCCAAGTTTTATAATCGGAGAAAAACGCCCTTCTGGATCAGTCGTACCAGCATTCGTTTCAAGCAATACACGTGTAGTGACATCCGGTGTGATATCATGATCGTATCCCAAATAAATACGCCTCAACCGGCCGCCCAATTCATTTTTTTCAGTATCCATGAATTCGCCGCGGCCCCATAATGCCGTATCGCCGTCGGCTTTCCAGAACATATCACCAAAGATATATCCCCATACCCTCGACTTCTGTTCTTCCTCAGAACCGGTCTGGGCTATTGCTGAAGTTATCATCCCACAAGCAAAGAAAAGAACTAAAAAAGTAAGTATGAGTTGTTTTATTTTTTTCATGTTATTCATTTTTCAGTGTATTTAAAAAGCTGATCATTTAATTAAGACTTAAAGGTATTAATACAATGAATACCTAAATATAAATGAAATAATTTTATCTATCTAAGTATCGGTCAATTTATAAAGAGTCTAAATAATTTCGGGTTTCTGTATTCTAAAATTTTTAAAGACACCGTCTGATTTAGTCTTCAGGATCACTAAAGATCAATTCAAAAATAGTGCCACATATTAAATTCGATCGTCTCAACGGCATCTTAAAAGTATTACCGCTTTTTAAAGCCTCAGGCAATGATTTTTAAGAAAGTTATTTTTTCAGTTTTTTTCTGTTTATATCTGATTTAAAACTCAATTGCACTATTGCAATCTTGTACTGATTTGTCATTGTACATTTGCAAGACAACCGGTTTTTGCCTTATCCTTTCCACAACCTCATTCATTAAAACAGAATGAGTTTTTCAGAGGAAAAAACAGTTAGTTAAAATAACAGTACCTTTGTCATTAAAAACACAACCGGATATGATTAGCATTGATGATGCCAAATCCCTCTTGTTTGAGTCTGTCAGGCCTTTAAAATCTAAACATGAACAAGCTAACGGGTGCATAGGTTATATTCTTGCAAATGATCTCTATTCTGATATATCCATACCCATGTTCAGCCAATCGGCGATGGATGGCTATGCAGTAAGAGTTGCGAATGAAGCACTTTTCGGACAGGAACGTATTACCCTGCCGTTAAAAGGCGAAGTTCAGGCAGGGAGATATTTCAAGGAGTCCATGCCGCCCGATAGTGCTGTGCGGATTTTCACGGGTGCGGCTGTGCCCGGCCTGGCAAGATGTGTGGTCCGGCAGGAGTATGTGGAAACGGATGGACAATCAATCACTATTTCAAGTAAAGATATAGCTAATGAAAATAATATACGCCCGGCAGGTTCACAGATAAAGAAAGGTGACCTGGCACTGAAAAAAGGCTCCAGGCTTACGCCCGCTGCTATCGGGTTTTTAAGCACTCTGGGTATTTCGGAAGTTGAGGTAATCAGAAAACCGGATTCAGCCATCCTCTCTACCGGAAACGAATTACGAAAACCGGGAGATCACCTCCAACCCGGTGAAATCTATGAAAGCAATTCTTCCATGCTAAAAGCCGCTCTTCGGCAATCCGGATTTACCGCACATGCAGCAGAGCCGGTTCGGGACACAACCGGTGAGCTGAAATCATCCCTGGAATCCCTGCTGAATCAATTTGATGTGGTTATCACTACCGGAGGCATTTCGGTTGGAAAATATGACCTGGTAAAGCAAACCCTTGAGGAACTCGGCGTTGAACAGATATTTTACAAGGTAAAACAGAAACCGGGTAAACCGATTTATGCCGGCAGGAAAGGGAACAAACTTGTCTTCGCGCTGCCCGGCAATCCTGCCTCGGCACTGGTTTGTTTCTATGAATATGCGCTGCCTTCCATCAAAAAAATGAGCGGACAGCCTGATTTTGAACTCCCTGAAAAAAATATCCCCCTCGCGCATTCTTTTACAATGAGTGATACCCGTGATATCTTTTTTAAGGCTAAATTTGAAGACGGAAAAGTAACTATTTTAGACGGACAGGGATCCGATATGCTACAAACTTTTGCCGGAGCCAATGCCCTGGTTCTGTTGCCGGCGGGTGAGAAAGAATATGAACCCGGAGATTCCGTAAAAACCCACATGTTGCCCGTATGAATGCTGCCATCAAAAACTCAATCACCGCTATAATATTAGCCGGCGGAAAAAGCCGCCGGATGGGAAGCGATAAAGGATTGGTTCCCCTGAACGGCAAACCAATGGTTCAGCATGTAATTGAAAAAGCACAGTCTGTTGCCGGCCGCGTCATGATCATCACCAATCAGTCCGGCTACCGGCATTTTGGGGTTCCCACCTATTCCGACCTGATTCAGGACAAAGGCCCGCTGGGCGGAATCTACACCGGCCTTCATTACTCAAAAACGGATTACAACCTGGTGCTGAGTTGTGATATTCCCCTGGTTCCCGTTTCTTTTCTTAATAAACTTGCAAATTACCGGGGAAATGGCTGCGCGTATATTCCGGTTCATGAAGGCCGGCAACAACCGTTATGCGCTGTTTATAAAAAAGAGATTGTATCACGAATCAAATTATCAATCGAAGCCGGAGAGTTAAGCATGCATAAATTTCTGACGAAAATTAATACGGTCTTCATAGACATTTCAGATTATGAAACGGAATATGAAAACTGGTTTGCCAATTTGAATACACCAAACGAGTTGCAAGAACATCAGGCCGATTATGACGATTAAAGCAACATTATTCGGAGTGCTGGCAGATTATGCACAGAGTAGTGAAATAGAAATTTCAGATGTTTCAACTGCGGAGGAACTTCTCAAAAAAGTGAATAATAAGTATCCTTCATTTAAGAAGGTGAACTATAAAATTTCTGTTAATCACTCTCTCGTTTCCGGAGACTTGAAGATTTCGCCCGATGATGACATAGCACTGCTTCCGCCATTTTCGGGAGGTTGAGTGATCTTATCCGGATGTAAAAAAAACCGGAACAGCCGGCATCACTTTTTAAATACCGGTACCCGGAAAAAAACAAAGCCTGGAATCCATGTCTAAAAAACGAACACCATGAGTAAGTCATCTCTTTTTGTGGAAGGGGCCATAACTCCCGGGTTTATTTCCAATGCTATTGCCAAACACAGTACCAAAACCGGGATCGGTGCCCATCAGATTTTTTTGGGACAGATCCGGGCAGATGAAAAGGAAGACGGAGTGGTACAATCCATTGAGTTTACCGCTTACGGGGAGATGGCGGAAAAGCAGTACGCGGAAATTCGCGAGGAATTCTTTGATACCTATTCGCTGTCGTGCATGCATGTATATCACAGCCTGGGGAATATCTGCGTGGGTGAAATCAATCTGTTTGTATTTGTCTCGTCCAAACACCGGAAAGATGCCACTGAAGCGTGCCGGGAACTGGTTGAAAAAATTAAAAATGAACTGCCGATTTGGGGAAAAGAGATTCTCGGAAATGAAACTTATAGCTGGAAAGTAAACCGATAAATCTATCCCGAATTATGGCTAAATGGCAATAACTGTTAAGTAATGTATTAATATTAGTTTAGATGTCTAAAAAACAAACTTTCATGAATAATTCGGGTTATGGTCGATATTACAAATAAATCATTCACACTTCGTTATGCCAAAGCTCAGGCCGTGGTGAGCGTAAGCAAGCAGGAAACTATCACAGCGATTGAGCAAAAAAAGGTGCCGAAAGGGGATCTTTTTGAGATGGCGAAGGCGGCGGCGCTCTTCGCCGCCAAGCGGACCAGCGATATGATTCCCGACTGCCACCCGCTGCCCATTGAATATGCCGGCGTTAACTTCATAATTGAGGGGCTGACGATTCGAATCGAAATGGAGATTAAAACCATCTACAAAACCGGGGTAGAGGTAGAGGCGATGCACGCGGCCAGTGTGGCGGCTCTTACGGTGTATGATATGCTAAAACCGATTGATAAAGAGATTGAAATCGGTTCTATTAAACTGCTCGAGAAAAAAGGCGGGAAAAGCAGCTATTCCAAAAAACTTCGGGAAGGGCTCTCGGCCGCTGTTATCGTCTGCTCCGATTCCATCTCGGCAGGTACAAAAGAGGACCGTGCCGGAAAAGCGGTCATCGCCAAACTGGAAGAGTCTGACATTTCCATAGCCGAATACACCATTATTCCGGATGATCAGAATCAAATTGTTGATATCACCCGGAAACACGTATCTCAGGGAACAGAAATGATTATATTTACAGGAGGAACCGGAATGTCGCCCCGCGATGTTACCCCCGAAGCGCTGCGTCCCATGCTGGACCGTGAAATCCCTGGCATCGAGGAGGCTATTAGAAGCTACGGACAAGACCGCACGCCCTACAGCATGCTCTCAAGAAGCGTAAGCGGGTTGATCGAAAACTCCCTTGTGCTGGCCTTGCCCGGCTCCACCAACGGCGCCAAAGAAAGCATGGACGCCATTTTCCCGCATGTACTCCATATTTTCCGTGTGATGGAAGCCGCCCGCCATGATGAGTTTTGAATTTTTTAATCAAACAAAATTTCTTTGCGCCCTTTGCGCGGATTTTTTCTCAGCGAACTTCGCGTGAAACCCCTGTTGCAGGATTTGTATCAACTCCCTATTCATTTTCCGCATTCAGCGCATAATAAAAAGGCAG
>CAYPZI010000161.1:0-5886 GCA_964415185.1 uncultured Balneolaceae bacterium | reverse complement strand
TTTGAATCGCGGATTGGCCGGATTACTCGGATTGCGCGGATAGAAATCCTATGGTTGATTTTAAAAACCTTTAAAATAAAACACACCGCCCTCTTTATTGCCGGACAAAAGCTCCGGAATGCCGTCACCATCCAGGTCGGCAAAGTGAGGTGTGGCAAATTGGGTTACATCGAAAGGTTCCGGTAACTCCTCGAGCTGGAAATCGGGTCTCCTTGAAGTGCCACGGTTTCTGAAAAAAACGATTCCTTCTATCTTAGAGCCGAGAAACAGGTCGAAATCCCCGTCACCGTCAATGTCGTAAAAGGCAGGGGCGCTCCGGTGGCGCACATTCACATCCGGAAAGGCATTTTCAACCAATTGAAAACCGGGTTGTTGGGGTGTTCTCTTGTTTTCAAAATAAACGACTTCTCCACCGGACGAGCCCAGCAACAGGTCATAATCTCCGTCTCCGTCAAGGTCGGCGAGGGCAGGCACGGGATTGCTGCCACGGGGAAGTTCCACAATTTTTTCATTAATCAATTCAAAAGTCCCGTCTCTGTTCCGGTAAAAAGCCACACCGCCGCGCCATCGTCCGATAAGCAGATCGTCCAGGCCATCGCCATCGAGATCAGCCAGGGCCGGGGCAAAATGATAGGCATCCGGTAAGTCAAGCGTACCGTTTTGGAAAAATTCCGGATTTTCCGCAGTACCCCGGTTTTCAAAAATGTAGACTTTCGAGGAATTGCGGTCGGCAGGATCGATCTTGTTGGCTACCAATAGGTCGGTTAGACCATTACCGGTAATGTCGCCGGTGGTTACTATCGATTCATTACCGGTATCGATGGTATTTATGAATTTCTTGGTCTGGAATTCGAAATTCCCGTTGGAAGCCTGTTTATAAAAATAGAAATTTTCAGCGAGTGTCTCTCTTGCATTATACGCGCCACCCAAAACGCCAAAAAAAAGATCAGCCATGCCGTCATTCCCCCAGTCTGTCAGGGTTGGAGCATTATACCCACTGGTGCTGACCGGGTCGTTCGGAGGGAATAAACGGGGTTCGCCCCGGAAATCGGGATTTTCAGGATCTCCCCGGTTTTCGAGAAGCAAAATACCCGGCTCAAAGAAATCACCCCAAAAAATGTCCTGGTCATTGTCTCCGTCAATATCCATAAAGGCCATGGTATTGGCACCGTGCATGGTGCCAAACTCTTTTACAATTTCGATGTCTTCGAAGCGCCGTGTAACCAGCTCGAATTGCGGTATATCATTATCGTCCAACCCGATCGATTCGTAGCGGGTAAGTGTGCCGTCGAGACGGCCAATGAACAGGTCAAGACGGCCGTTTTGGTCGATATCCGTTACATTGGGAATATTCTGGCGGTCTGAAAAAATCGGCTCTCCGTTTGAATCCCGCAGTGAATCGGCAGCCGGAACAAAATCCGGTGATTCGGGAGTACCCTCATTTTTGTAGTAGCGGATATAGCTATAAGGCTGTTCGGCCAGTAAATCGTAATCTCCATCCTGATCCAAATCAACAAACCGGAACCATTCGCCTATATCCAGGTTTTGAAACTTGTTTGTTCGCCATTCCAGGGGGAATTTATCTTCATCACCCGTGTTCTCGAAAAATTTGAGATCATCCGTATTTTCCTGGACAAAAAGATCGGCATGGCCATTGTTGTTGATATCTACAAACTGGGGACGGGGTGCGTTGAACCCTCCCAGAAAAGGGAAGGGGATTCGTTTTCCGTCTTCATCGTATACAGAAAAAGGATTTGGCTGTAATTGATAAGCTGTAACTTCAACCGTTTGCCTATCCACGGAAGATTTCATAGAAGTACAGCCGGAAATAAAAAGAAGTACTATAATAATCCGGCGAGCTGTAATCATAATAAATATAGAAACTTTGTATTAAAACCGGGCATTGGTTCCGATGCCGGAGGCGTATTTACCGGTCTCTATTATTTTCTCAATCGTACGGGTTTCGGTATTGATTACAACGACCGTACCTTTAAATTCTTCTGAATTGCTGTTACCCGGATTGTAAGTTCCATCCAGGTTGTTATTGGAGATATAAAGGTACTTTCCATCGGCCGACAGAGCGGCACCGTGCGGTTGAGCAAGCCCCTCGCCCGTAATTACTTGCTCAAGCCGCCGTTCTTTCATATTGATTACAGCCACACTATGATCTTCTTTGTTGCCGAAATAGAGATAGTCACCATCAGGCGAAAAAACCGGGTGCCACGGCTGGGCCCCAACCTGAATACTTGCGGATATCATCGGTGATTCAGGATTTGAAATGTCAAAAATCAAAAGCAGGCCGGAAACCTGTCCCGTTGCAGCCATTGTATTTCCATCGGGTGATACTGCAAAATTAACAAACGTGTGTGTATTGCCTGTAATATTGGTCAGGTTTGATTCATCCGCCCTGATATTAACAGATAGAATCTGGTTTTCGGATAAACTTCCTACAAACGCCCATTCACCATCGTTTGTAGTAGTAATGGCATGCGGCCGGCTAAAGAACAGATCCACTTCCTCAAGCACGTTCATGTTTGCGCGATCAATAACCCCGAAACTTTGGGGCGGATTCACGGCACTCATGGATCTTCCCACATAGAGCAGCTCTTCGGTGGGATGCAAGGCAAGCAAACCCGGAACTTCAAGAATCGCTTCTCCAATCAGTTCATTGTCCCTGTTAAATTTCAGAATGCGGTTTTCCCCGATCAGGGTTACGTACCAAAAAGAGCCGTCCGGTTCTGCCAGGGCATGATGTGGTTTGGCATTCACAGAGAAGCCGAACTCCTGCAAATCTACAACCTCATCCACCTCGTTTGTGGAACTGTTTATGATGGTTACGCTGGCTGATCCCTGGTTACAGACATAGATGAACTGAGTTTCAGTTTCAGGCTGTGCAAAAAGCGTTGAAACAGGAAGCAGAAAAATTACAGCGGTAAAAAATTTTAAGAAAAATACGGTAAATAGATGTTTCATAATTTCAACCCTTCATGAAAGAGTGTTTATTGGATTTGTACCAGGCAAAAAAAGACATCGGATGAGTTTTTGATTCATTTAAATCAGTATATGCGAATGCAATAAATACGGGATGACTCATCCGATGAAAATTCAACTTATTAATCCCTCCCGGCGTCCAGGATAAAGAGCCCTTCGTTAGAGCTTGTCATAATGACGATATCATCGAAATAGGGGTAGTTGCTCCAGGTGCCCGAGAATCCGGCTGCATCTTCTACAAAAGGATGTGTATCAAAATAACCCACTCTTTTTGGTTCTTCGGGATTCGAAATATCGATTACCTGCAAGCCGCTTACGTAGTTAGACTGGTACATGGTATCACCCAAAATATAGAGGTTATGATCCGAAGCCGGGTTGTCGACAAAGTATTCTCTCACAAACAGGGGATCATCCAGGTCGGAAACATCCCAGACAATGGTTCGTGTACTGTCAACGCTTCCATTCAGTTCATCCAGTTCGTCATTTTGGAAAAAGTAACGCTGGTCTTCGGTCAGCCAGCCCTGGTGCACATAGGCATGATCGGGGTAAGAGGCAGTTGAAAGGGCAATTGGATTATCTTTATCGGTTACGTCTGCAATACTGATTGCAGTTTCATTCGATCCGATACAAATCTCTTTTCCCTGGTATTCTTCGTCCGGGCCATCGTAGATCACACATTGGGCATCATGCGAATACCCGGTTCCGGCACGTCCGGTTGAAGGATCGGCAAAACAGCCTGCGAATTCAGGATTTGCGGGATCCTGGATATTGATCATATGCAGCCCGCCGCCGCAGGTTTCTCCCCCTCCACTGCTTCCAACGGCATAGGCAAAGCCGGTCTCTTCATTGATAACAATATTATGTGCACTGTTAATATTCCGGTAGACGGTGGTCTCTTCAAATGTGATGGGTTCACCGTTGAATTCACGCAGTTGTGTCAGATCCAATACCTGCATTCCGTGTTCACGGGCGTTATCGGCCACCACATACGCGTGATTTTTATATATTTTGATATCTCTCCATGTGCTTGGCTGTGCTGTGGAGGTGAGCGGCAGGTTACCCACGTACACCGGATTCAGAGGGTCGGTAACATCCACAAAAGAAGTGCCTTCATTGCGTCCGACAAGCGCATAATTTTTTCCTGTTTCCTCATCGGTCCAGCCCCAGATATCATTCAGCCGGACACCGCGGTCACCGCCAATTTCACGAATAGGCAGGAATGCCAATAAATTCACATTATCACAGGGGTAAATGTTGGCTTCACCTCTTCTGCATTTGACTCGTTTGCCGGTAACAGGTTCAAGTACATCACCGCCTTTACCGATCAGGATTTTACGGGTAATCCATTCACCGGTATTATTTTGTTCCATAATTGCAGCAGCTCCGGCACCGAAATCGGCTCCTGTTAAACCTGCTACTGCCGTATTTCCTTGTACAGCCAGTGTGCCTGCAAACCGCTCGCCATCGCCCTGATCTGACATCAATTTTGTGACGCCGGCCCAGTTTCCATCTTCATCTTGTTCGAATTGATAAATTGCACCTCTGCCGCCATCGGCATTTTGTGCTCCTATCCAGACACTGTTTTCATGAAATACGATTGAACTGCCGAACAGGTAGCGCCTTTCGCCATCAAAAGCCATTAGCCGGTTGCGCTCGGCCCACTCACCGTCTTCGCTGTTTTTTTCGAATACAACTACTGCACCGGCTGCTGCAATAGCCTGAGGAGCACTGACAAACACAAGATCGTCTTTAATCTTTACAAATGCCCCAAACAGGCTTCTGTCACCCACTCCGCTGCTGCTGAGAGTAGATACATGATTCCATCCGGAACCATCATCGTGAAACAGATAAGCATTTCCGCCCTCTCTTGCAGGGGCACCGACTACAAGATTATTGCCATCTATATCGAGTGAAACTCCGAAGCCGGACCCGGTTGAATCGGGATTGGCAACCGTTTCAATTTCATTCCAGCTTCCATTCTCATTGCGAAATATGACAACCGCACCGGTTCCGTCTGCATGTCCGGGTGACCCGACATATGCATGGTCACCGTTCAGAAGTACGCTCGATCCAAAGCCGGTTTCCTCTGCCTGGATAGTCAGAATGGATTGCTCACTCCAATTGCCATTTCCCCGGCGGTACACATAAACGGCACCGTTATCATTGTTTGCGCCGGGTGTGGATACCAGCATGATATTTCCGTCAGATGACAAAGAAGCTCCAAAATTGTTTCCTATTTCACCATTTGATGCTTTCAGTTGTTGCACTTCTTCCCAGTTATTTCCGTTTTTGTTGTACAGATATACAACTCCCGGTTGATGGAAATTGGCAGGTTCACCGATAAAAACCGTACCGCCTGAAATGGCAACGGCACGTGCAAAGCCCCGCATCAACCCGGTTTCACCATCGGCAGTGGTTTGTGCCTGGGCGGGAACGTTAAAAATGGATAGAATCAGCAGTGGAATGAAATACGATAGCAGTCTCATGAAGTCTAAGTTTTAGATTAATTATTAATGTCAGCCATTTTACCTGGTAGTAAAACAGCCTATAATATACAAGAATTTAAAACAGTCTCATTTCAGATTTATTTAAAAGTTTTTAAAATCAAAGCAGCGCGGACAATTCTAATAGTCATGAATCTTATAAAGATCAATTGTATTGTAAATCAAAGCAAATACATTTCGATCTTGGGTTAACATAACCTTCAAAGGGTTCAACGCGAATAGGAGGCTGTCCAAAAAGATCTATTTGATTTAGGGATGCCTTAGTTATTTAGGTTTTCTTCGTGAACCTTTGATCCGTCAGTTGACGGACTCGTGGCAATAAAATGCCGGTCTTTACCACGAAGTCGCGAAGTCACGAAGCAACACGAAGACTTCGTACCACATCTATTTA
>CAYPZI010000160.1:0-5951 GCA_964415185.1 uncultured Balneolaceae bacterium | reverse complement strand
TACCCAATATCCGCAAGTCATCGGATGACTTGTTGATTTCTAAGCACTTAAATGAATCTTTATCTGCGAGTCCCGAATGCTTTCGGGATGACTTATTTATTTTAAAATCAATTCTTTATAATTACTCTTGCGGATTTTAGGTATTACATTAATTTTACGAAAAGAAAAGACAAAAAAGTATCAAGGGAAGGCATTTTTTATCTGGCGGCTAACGGTTTGGTGTTTGTGCGGAGTGTCAACTAATAATACGATGGGCAACAATTGCTCACACGTCCGCACGAAACGCTGGTTAACTGGCCGGTCTCAGTAATGAACTTGAATTTCTTCTTCGTTGATCTCGATCACCGAATGTTCCTCAAATAGTGATCGTAATACTTTAAGATTCTTCTCAAACAACCGAATCAGCCCCTGATTGTTGATGTTTCCTGTTGAAACAATTAATAGTTTTTTAGGACATCCGTCCAGTATATAGTTGTCGAAAAAATCACTGTCTTTTGAAATAACAATTCGATCTTCCTGATCAGCAATTTGTATGATTTCAGGATCCGGCGTAGCATTCTTTTTTGCTAAATCAAGAGTGTGTTTTGACTCAACACCGTGAGTGCTTAGAAATTCGGCCAAACGTCTTGGCAGATGAGCGTCAACGAGAACTCTCACCGGGCAAATTTTTGTGATTTCTTAGTTCTTGATAACTGAGCTGCGTATTCCAAACAAGCCAGCAAATCCTCTCTTTCCAAATCAGGATAGTCAGCCAATATATCTTCAATGCTCATGCCTGAAGCCAACAAATCCAGCATAGTGTCCACTGGGTATCGCAGGCCACGAATAGTAGGTTTACCGTGGCAAATATCCGGTTTTTTAGTAATTCTATTTAATAAGTTCTGGCCCATGGCATACATATTTATTCAAAATGTACTCAATCCGTCAACGATCAACAACTTTTATCCGTATTTCGGGGTGGATGACTTCTTAGGACAGTTAACGGTTTGGCGTTTGTGCTGCCGGGCGACCAACTTTGATGTAAGGTAAAAAAACTGAACCGGTCTGCACAGCCTGCCCCCGACTCTCGGGGAAATACATGGTTATACACACAGTCTAAAGTTTATCGAACTCTTCCGGCTCCGTATCCGGCACTTTCTCCAACAACTCGTTAAAAGTTTTACGATCGCCTTTTTGAGCTCTTTGCTTCAAATAGTCTACGGTCAAAAGAGTAGAGACCTTCTCACTGACTGCAAGTGTAATCAATTGATTCATTGACACTCCTTCCTTATCAGCCATTTCTTTCAAGCGCTTATGAAAAGATTCGGGAAATCGTGCGCTTAATGTGCTCATATCAGATTACCTCTATAGTTTTTAAAAAATTTTGTACTGTAACAACCTGGATTCCAAATTGGTTAACGCCGGAGAAATCTCGGGTGTTGTACGTAACAATATATTGGCAATTTGACCGAACACCCAGGTCCAGAATCATGTCGTCTTTGGGATCGTTCAGGATTGGTCGCCATAAGAAATGCACCTCATGTAAATTGGCGATTTGGCAAATATAATCCAGAATTTGTCCAATCTCTGTTTGGTATTTTTGGTCAGATGAGTTCATTATTTTATAATAAAACACTCCAAACCTAAGGTAGGGCTTATAGGACTTGTGCAGATGATACAGGGCGACCTGAACATTGCCCGAGCAGGATCAAATTCCAATCCTGTCTTTATCAATATTTAATTCTTCTGCATTGGCAATCAGGTAATTAACCAAGTCTGCAAGATCGGTTTCAGGATTTGAAGTTTCATAGTTAACACCGATCGTATTATGTGTGGCAACTAATTTCCCCCATGAAGTATACGATTGCATCTCTTTGAGATTAAATTTGGATAGCTTAGAACAAAAATAACTGCCGGATATTTTTCTTCTTTATTAATTTAACGAGGGTAATAAAGATCAATCGTTAGATCTTTCTCTTCAGTACTTTTATAGACTATGCCTTTCTGATCAATTTTTTTCCTGAAGAGCACCACGATGCACACTGATTTTATTGTTTTGAATAATCCTCCCTATCTTTCATATAAATTACCATATAGAAATTCGTTATTCACATTAGCTGAAGGTTCAGAATAACGGTTTGGTGTTTCTGCTGCGAGGTGATCCACTCAAAAGTCGGACTTCCAACATTAGCCCGTCAGCAGGAATTGCTGGTTATGTAACCGGTTCTGGTTCTTGAATTAATACTTCAGCCGGAATACCAAGTTTTCGGTATAAGATTTTTATTTGCCGAAGGGAAAGCGATCGTTTGCCTGACAGAATTTCACTGGCCCTTGACTTCGATCCCAAGAGTTTTGCCAAATCCTTTTGTTCCAATCCAAGCTGCTCCATTCTAAACTTAATTGCGTCTACTGGTTTGGGCGCTTCAATAGGGAAGTGTTTTTTTTCATATTCATCGACCAATATTCCCAAAATTTCTAATTCATCACCTTCTTTACTTCCTGGCATGGCATCAAAAATTTCCTCGATACGCTCTAATGTTTTTTGATAATCGTTTTCTGTATGTATGGGTTGAATCTGCATAAATAATATCTGCGTTAAATTTTCATTGCATCAATTTTATCGTACTCGGCATGAGTACCTACAAAACGGATGAAAACCTGTCCATAGTCATAATTAATTTTGACCACCAACCGATAGTTATTGCCCTTGATATTAAACACCACTCGATTATCAGGAAGAATGCTGGCGTTTGGATATTTATTCTTTATATCAGAAGGTGATTCCCATTGAGAATTTTCTGCTTCTGAAAATCATGCCTTTAAAGAATCTTCACTGTCCAATTGATTGTTCCAAAATCCACGTAACGTTTTTCGGGCAAAAACTCTCAAAGATCAATATAGAAAGTTCCATTATTGGGAACAAATAAAAAAGATAAGTTGCATAACGATTTGGCGGTTGTGCGGCGAGGCTGGATAAAACCTATTGGGAACCAGCCACAACCCGGTCGCACGAACCGCTGGTTATACCCTCAGGTTCTAAGTTCGAGATTTCCAGTAGCCCGGGTTTCGCCTTAAGTCCATAACAGCAAATATTGTAATATGATCTTCTTCAAATGAGTAGATAATTCCATAGGGAAAGCGCGACACTAAAAATCTTCGTTCAGTTTTCGTTATTTTAGTCCCCGAATCTGGATGCTGCTCAATAACATCCAGCACTTTTTCAACTTCATCAATAAAATCATCCCCAAGGCCAATAACTTGTTCCTCGTAATATTCAGCCGCTTCAAAAAATTCTTTACTGGCTTCTGAGTGAAATCTAATATTCACTTTTGAATACGTTTTCGGGCTTCATTTAAGACATCCGATGCAGAATGAAGGGAAGCCTCACCAGATTTAAGTGTTTCTTTTCTTTTTTGAATTTCATCATTCCATGCTTGTTCGATACCTGGATCAATTTTGCCATGAATGCTTTGCAACAATTTGTCAGCCAGACGTGCTTTATCCTTTTTGTTCAGATTCAGGGCTGAATTTTCAATCTCTTTTAAATCGGTGATCATAGGAAAAGTGTTTAGTTTACTTGAATGTAATTATTAACGATGAAAACCGGAAGAAATTAGATTTTTTGGTAGTGGGTATAACGGTTCTGCGTTTGTGTTGCCGGATGATTCACTTGAATGTAGGGAAAAAACCGAAACCGGTCAGCAGGAAACGCTTGTTATCCAACCTTTTCCGGATCATCAGTTCCCGAAATTCGGGATCTTGTATGCCAAATGGTCAAAAAGTCAATTTGATTTGTTTTTAATTCATAAACCAACCGATAATTTCCGTGAATAATCTCCCTGATTTCAGGTCGTCTGAACTCGGGGACGATTCTGCCACTTTCAGGTTGTTCGCTCAACTTCTGACAATGTTCAAAAACTCCTCTTGCCCATTTTACGGCTGTCGGAACATGGTCAAGGGCTATGTAATCGGTGCACTCTTCAATACGGTCAAGAAACCGATCCGTAAAAATCACTTCCATTTAGAAAGGTTCTTTTCGATTCTTTCTTTGGCCTCTGCCATCGAATGGGTTTTTCCTTGTTCTACTTGCTGTTTGGCTTCAAGCAAGTCTTCAAGCATTTCCATTTTGTTGGTAAAACGTTCATACTCTGAAACGTCCATGAGTACAGCAGCACTTTTGCCATGTTGAGTTAGAATTATCGGCCGTTTTTCTTTTTTGAGGCGCTTTACAAAATCCGCCGATTTTTTACGGAATTCGGAAAGGGGTTCAATGTCTTTTGAAATTGAAATATCCATATTAGTACTTTAAAAGATTATTTGTGTACTTATAAAATACTGAATCAAGCCTAGATTTACAACGAAAGGGTAGGTTGGTTATGGTTGCGAACGGCCCTTTTCAGGATTCGTTAACGTTATCAAGTACCCGCTCAATCAATTCTTCCGAAATTCGAAAATTCGTTTTCTGGATTTTTTCTATGAGTGGTTTAACAGCCTGAATATATCCTTTGTTTTTGGCTGCAATCAACACACCAAGTGAACCGGTAACAGAAATACCCATTTCTTTTGCTGCTTTCCTGCTTTTGATTTCATCAATGATCAAAAGAGAATTTTCATGTTCTGCAGCCAATGAAATTGCAGTGGCTTCGCCTTTGTCTAAATAACTTTATAATCCTTTTGTAAATCCGTTGTCAGCTCGGCGACTTCAACCCAATCCGGAATCTTTTGATTAAATTCTTTTAAAACCGTTTTTGTGATATGAAGTTTGCCAAAGAGCTTTTTCAGAAGATCAAATTCTCCGATTTTGTAGAATAAAATGAGGCAACTTGTGTCAGATACTATAACGTTGGGCATTGTCTATATCTTCTTCAAGTTCATCCGCAGGATAGTTGATCAATGATACATTGTAATCAGCAAGCAATTCCATGAATGTCTCTTTCGAGTAGCCGGCAAGTTCAGCAGCTTGCCCGAGTGTTAGTTTCCCTCTTTCATATAATTTAGATGCCAGTGACATTTTTGCCTCTTTGTCATCGATATCTGCAGTATTCGGTATGTTTATCGTTAACGTCTTCATAATTGAAATGTAATTAATTTTTCTGTTTGACGATAATCAACTCCTGATGGTCTGTAAAAGAGGGAAGATTAGTGAATTAAAATGAGCACTTAACACTTGTTAAGTACCCGCCTGTGCTATTGCTTATTTATGTCAAATTCGACATATTAAATTATGTCGGAAAATGATAAACCATTGGTCTGGATTCAGGGAGAAGTAAAGTCTCCGCCTTTCTCTTCAGATGCCAGAGTAAAAGCTGGTTTTCTGTTAAGAAGGCTTCAAAAAGGAGATATGATTGAATTGCCTGATTCCAGGCCAATGCCATCGATTGGTAAGAGCTGTCATGAACTTCGCGTTAACGACAAAAATAAAACATGGCGTGTTATCTATTTCATAGATGATGATGCCATTGTAATATTGTAGGTGTTCGCGAAAAAAACACAAAAGACGCCGCAGGAAGTTATTGAAATATGCAAAAACCGGCTGATTCGTTACAAACAGTAGTAAAGGGTAGGAAATATCATGGATAAGAAAAGACAACAACAACTGGAAGAAAAAGGATTTCGGGTAGGATCCGCTGCAGATTTTCTGGAACTCTCACCGGAAGAGGAGGCCTATATTGACATTCGTCTGGATATCAGCAATATGGTAAAAAGCCAACGTGCAAAAAGAGGCTGGACTCAGGAGCAGCTTGCCCGTGCGATTGGCTCGAGTCAGTCACGAATTGCCAAACTTGAAGGTGGCAACCCTGGCATTTCTATGGATTTGATGATTAAAGCACTACTACGGCTCGGCACATCGAAAAAGCAGATAGGTAAACTTTTGGAGGGAGAGTTAGAAGCAGCCTGATTCGAAGGGTACTTAACGGCCCGGCATGGGTGTCGTTGGTTTACGATAATGTAAACCATTAATATTGAGGGTG
>CAYPZI010000159.1:0-5998 GCA_964415185.1 uncultured Balneolaceae bacterium | reverse complement strand
CAGGAGGTACTTCGGCAACAAGATAAAAAGCGTACACATCTTCGGGCATTTCAGGGAGCCAGTCACGGTACCACTTTAATGTGGTTTCAAGCTGATCAATCGTCCAGAATATCGGGCCGGCGATCACATTTTTTACGGGATGAAGCCGGTACTCAAAAGATGTAACGACCCCGAAGTTACCGCCGCCGCCCCGCAAAGCCCAAAACAGGCCGGGATTTTCCTGCTCATTTGTGTGAACAAAAGATCCGTCAGCAAGTACAACATCGGCACTGACCAGGTTGTCGATGGTAAGCCCGTATTTGCGTGTCAGATAACCGTGTCCGCCGCCCAGTGTTAAGCCTCCGACTCCGGTTGTGGATATAACTCCGCTAACCGTTGCCAGTCCGAATTCATGCGTTGCGGCATCAACATCACCCCAAGTACATCCGGCTTCGACACGAACCCTTTTCTTTTTGGGATCAACCTTTACACCTTTCATCGGTGAGAGATCGATTACCAGCCCGTCATCCACAAGCGCAAGTCCGGGGCCGTTGTGTCCGCCGCTTCGAACAGAAACTTCCAGGTTTTCGCTACGTGCAAATTGAATGGCTTTTACCACATCGTCCCGGTTTTTACATTTTACAATCATAGCCGGACGCTTGTCAATCATCCGGTTAAATATTTTCCGGGTTTCGTCATAATCCTTGTCTTGCGGCAGAATCATGTTTCCCTGTAGTTCTTTTCCGAGATTATTTACAGTAGCCCCCATGCTTTTCCTCTTTTTTTATGTTGATTGAATTGAGCAATGACACCCGGCAGGCTTTAATTATGCAACCGGTGTTGGAAAATTTCCCTAATGGAATTTCTTTCTTCAGATAGGTAATTTCTACCACAAATCACTCAAAAAATGCTACAAATGATTCAATCGGATAAGTAATGAGAAGGCTGTACTCCGTAAGCATTCTGGAAGCATCTCGAAAAATAGGAGGGATTGTTATACCCAACCGACAGGGAAATTTCAGCTATATTCAAATTTCGCTCCCTGATCAGGAAAAGAGCTTTATTCATTTTTAATTCCCTGATAAACTGAACAGGAGATTTGCCAGTAACGGAGACAACTTTACGATAGAGTTGCGGACGGCTGATGCCAATTTCACGGCATAGCTTTTCAACGTTGAAGTCAGTATCTGACATTTTCTCTTCGGCAATATCAATCAGTTTTTTTAAAAATTCTTCTTCTGACAAGTGAATAGGTTTCAGGGTATTTAATTCATCTTGGAAACTGCAGGATTTTTTGACAAGGCTTGATATCACAATATCGTTTTTCCCGGCAATCAGACAAAGCCTCTGTGAAAGCTGAACAGTCTGTTCAAAAAATTTATTACCCATTGTTACAGGCTGACCGCCGCTCAGGCCAATTTTAAACTGGATATTCCAGTTGCTATTTATCGAAGCATCCAATTTCCTGGTAAGCTGACGGCGGATTTCTACAGCGCATGAAACGGCGCTGTCAGCCTCTGTAAAAGCAGCCATCACATAGTCGTTGCTTTTGATCAGCCTTCCGTGATAGACGGGAATAATTCGGCGAATCAGCTTTTTGGGCTCATCCGGTAAAGCAAGTTCATTTATGGCAGTGATGCTCCTGGCTTTGGTTTTTCCCCGGATATCAACAACAAGGACAAACCTGTTTGCCGGGTCGATTTCACCCTTTTCCCCGATAACAAGGCCATGATCCACCGTGTAGGAGTTGCCCATTAACGTTTTAAAAAACCCGCTTTCAACCTTTACGATCTGGCAGGCAATATTTCCATGCGCTTCCGTGTGGACTCTCTCACACGACTCTTTATCAGGCCCCTCAATCAGGCAGAAAAGTGATCCTGCATCTTCATTTATCCAGAACTGATGGTAGGTAACTCCATATTTATCTTGTACTGCCAAATCCGCAATATGGGCCCGCTTGACCTCTTCAACCGTAATATCATTGATAATATGGAAGTCCATGAAAAGAGGCATATGTACCTTATTTAATAATTCACATAAATAACCTGGCAACCGGTCTTTCCGGATACTTTAAAAATCGATAATACTCCTAATACAAATGCGGTGTTTTTATCCGGATACTGACAAAAAACTTTCAAAACTGACAAATCCTAAAAAAACCTGTCTATTGTCTTATCAACTTTAATAGTACGGTTGTTGGAAAAAAGTCATCGGATGAGTTTTATCGAAAAGTCAAGCATTTTTGTATGCTTGCGAAGATTCAAGGGTTGACTCATCCGTCAAAAGCCGGACACGGTCCGATGACTTGACCGGCATTTAATTATTGACACGGCACTATTTGCTTTTAGTGAAAAAAGCAACCCCGGCAGTTGTAAGCGTGCCCATAACGGGGGCTCCGATCAACCCCTGAACGATATAGCTTTTCAGGTTGAAATAGTTTTCGGCTGTTCCTTTATCCATAATTCCATTTTCGGATACATATTCGATCATGTTTGCGAAATAACCGGGTGAAATGACGTTGGAAATAAGTACTTGTGATAAAGGCGAAATTAAAGTCACCACGAGGGTTATGATCAGCCCGGATATAAATCCCTGTTTGTAGGTCATGGTACCGCCAAAGTCTTTTTTCCTTTTTTCAAGTAAAGCCAGCACATAAATGACAATGGCAGGAACGGCAATGAAATTGGTGTACGTTGCATGATGCTCGATATGTGTACTATGCAGGCCAAGCATCCTTTCCATTGCCAGCCAGGCAAGGGTCATGATAACAAATATCACACCCCATTTGATTTCAATTTTGTATTTACTCATAATGCAACCTGGTATTTGTTAAGGTTTTTTCTTCCAGATTTTATCGGATTCATCGAGATATTCGGGAAGTGCGGCTGAACCATACCATTCATAAAGTTCGGCAGCAAGCAGGTTATCGCGGATTGCGGGATCTGTCTGCAGAAGTTTTTCGGCTTCCGTTTTTGAAGCGGCATTTAATATGAATATCCCCCTGTATGCATGATTATTTTTTGCAAGTGGACCGGCTACTATAAGCTTGCCTTCAGATGCCAGTTTTTGAATATTCTTCAAGTGGCCTGCAAATTGCCTGGATATGAATTTCTGATCCGTTGTGTTGTTGTCGCCGGTTTTCAGAATAACAAAAATATACTGTTTCATGCCGTACTCATCACCGCCAAGTTTTTCTGCGAGGTCCGCATCGTATTTCGGATTTGTGTTCTGTCCCGTCACCGGCGAAGCGAGGAAAAGTACGGTTAAGAGAGGTATAATGAGTTTGAAATGAAACATATTTTAGGATTATCAATAGTTAAAATTACAAAATTGATCGGCGGACTGGCATTATTCCGGCTTACTTCATAGAATGCAAGCCAAAGGTATTGCCTTCCGTATCCATGCAGATGGAGCAAAAGCCATATTCTCCGATTGAAAACTTCTCTTTAAGCACTTTTCCACCCGCAGTTTCAACCCGGCTTTCTTCGTCACTGCAATCCTGGCAGGAGAAGTAGATTACAATACTGTTACCGCCGGGCTTCATGTCCGGGGTTTTTACCAGTGCGCCTGGTGCACCGCTTCCGTTTTCAACCCAGGGAAATGCTAACATCAGAAATCCTTCCGAATCCTCTTCATCAGGCATCGGCATCTGTTCGAGCTTTTTGCCCAATACGCTTTCATAAAATGATTGTGCACGTGTCATATCGTCCACATAGATTTCGAACCAGTTTACGAGATTTGTTTTCTGCTCCATAATCCTGAAATTAAGTGTTAAAGGAATGCCGGCGGTATCAGGTTAAACCGTTGTTATACAGGTACCTGTGCACTTTCTGACTCAATATCTCTAATCAGACGGAATTTTAAAAATTTTGTTTCAAAAAAGCAGTTAACTTTTTTTGCCTTTTGCCTTTTGCCTTTTGCCTTTTGCGTTTTCACTTTCTTTCACTTTTCGAACCTGGATAAAAGCCGGTACAAAAATTTCTTGCCGTAAACTTTCTTAACATGTTCCATATCGGCAATGACTACCAGCTCTTTTTTGCTTCTTGAAAAGGCGACATTCAATAGGCGCGGCACACTCAGTCCGTTCTTCTCTTCATCAAACAGCCTCACGGAATAATGCCGGTAGCCGTTATACTGTTTTTCGCCGCTGATAACCGTGTCAAAAATGATATACGGTTTTTCACGCCCCTGAAAAGTGTGGATGGTTCCCACTTCAACATCCCGGAAACCGGATTCGTTAATCCGGTTTCTGATGTCGTAAACCGGGCTCCGGAAGGGCACGATGACACCGATCTCCTTTGGTGATATTCCCTTGGCAATCATATTGCCGAGCAGGCGTTCAATCACCTGCTGATGTATAATGTTGGCCGGTTTGAAGCCTCGTTCATTCCGGTTTTGGGTGATAAAGGCACCGTATCGTGACGTGTCAACAAGATGAAATGCCGCGGTACTGTCACTTGATCTTAATTTGTCACGATCAACGGAAACATCTGAACGAAGCCTTCCTTCATAAAAAACGGAGCTGATGATTTCAGCCAATGAAACGGCCAGGCGGTATTGCGTATCAAAAAACTGGGTGATTTCAAGATTTTGATCATGCCATCGGAACAAACCTTCCGTGGTACCGGCCCCCGAAACAGTCGTAAAGATATCTCTCTGAAGAAAATCGGATGCTTCCCGGTCATCGGTAAGCGCGATGGGCGGAAGCTGCATCGGGTCGCCCACAGTTACAATATGCTTTTTGGCTCGTGCGGCAAGAACAATCATAAAAGAAAGTGACGCCATGGAGCCTTCGTCGATCACCACTGCATCAAAATCAAGATTTTGAAAAAGGTCGGAAGTGCAAACTTTGGCAAGTGTAGTGGCAATCAGCTTGTTGCTTTTAAGTTCCATCGCTTCGTTCAGGCTGCTCTGTTCTTCTATCTGTTCTTCAATAGTTTCCTTGCCTCCGGACGATTCAATTTTCTGATGTATGAGCTTCAGTTCAAGCTCCTGGTTTCCCGAGGCTTTTTTCCCATCCTGCAATCTCTTTGATATGCTGTCTGTTATCTCTCTTTCCCTTCTTAAAAGGTCGATCCATTCCGAGACAGCTTCTCTTTTTTTCTCAATTTTTTCGGCGATCTGAGCTTCAAATAAATAGTTTTGAAGCTCCTGGCTTTCAAGTGCCGCCTCCCCGAAGCGGGTACACTTTTTTTTCAGCTTTTCAGAACCGGTTTGATCGAGTGCCGACAAAGTACTCAAAAAACCGACATCCACTGCCCGGTTGGTATTGGATGCAAAGAGCACGGACTTTCCTTTCATAAGGTAGTTTGCGATGATAAAACCGAGGGTTTCGGTTTTGCCCGTTCCCGGCGGCCCCCATACAAAGAGGGTACGCTGACTCATTGCTTTTTCAATGGCCTGCTGTTGTGCCCGGTTTCTGAAATTATCAGACTCAATGTTTATAGTATCAGGCAATTCATGGGGCTTTGGATCGAACAGAGATTCAATTCGCTGTAAAATATCCGGTTTGGCATCTTGCAGGGCCAATAACTGATCCACTGTCCGCCTGAGGATAAAATCATTCTCCCATTCAACATATAACTGGCTTATCTCTTTACCCGCAGATTCCGGGAACCTCAACGTTACTTCACCTTCATCATACATCACCGGTTTAACGATCCATTCACTGCCATCGGACCGGGCTTTGATCTCTTCTGCATATTTGATGGAGGCCTGATGGGTTTCGAATTTGTAATCGGTGCCCGATTCGCCGCTTCCGTTGGCTGTTTTTTTACCGTTAAATAGTACGTCAGACGAAGGCTTCTTTCTGACAGCCTCTATTTCTGATGAAAGAGCCTCAATTGCCTGATGAATCAGTTTTTCGATTTCCTTTTTTTTCATGATAGAAGTAATTATAAAGCACTACACAGCTCATCCTGTTTGCTACAAAAAATACGAGAAAAATTTTAGACCAAAAGAAGCATTTTGTTTTTAATTCGTCTTAGATCTCAGCAGTACCGGAAATGAATCGTCAAGG
>CAYPZI010000158.1:0-6161 GCA_964415185.1 uncultured Balneolaceae bacterium | reverse complement strand
GAAACATTTTGTACGGATCACTGGAGATGCAGATTTCAGTCTGTCAACGGGGGTATTCATCAAAAAGAGCTGATTGAGTTGCTTTTAAATCTTGACAAAGAAAACCTTGACATTATCAAAACAGAAAATCTTTATGAGTTTGACGGCGAGAGAGCATATTCACTCGGACAAGGTGAATGAGTTAGTATCTTCATTTGGTGGAAAGAAGTGTGTACTTGCCACAATGCACGGTAAGGAAGCCGCTTTGGAAAGGTTATTTGAAAGCGGGCTGGATCTGAAAATTGTTACTCCAGGTGAGATAGATACGAATTCTCTTGGTACATTTACCGGAGAGGTGTCCCGAAAGCAAAGAACGATTGAAACAGCAATCCGCAAGGCAAAGCTGGGAATGAAATTGACGGGAATCAAAACCGGAATGGCAACCGAGGCTACCTTCGGACCTGATCCGGTTGCTCCCTTCATCAAATTGCATTCCGAAACAATCGTTTTTATTGATGAGTCCCTGGGTATTAAAATTCATGAAACCGCCCATTCATACGATACACCTTTTGATTCTTTTACGTGTGCCGGCTTTGAGGAGATCAGGGAAAAAATGGATAAAACCGGTTTTCCTTCTCATGCCATGACGGTGAGGCCGGAAAAAGCCGGCTGGTTCTCTAAAATTCAGGGAAATAGCAAGATTTACAAAGGAATTCGAAACCTTGACCACCTTGAAAAAGCGATAAAAAAATGTTGTGAAGCATCATCAACTTACAGGGCGGTTATTGAAACCGATATGCGTGCACACATGAATCCGACAAGAATGGCTTTTATTGAAGAATTGGGAGAAAAATTGCTCCGGTGCCTGAAGAGCAATTGTCCAAATTGTGGTATTCCCGGCTGGGGTGTTGTACTTAAAAAAGCAGGACTGCCCTGCGAATTATGTGGCCTGCCAACGGATATGATTTTACATGAAGTTAAGGTGTGTTCAGCTTGTAATCATACAGAAGAATCAGGGAGATCCGATAATTTGAAATTTGCAGATCCAACCTATTGTGCAAATTGTAATCCCTGAAGGCAAGATTGGAACAGGTATGTTGCTAAAAAATGTTTTTCAGTTCAGGCCGGTTGTGATGCTTCCCGGAGGCCGGAGGTAATTTCAAGGTCTTTAAGCAGGCCGGATTCCATATCGTAAATCCATCCATGTACCCAGAGCTCACGGCCGTCAGCCCATTCCTGTTGAACAAACGGATTTTGAGAGACATTATGCACCTGTTTTTTTACATTTAATTCGACCAAATGATTTACTCTTTCATCAAATGAATTGATCCCGTCAATATTTTCACGATTTTGATCATAAATTTCCCTGATATTTCTGAGCCAGTTATCGATAAGTCCAAGTTTTTGATCCCCCATAGCTGCTTTGATACCACCGCATCCATAATGTCCGCACACAATAATATGTTCCACCTTAAGCACTTCAACGGCATACTGAAGCACAGATTGGCAGTTTATATCGGAATGCAATACAAGATTGGCAATATTACGGTGTACAAACATTTCGCCGGGTCCCAGTTGTGTTATCTGGCTGGCGGGAACACGGCTGTCTGCGCATCCGATCCAGAGAAATCGCGGGTTTTGTTCCTTGGCCAGGCGGTCAAAAAATTCAGGTTGATTTTTTTTTATCAGTGCGGCCCATTCCCGGTTTTTTTGGAAAAGATTAGAAAGTGGATTCGTTGTTTCCATGAATTCAGCTAATCAAATTATGTTTTGTAATTTATATCATTCACTTATCGTAGAAATTATTTTACAGTTATTAATATAATCCCTTCGCTCATAAAGAGAAAACTTGTATGTAAACACTAAAGTGTGTATAATTGTACACACTAAAAAATAGTTGATATGAGCAAAAATGTATCTGTAGCAGACTTGTGGGATAAAATCGGGTTAAGTGTTTCCGGTATTTGTGCCATTCATTGCCTTCTTTTTCCGGTTTTTATTACAACGCTGCCGCTGTGGCCAATGGCATTTGAAATTCACGAATGGGCGCATCCTCTATTTATAGCTATTCTTGCCCCTGTAACATGGTTTGCGAGCAAAAGAAGTCATTTTCAAATAGGGATTACGCTGACTCTGGTAACCGGGTTCTTTTTTATTTTGATTGGCTGGCTGGCAGGCCATTACTGGATCGGATTTTGGTTTGAAACATCCGCTACACTATTCGGAAGCGGAATTTTAATTGCCGGCCATTGGATGAATTACCATCATCACCGTGTATGTAATAACAAAAAGCATGAACACCATCCTGAAATTGAAAAAATAACGGAATCATGAAAAGATTAAACTTTACGCTGGATAATGATACCGTATCTCTTTTAAGCAAGCTTGCTGATAAATTTTACGAGGGAAATAAGTCTCAAACCGTACGTGCAGCTCTTGAAAGCCTTGCCACGCACGCAGGGCATGACGGATGGGTGATCACGGGTTATACCACTATAAAAATTGATCACGAAACTTCGTGCCATACATGCGGCAGAGAGTATGCCGAGGGTGAAATGCTTTACAAGCCGGTTTTCGAGAGAGGAGTAAGCAGCAAGGCGCTGAAAAATATACCACATGAAGACTGGGTCGAATGTCATCACTGTGTGGCAGAGAAATATTAATTTATTGTTTTTTCTATGGTTTGCCTCAATAATGTAGTTCACAAATATGATGAAAATAATGTTATAGAACTGCCGGATATCGATCTCAAAAGCGGCGAACATCTGGTAGTACACGGCTTATCGGGTAGTGGTAAGTCAACATTGCTTCATATTGCAGCAGGTCTGTTACGTCCGACTACAGGAATGGTTAAGATCGATGAAACAGAGATATATCTAATGAAAGAAAATAAACGTGATTTATTTCGGGGAAGAAATATCGGGGTAATTTTTCAACAAATGCATCTCATTGACTCACTTACAGTAGTTGATAATATCCGGCTGGCTCAGTACCTCGCAGGTCTTAACAAAGATGACTATAAAACAGACCAAGTTTTGCGTCAACTTAAAATTGCGGATAAACGGCAGGCATATGTTGACCAAATTAGTCAGGGAGAGAAACAACGGGTCGCAATTGCAAGAGCTGTAATAAATGATCCAAGAGTGCTGTTGGCTGATGAACCTACATCAAGCCTTGATGACGAGCGAAGTGAGGAGGTTATTCAACTTCTTAAATCACAAGCAGAAAAAAACAAGGCAACTTTAATAATCACTACACATGATAAGAGAGTAAAAGATCATTTTACTAACAATTTGGAAATTAAATCCCGCGAGGAAGTTAGTCTGCAAGATGAACTTGATTAAATTAAGCTTTTCTTATTTGAAACGGCGGACGTTAAACACTTTTTTGAACGTCTTGTTGTTGTCATTCGGCATAGCAACAATAACAGTTCTTTTATTATTCAGTTTTCAGATCGAAGATAATCTTCTTAAAAATGCCAAAGGATTCGATGTTGTAGTTGGAGCCAAGGGAAGTCCGATTCAGCTAATTTTATCAAGTATTTTCCATATCGATTCACCCACCGGTAACATTAAATTAAGTGAAGCTAAAGAATTGATGAGTCACAGAATGGTTGATGAGGCCATTCCGTTAGCACTTGGAGATAGCTACCACGGTTACAGGATTGTAGGCACAACAAGCTCCTATCTGAATAACTACGATGGAAAAGTAAAAGAGGGGAGACTATGGAATCAAGAATTTGAGGTTGTTGCCGGTTCAGCAATGGCTGAAGCAGAAAAATTACAAATCGGAGATAAAATTATCAGCAGTCATGGATTCAGTGAAGCAGGTGCTGCACATCATGATCACGAACTTGTAGTAACAGGAATTTTGGAATCAACAGGTACTGTACTTGACCGGCTTATTTTAACGGGAGTTGAAACAATGTGGGGAATTCACGATGACGATGAGTCGGATGATGCTTTGGCCGGTAGTACACAAAATGCGGATACGGAGGAGAATCATCATGATCATGATGATTCACACCACGAAAAGGAGAGTATTCATGAAAATGAAACAGATGATGATGATCACCGTCATGAAAATCACGATCATACCGAAGCGAGAACAATCACAGATAAAAGTTATTTGCAGGATTTTTCTGAAAACCAGGAACTGACCTCCCTTTTAATAAGCTACACATCGCCTCTTGGAGCTGCTCAATTCCCACGGTTTGTAAATACTGAAACTTCAATGCAGGCGGCAGCACCAAGCTTTGAAATTACAAGGCTGCTTAACCTGCTTGGTGTTGGATTGGATGCGATTGAGGTGTTTGGATATATTTTAATACTGGCAGCGATACTCGGCATTTTTATTGCCTTGCTGAACTCCATTAGAGAACGCAAATATGACCTTGCAATCATGCGAACACTGGGCGGTTCCAGGATAAAGCTGTTCTCACACATCGTTCTGGAAGGAGTGATTATTTCTGTTACGGGTGGGATTTTGGGTTTGACTCTCGGACATTTTGCTGTTGAGGGGATTGGTTTATGGATGGCCGAAGCTCAACAATTTACTATTAGAGGCTTCGTTATTTTACCTGGTGAAATTAATATTCTTTTTATGGCATTGTTAATAGGTGTGATTTCATCAGTTATCCCGGCTATACAGGCATATAATACGGAAATATCAAAAACACTATCTAAATCCTAAATGTTATGATTACTTATAAAAAATCAACTCTACCTATATTTATTTTTCTCCTGTTTACACTCAAGGGATTTACCAATTCAGAATACGTCACCGAAAAAGACGATGTAATAACAATTAATTGGGAAATCCTCGCAAACGTAAACTGGGAATGGGATGGAGAGTTTTATAAAGCTGAGTTCTCAGAAGAAGTAAAAAAGCTGGATGGCAAAGAAGTTATTGTCGAAGGGTTTATGTTTCCAATCGAGTATACCCGAAAACATAGATCCTTTTTAATCAGCAGCAGTCCGATGGGTAACTGTTTTTTCTGTGGTCCGGGAGAAGCGGAATCCATGGTCTATGTTCTTTCAGAAGAACCGGTTGACTATACAATAAAAACATTTAAAATGCAGGGGACTTTTACGCTTGTGGATGATGTAACCATGGGTATATTATATCAACTTGAAAATGCAAAACCTGTTAAATAGAAGCTGTTGATTCGTACGACTCAAAATAACATAGTACAATACCTTGCCATATTTTTGTTTGTTACAGGGTTTGTAGCTCTGCAGTTTCATGAGGTTATTCATCTTTTTGAAGAAAACAAATTTGTTGTACATCAGGACGATCACAAAGAAGATGACGATCAAGATGAATCCTGCATTTTTTGTGTTTTAAGCAGCCAGCCTTTTTTATCCTTTGATAATCAGTATTTTTTCCATCCGCAATTTACAAGTACGTACTTCGCTGTTAAAGAATACGGATTTCAAAGAGTTACAGCTTACCTATCTTTTTTATTACGTGCACCACCGATTCTATAGTACTATCTCACCTGCAACCAATTTCTGCGGCTTTTATAACCGGCTATAAGAATTTTAAATACCCGTGTGATTTACTATCCGGACTCTTCCGATAAAACTACTGCATAATATTTTTAAAATAGGATACAGGGTTATGGTTATGATCTCGTTTTGGTTTAGGTGTGACACAACCTGATATCAGACACCGGCCCGGGAGTATATTTTGCTCCCGGGTTCCGGGGTTTGATACTCTTTCCAACAAAAATAAATAACATATCCGGCAAGTTCATGCTGGATCCAATACCAACCAGCAGATAAACATGAGACCTTTAAATAAAAAAATACCCATAACCATTTTATGTGGTTTTCTCGGTTCGGGTAAAACCACACTTCTGAATCATATTTTAAAATATAATGACGAAAAGCGAATCGCGGTGATTGTAAATGAATTCGGCGAGGTGAATGTAGATGCCAAACTTGTTCAGCATACTACCGAAAAGATGATAGAGCTTTCCAACGGGTGCATCTGCTGCACGTTGCGTGGTGATCTGATTGAGTGCGTTCATGATTTAATACAAGAGCATAATATTGATCATATCGTGATCGAATCGACCGGAATCGGGGAGCCGGTCCCAATTGCTCAAGCCTTTTATGTGCAGCCGGAATTACTGGCACTTGAACCTGGTATTCCAAATATACAACACCGCGTCTTTG
>CAYPZI010000157.1:0-6235 GCA_964415185.1 uncultured Balneolaceae bacterium | reverse complement strand
TTAAAAACAAACCAGGCATAGCTGAAAAGCGTAGAACTGTTGAATCGTTGAACTGAGTATTTGGATCATTACTGTGCATTTCAAGGGAAAGGCGACGTTGACAGAGATTATGCCTCGGCAGCGGTCGGGGTTTCACGCAAGGTACACAGGGGTTGCGGTTGGATGTTTATTTATAAGACAAAGCCAGCTTTTATCGAAAGGAAACCTTCGTGAAACTTCGTGTCCTCGTGCCTTCGCGGTAAAAGCAAGCCTGGTTCGCACTCAAAGCCAGGTAACCACAGCGGGGTCACGGCGTACACGGCGGAGGAATATTTAAAACCGAAACGTTATGGCCGCTGTAAATTCGTGGTTTTCGCCGTGGTAAAATAAAAGCAGGCAGCAGACAATTGGCAGTATACAGTTTGCAGTACGCAGTACGAAGGAAAAACCGCGTCCTCTGCGCTTCATTGCGTTCACTGCGAGCAACTCTTTAAATATTCACATCCCTTCCAAACAGAACCGCGTTCATAAACAGCCTGGACGTGGTATGCCAATAACTCCTGAAGGTCGGCGTTTCGGAGAAGAGAATCACATTGCCGCTGCCTTCCTCAGCTACGAGGATGGCAGCACTATTTTTTATTTTCTCAAGATTCTCATCTCTGATAAATCCGCCCACAAGCGGATTTTCGATATAAAGTGCAACCGTTGCATAAGGATTCGACGACGCCTTAAACCGGTGGCTGTTACGCTTCATAACCAACTGTCTTCTCCCATCCAGCCCAAATGCTATCGGGTTTGAAGTGTCTATATCGGTTTCAAGAATAATTCCGGGAATACCGTCTGCACGCAGCCTGTCTTCCCGCTCTTCATAATTGTACCGGGTAACGGAATCTTCATCTTGCCGGCCCGGTTCTTCTACAAGCAGCTTTTCGGATACGATTTCACGGTTAACTGCCCAGGATGACGCATTGCCGGTTGTGATGAGTGTACCACCATCCCTTACCCATTTTTTCAGTTTTATAATGGTATTCTCACTCCAAATATTATAATTACCGTCTACAAGTATCAGAGTATTGTACCTGTCAAGATCCGCACGTGCAACATCCGTACTGTTGATTTTGGTCAGCTCCAGGCCCATGTGCATGTTTAGTAAAAACCACGCTTCACCGGCATCTGTCGAGCGCACGCCATCACCGAAAACAATGGCTGTCTCCGGTTTCTCAACCACTACCGCATTCCGGCTGCCCAAATCAATACCCGATGAGTTTAAACCGGTGGGGGTTGCATAAAAATCAAGCCCGGTCTCTTCGGCCACTGCCTGAATCCTGTCAAAAACCTCATCTTCCGCCAGATTCTGCTCCGAAACGGAAACGATCAGCGAACCGTAACCAAACTCTACAGCCCCGGTTTGTGTGGGAGCTGTAAACGGCTGATGAGCAGCCCTCACCACCATCCCCTGATCCAAAAGCCGGTATAGGGCTGCCGGTGCCTTGTAATCTTTCCACGACATCAGGTAGGCATAGCTGCTTTTGCCGCCATGCACTTTCCCTTCTCTCACAGGAACCGAAGTTACCCGCTCTCCCAGGCTTCGTTCGTAATTCCCCGAAGTGATTTTACCATGTCGAATTCCATATCCGTGCACCAGCGACCAGGCTGTGATGTCGTAGAAAACACTGTCGGCGTATTCGGTACGGGTTTCGAAGATGTCGTGGATCAGCCTGTAATTTGGCTGTTCCGCGGGAACCAGGTATGAAGCATCGCGCGAAAACGTTTCTCCCTGCATTGTAATCCCGGCTTCGGGTTTAAAAACCTCTATGTTGTGAGTGAGCAGCAGGCTCAGAAATTTGTTTGTAAGTGTGAGATCATCCGGGTCACCGAAAACATAAGCTTTTACAGGCTGGGCAGCTGCCTGCTCGATCGCACTTTCAAAAAAGTCCTTCTGATATTCAAGGATTGTCTGTTTTTCTTTCACTCCTGCACGGACCGTTGCAATGCCGGTTGCCACATGCCGGCGTATCGTTGATTTGAAAGTAACCGGGCCCGCATCACTTTCCTGGACCAATCCGCGTGAGCTGCCCACCTCGAACGTGACACCCACGCCCCCGAGGATATCCGGATAGGTTGATCCGTAGATTGGAGAGATATTATCAAATACCTCTTTGGTCCAATACAATGCTCCCAGCCGGTCAAGTGCTTCGGTCTGGTATTCAGCCAGAAGAGGGTTCATCACCTCGTAATGATATTCGGGAATGACCGGGTTCCAGGTTCTTTTGGGCTGGGTAGGCTCAAGGTAATAGGTACTGTTGGTTCCCATTTCATGAAAATCGATCTGAATATTCGGATACCATGTCTGGTAAAACCGCACCCTGTTTGCACTTTCCTGCTGGGTGACAGGAAACCAGTCGCGGTTCAGATCGTGCAGAAAATGATTTCCGCGTCCGGCCGGCCAGCCTTCGCGGTGCTCAATATCTACCGGATCGGAAACCGCGGGAAACGACTTGTAACTGTTATGCCAGTTAGCCGCCCGGTCTCTTCCATCGGGGTTCTGCGCCGGATCCATCAATATCACTGCTTCATCCAAAAACCTTGCCGTTTCAGGATTCTGGCTGGCCACCAGGTAATAAGCGGTAAGAAGTGCGGCTTCACCACTTGAAGTTTCATTTCCATGCACACTGTATGCAAGTGAGATGATCGTCCTGGAATTCTCAATATCGGGCATCGGGGCACCGGGATCAGCCAGGGTAAGATGATTTCTGCGAATCTCTTCAATCCGGCTGTGATTTTCCGGTGAGGTGACGGTAAGCACCACCTGCGGACGATGCTGGTACGACTCCCCGATTACCTGGAACTCTGCCTTATCTGATATTCTTGCCAATTCGCGATAATAATCCACAATACGGTCGTGGCGGGTGTAATGAGAACCAATCGGGTATCCCAAAAACTCCTCAGGTGTTGGGATGGAAGCATCAAATGAGGTTTCACCGGGGAAGTAGTACTCATTTTGTGCCTGAACTTTCTGCTGTAAACCGGTTGATAGCAGTATTGGGAAAAGCAGTAAAAGGATATAGAATGAAATTCTTTTTCGCCTGGCCATAGTAAAATATCAATTTATGAGGTATAAATTTTTCAAGACATATTATAGATAATCTTCTATAGCCGTCCAAAATGTTTTAAACTTAGAACTCCTGACTAGTGTCATGTCAATCCTCATTTGACGGATAAAGACCTGACAGTTCCCGGTGCTTTTGCCGTCCCGACAGCGGTCGGGATGTCAGCGTCAAAATCCAACGCTGTCAGATCCAGTAGGTGCTTATATGTATCTTACGACATTTCATGTTTGACTTAACACTAGACGTAAAAGTTCAAGTCGCGATTTTGTAGTTTCGTCAGAGTTATACCGGGTGTATTGGTCTGTGGTTCGTGGTTTGTGGTTTGTGGTTCATTGGATAGAGCTGTTTGTAGTCCTTGAATTGTTTTTTAAGCTGACGCATAACAGTTTAGCTAAAATGTCGTGCGACAGTAAGGTTGGTTTGCATGTATTTTAGCGAGTGTTAGCCAAAGTGCTTTCTTATTTCATTCCTGATTTTTCCTGGATCTTGACGACTATCAATTAAGTTCATTATAAAAATTGAATCATCTTGAATTTCGTATAAAATTATTGTCTGTTTGGTAACAACACATTTTCTTAGTTTGGATTCTAAAATACTTGATGGGAATGCTTTGGGATTCTTTTTGATAGATTCCACTTTCGTATTCAGGCTTTTCAGAAACTTATTTTTAGACTCTTCTGACCATTCTTCTTTTAGATATTCAAGAAGTTTTTCCAATTTTAAAACCGACAACTTAGAAAAACGAACGTTCACGAAACTCTCTTAATAATTGAATCCCAATCTTCTGTTTCTCCATTTTTGACTTGCTTTCTGCTTATTTCTACTTCAGTCTTTTGATCATCGGAAAGATCAAGCCAAAAATCAGATTTCTCTTTTTTTAGATCTTTCAAAATCCGATTTAATAAATCAGGATTCTCTGTTTCAAGAATTAGGCGAGTAAGCTCTATTTTTAGTGTTTTAGTATCCATGATCAGGCAATTTTCTAAAAGGTAATAAAAAATTTATCCACACACAGTATTTCTGTTTAGCATTTTGGCTAACAGGCTAAGACTAATTCCATTAATCTGCCGGAAGCCTGACAAATGCTATCCGGATATTTGCCATTATAAAAAACCCGCTTACCTTTACAGGTAAACGGGCCATTTGCTGTCCGCAGATGATATAGCAGTAAGGGGTTATCGTTTCAATGCCACTGTTTCAGCCAGGAGTTCATCGGCTGTGGTAATCACACGAGCATTCGACTGAAATGCTCTTTGTGATGTGATCATATCCGTAAATTCACGGGCAAGATCCACATTCGAACCCTCCAGAACGCCTGCCGAAAGATTGGTTGCTTCCATGGTGGCTGCTGTGTTGATTGAAATATCGCCTGAAGCAACGGTATTTCTGAACAGGCCGCTGCCTATGGTTTCCAGTCCGTTGTTATTGGCAACCGTAGCAAGAGCAAGCTGTGCAAGTTGCACATTTCTGCCGTTGCTGAAAACGCCGTTGACGAAACCGTCACCATCGATACTGAAATCGATGAGCCGGCCTTCGGTAAATCCATCCTGGGATGTTACTTTCGCCGATGATGATCCTGAAAACTGCGAAAGCCTGGATCCGTCATCCGGGTTACCCAGGTTTACACTAAAACTCATGGGCTCGGCCCCGTTTCCGGGATCGAAATCAATGGCAAAGTTGCTGTCGGATGTCAATGCGCCTGATTCATCAAACGTTACGGTTCCTGTTGCACCACCGGTGATCTCTTCACCATCCAGAAAGCTTGCTTCGTAATCCCACGTATTCACGTCGCTTTGAGTCATTTTTACCAAGAGGGTGTGTGGACGCCCAAGCCCGTCGAATACGGTTGTACTGATGGTCTGGCTGCCGGTTGCTCCCTGCTGGGTAACCTGGAAGCCAGGCATATTGATGGTTCCGGTACCCGTTACACTGGCTCCGCTGATGCCAAGCTCGCTGTCGCCCAGTGTTTCGGAGCGCACTACAAGAACGCCGTCAACAAGGCTTGCATTTGCCTCGCCGGCAAGACCTGCATTGATGGAGGCGATCAAGTCATCAAGCGTATCACCATTGTTGAAATTGTGTGTAGCGGTGACTGCCGTGCCGTCATTTAAAGTGATATCAAATTCAATCACATCGCCATTCACCAGGTCGGTGGTTGTTTGTGAAAGGTCGTTGATCAGTGTCGCACCCGATGCGAGGGCTCCGGTACCTGTTGTAAATGCCGATCTTGACTGTACCACCTGGTTTGTGCTTGTATCAGCGTTCAGGTTACCGGCCACATAAACATTTTGTGTAGCCTGCGGATCGAGAATATTCTCAAAATCGATTCGTATATCCTCTGTGGCTCCGCCTGCCAGGATGGTTCCGTCCTGGCCCGCGTTGAACCCCTGGACCCGCCGTCCGGCCTGGTCTACGAAAAACCCGTCCTTATTGAACGCGAAATTACCTGCCCGTGTCAAAAGCGGCTGGTTGCCTTCCTTTACCATAAAAAAGCCGTCGCCCTCAATAGCAAGATCAGTTTGGCGCCCGGTTGTCTGGAGGCCGCCTTGGTTAAAATCGCGGTCAATGGAAGCAATTCGCACACCAAGCCCGACTTGCGCCCCCGAATTTGGGGAATCCTGTGAACCGCCTCCCGAGCCGATTCGCTGGTTCAGCATTTCGGAAAAACTTACACGCGAGCTTTTAAAACCCGTTGTGTCTACATTGGCTATGTTGTTGCCAATAACATCCATCTTCGTCTGAAAAGCACGAAGGCCGCTTACGCCGGAATTGAGTGATTTCATTAATGACATATTTGATCCTCTTTTTTTATTTGAACAGCTTTAAATAGCTGCAAGGGGTACACCCCTTTTGTTGATTGTTAAGTTTTTTATGATTCTATTCCAATTTCTTCCACATCACCGAGTGACATCAGCATGCCGTTTACAAGCAGCTTGATGCCATCGCCAGTAAATTTCACGCGCTCCACAATGCCCTCGGTAAATGTCAGGGCACTTACATTTTTATCACCGTTCCTGGCATTGACTTCCACGGTGTAAATGCCTTCGGGAACTCGCCGGCCGTCGTCGGTTTTACCGTTCCAGCTCCATTTATGCTCGCCTTCACCAAGGTTTTGAAGGTTGTCGGTACTCACTACGGTACCATTG
>CAYPZI010000156.1:0-6280 GCA_964415185.1 uncultured Balneolaceae bacterium | reverse complement strand
TACTGCCATTTCAGAAAAGAAACTTTGCGGGTTTCTTATGACAGATTATAATTGACACAACACTAGGCGCGTAAATCAGCGAGAAAGAAATCTCAGTGTTGGTTTCTCGCAGAGTTTCGCAGATCCGCCGGGAGTCGGACAAGTTCGCACTGAGTCTCGCAGATGCTGGTATTCAATCAAATTCCTTAGTCAGAGAAAAAATAAACTGATGAGTTATTTTAAAAAAGCAAGCTTTTTGAATTAGGTGCTCAACATTCTTCAATCCCTCAAATGTTTCTCAAAAAACTCGTAAATCCGCCTGTATTCATCATACCATGAGTCGGGATCCGTGAACCCGTGGGGTTCGGATGGATACATCATCATTTCAAAATTTTCATTTCCCGATTGAATCAGTCTTTCGATATACTGTGCCGCATCCTGGAAGCCGACATTGTCATCTTCAACGCCATGCAGGATGATTGCCGGACGCGAAAGGCTGTCGGCATAGGTGATCGGCGAACTCCGGTCGTAATGCTCCCTGTCCTCCTCCGGATGACCCAGCCTCGGCAGGGTATACCAGGGGTTGGCATAAAAATAATTTTCCCAGTTGGTCACAGCCCTGAGCGCCGCTGCGGCATGAAATCGTTCGGGAGCCACACTCACGGCATAAAGAGCCATAAACCCGCCGTAGCTGCCGCCGTAAACTCCGACTTTATCCCGTTCAACGTAATCTCCGTTTTCTGCAATCCAGTCCAGCCCGTCGATAATATCGTCCGTTTCGAATTTACCCATCCAGTTTGTTACATCTTCACGGAATTTGCGTCCGTAGCCGGTGCTGTGGCGGTAATCCACTTCCAGAACTACATATCCCTGCTGATTCAAAAATTGATGAAACATATACTCACGCCAGTAATTGTTCGACCAGCCTTTGTATACGTTTTGCAGGCTGCCTGCACCATGGACAAATACGACCGCAGGATATTTTCTTCCTTCGGTAAAACCCTCCGGTTTCAAAATTGACATTGACAGTTCCGTTTCTCCGTCCCTTCCCATGAAACGGATATACTCTTCGCGCTGCCACTCCATATCATAAAATTCTGCAGGAACAGAATCTGTAATTTTAACGGGTCCCCTCTTTGGCCTCTTTAAATCTAAAACATAAAGATCGTAAGGCTCGTTGAAAAATGTTTTTGCATATACAACATACCGGTTGTCATGGCTCAGGTTAAATTGATAGCGATAGCCTTCTTCATCCGTGTGTTTTGATATTTGGCCGTTTTCGGCATTCAAGGTATAGAGATGCCGTTCACCCAAATCCGCCTCGGAAGAAGCAAATACTATAGTGCGGCTGTCGGTCCACTCGGCCCAGGGAATATCATAGCTGCCGGATGTAAGTTGCCTGAGTTCACTACCGTTCGGTTTTACTGTATAGATATGATTCCAGTTGTCTTTTTCAGACTGAAACATCAGCATGTTACCGTCGGGTGAAAATTCCAGATTCGTGTTATAAAACCAGCCTGAAGTTGAGTCTTCAAACACAACCGATTGAGTTGTATCTGCAAAAGTATGCACGATAATTTTTCGTTGTTTCAGGGCATCATCCATCTGATCGATTGCCACATAACGCCCCGCCGGATCTACGGAGACAGAGCTTCTGTACACTCCAAACTGCAAGGTATCGATAACAACAGAATCAAGGCGCACAGATGTGATAACTGTTTCCGGAATTCCCCTTCGAGCAGACCCCGGCTTTACAAACTTGTCTGCATATTCCGGAAAATAGATCGTTCGTGAATCGGAAAAATCGGATTGTGATGCGATCAGCCTCTCACTGCCGGCCCAGTCAATTATGGAATAGCCGGGGGATTCCGTTTCCCGGCTTGTAACCTGCCTGATATCCGGTTTGGTGATATCGGTAATCCAGATATCACCGTCTCTTACAAACGCAATTTTTTTACTGTCAGGCGACCAGCGTGCTCCAAATTCACCTTTTTTGGTTGAAACAATACTTCTCGACTGTTCAAACCGAATGTCTGAAAGATACAAATCACCATCTTTTGTATATACAATATATCTTTTATCAGGTGAAATTCTGTAATTCCGGATCACATCATCATCCAGTTTTTCGGGCGAGCCCCCTTTTATACCGGTTTTATAAAATCCTGTATCAAAATAGGACGAATCATTCCATGAAAAATAGATTTCCGATAAATCGGGAGAAAAACCTGCAAAACCCGGACGTATGCCCGGCAATACGGGTTCATGAAAAACATCTTTCAGGCTTAATGTATCAAGGCCGTTTTGTGCAAAAGTGTAATACGGTACCGAAAGAAGAAATATCCCTAAAAATAAAACAATTCTTTTCATAACTTTTTAAACCGGTTTATAACAATTTTGCTGAATGATCAGGTATTTTTTTGAAATTAACCAATCAAAATAATTTTTTTACACCATTTTGACTGTTCAGATCAACCATAAACAACATAATTTTGATCGAATGAAAATAAATTTCTTTACTATCCGGCGTTACCTGCTCACATCCCTTTTTATAAGTTTTTTATTCAGTATTCCCGAAAGCAGGCTTGCCGCTCAGATTCAGATCAGTGACGCCGCCGCACACTGGATTTCAGGCGACCGCCTTTTGTGGAACCACAATACGGATGCCAGGAAATTTGAACTCCGTTACAGCAATTCGGCTGACATCCGGACAACAGATAGTGGTTTTACCGGTGGTAAAGTAATTCGTCTGCGTCCCGGGGCCGAAATTGATGAACGGCTAAAAGATAAATTTCGCCACATATCCGGTTGGCCTGCTTTTGAAACAGAAGCAATAATTGAGCAGATCAGGGAAGCTGTGAAAGGACAAATAGTGGCAATTGCATACGATGAAAATGAAATCCCGGTTGCTGCCACAAATGTTCAGTTCCCCGGCCTGCTTGATGAAAATTTCTATTATGACGGCCCGCCTGGATTACAATATCATAGTGATCGAATTACGGCCACAATCTGGTCTCCCGTTGCACAGGGAATTAGCCTTGAGATATACAACAAAAGCAAAGAGAAGGTGCAGTCATTGCAGCCGGATGAGTATGATCCGGAAGCAGGAGCCTGGCATTTTACAGCCGTAAGGCAATACGACAAACACTTCTACAGGTTTAAAATCAGAACCTATCATCATGAAAATAACCGCATCAACGAATTTGAAGTTACCGATCCCTATTCGGTCAGCCTTTCAACCGACAGCCGTTACAGCCAGTTTGTCAATCTTGAAGATGAAGAACTGAAACCGCCCGGCTGGGATAACATGGTTAAATCCCTGCCTGATGCAACCGATATCACCCTCTATGAAGCTCATATCAGGGATTTCAGTGTTATGGATACTACCATACCTGAATCTCATAAAGGTACCTACATCGCCTTTACTCATAATGGAAAAAACGGCAACGGTCTTTCAAATGGCATGAAACACCTGCATTCCCTGCAGCAAGCCGGGCTTACTCATCTGCACCTTTTACCTTTGAATGACATAGCCACAATTATTGAGGATAAATCAAAAAGAGTTGACCTTTTTCAACCGGTCAGAAGGCTTTGTAATATGACATCACATACTATTTATAATTCTTACTGTGACCAATATGAGAGAACTCCGATTGTTGAGGCTTTCAGGCAAATGGCTGAACAGGACCCTGTAAATGCTGAAATTCAAAGAATCTATCATACAGGTTCTACGATGCCGGGCCTCGCCGCTTATGACGGTTTTAACTGGGGATATGATCCCTATCACTTCAATGTGCCCGAAGGAAGCTATTCAACCAACCCTGATGGAGAACAACGGATTCTTGAAACCAGGCAAATGGTAAAAGCCCTGCATGAAATTGGCCTCCGGATTGTAGTAGATGTTGTTTACAATCATACCAATGCTTCAGGACTGGCTGAAAAATCCGTATTGGATAAAGTGGTACCGGGTTATTACCATCGAAGAAATCCCGTTACGGGAGCCGTTGAAACCTCTACTTGCTGTCAAAATACCGCAGCCGAGCATAAAATGATGGAAAAGCTGATGATTGATTCCATCCTGTTGTGGGCAAAAGAGTATAAAATAGATTCCTTCCGGTTTGACCTCATGGGCCATCATCCCAAATATGTGATGGAGAATATCACAAATGCACTCGCCGAATTGACCCCTGAAAAAGACGGGGTTGACGGTAAAAAGATCTACATTTACGGCGAGGGCTGGGATTTCGGGGAAGTGGCCGGAAACAGAATTTTTGAACAAGCCACGCAATTCAATATGGGCGGCACCGGCATCGGAAATTTTAATGACCGGATCCGGGATGCAATCCGCGGTGGAAATTTTACCGACCAGGGCAGAAACCAGGGTTTTGCAAACGGCCGGTTTCTGTTTCCCAATGAAAATGCAGGCTCAGCTTCGGATGACAAGGCTGCACTTCTTGATTTTGCCGACCGAATCCGGGTTGGCATGACGGGCAATCTCAGCATTTATGAATATGAAAACCGGTTCGGTGAGTATGTTAAAGGCGGCAATGAAGCAATCGGGTATACATTAGATCCTGCCGAGTCTGTCAATTATATCGACAAGCATGATAATGAAACACTGTGGGACAATACACAGGCAAAGCTGCCGGATGGTCTCGATATGGAAACAAGAGTTCGTGTCCACATGCTGAGCAATGCGTTTATCAATTACGGACAGGGAGTGCCGTTTTATCAAATGGGAACCGATATCCTCCGTTCGAAGTCAATGGACAGGAACAGCTACGACTCGGGCGATTGGTTCAATGCCGTTGATTTCAGCCTGAACACCACCAACTGGGGAATAGGCCTGCCCCGGGCCGATGAAAACCGAAGCCGCTGGGCATTGATGGAAAGGTTTCTGACCAATTCCAATATTCAGCCGGAAAAAAATCACCTTGAACTGGCACATCAGTTATTCACCGAACAACTGGAAATTCGTTATAGCTCTCCACTCTTCAGGCTAAAAACAGGAGAAGAAGTAAACAACAGAGTTGCCTTTCACAATACCGGCCCAGGGCAGGAGCCGGGACTAATTGTAATGTCGGTTTCAGATGGAACCTGCACCGAAACGGACCTTGACCCACAAAGAGATGGCATTATTGTGATTTTTAATGCCGATATAGATGAGCGAGAATATCAAACCGGACTACCCGGATTAAAACTTCATCCTGTAATTTCCCAAAGCCGGGATCAGCAGATGGAAAGCACCGTTTATCGGGATGGTGTTATTACAATACCCGGACTTAGTGTAGTGGTTTTTGAACAACTTCAACAAAATGGCAGGGGGGATTTCCCCTGCAATCCGGCTTTGGGAAAAGTTGCCGAACCCGGTTCTTCCATCTATTTCAAGAAACCTGGAGAGTGGGGCGACGAAATTTACATCCGGCTCGAAGACTCGGAAGCAACGGCCGGCCAAATGGAGGTTTTAATGTCGCCGGTTAAAAACGGATGGCACTTTACGCGACTGCCCGACAACATAACCGAATCCGTAATCCGGTTTCAAGACAATCGGAACAACTCTACCGAATCTGTCCGGCAAACACGTGACGGGTGTTATCAGCCCGGTCAGGCATCCTGGAAACCGGTTTCGGAATGCAGCCTGCCCGGCATAACTGTGGCTTTCAAAAAACCTGAAAACTGGGAGGAATCCATCCACGTTTATACGTTCAGCCCCGAGCATAACGGAAGCTGGCCGGGTGAACCCATGCAAGCAGCCGGAAACGGCTGGTATGTGTTTGATTTTGAGGATGGTGTTTACTCCTCGGATATCATTTTCAATGACAGTTCCGGCAACCAGACTTCAGATCTTTATACCGAAGGCGGCGGGTGCTATGTCTCCGGAACCTGGTTAAAAGAGTGTGATTATAATACAGACTAAATATTATGGAAAAATATCTCGCAGCAGCCATTCAGACAAACAGTCAGCCTGACGTAGCTCATAACCTTGATCATGCATACTCACTTCTGAAAAAAGCTTGTGAGAAGGATATCCGTTTTGCCGCGTTGCCCGAAAATTTTGCTTTTTTGGGAAATATGAAGCAAAGGATCGAAAATGCCGAAAAAATTTATACCGAAGCACTTGTATTTTTAAAAGAGGCATCAAAAGAATTTCAAATATACCTTCTCGGGGGCAGTATTCCGGCTCCGGCGCCCAATGGCAAAATATTCAACAGAAGCATTCTCTTTTCACCAAAGGGTGAGATACTTGCAAAATATGATAAAATTCACCTCTTTGACGTAGATTTGCCCGAAGGTGAAAGCTACA
>CAYPZI010000155.1:0-6433 GCA_964415185.1 uncultured Balneolaceae bacterium | reverse complement strand
CGTTTCGGTTTTAAATATTCCTCCGCCGTGTACGCCGTGACCCCGCTGTGTCTACTTGGCTTTAAGTGCGAAACAGGCTTGCTTTTACCGCGAAGGCGCGAGGACACGAAGTTTCACGAAGGGCTGCTATGAAAAAAATAGTCTTTGGCTTCTAGAATAACACCCAACCGCGACCCCTGCGTGAAACCCCGGCCACAGTCGGGGCAAAATCTATACCAACGCCGCCGCTATCTTGAAACGCACAGTAATCATCAAAATATCCAGTTCAACGATACTACAATTCTACAGTTCAACGCTTTTCGAATTTAATTCTTCCTCTTAATCTGGCTCATCGGCACACCTGAAACAGATTTCCTGATGGATTTTATTTCGGCACCCAGGATCTTTTCAAGTTCCGGGATGGTAGCGGCACCTGCTACTTCTCCGGCTACCTGTGCATTGGCTATAAAATCCGATGGAACATGAACACCCCTGAAAATGACATTATTCAGCTCATCAACAGCCCCTAACTGGTAGTTGGCATCAAAAAAGAGGCGAATATCGACCAGGGTAAAGTCAAAGTTAATTATGAGGGTACCCCTTTCATTGAATTCGGTGATGGGCAGTTGTCGCCAGACTTCGAGATCATCTTCTTCAATGAAATCTTCAAGGACAAAAACCAGCACAACATCCGAATCAAAGACTTCTATTTCTTCAGGTATGCCCTGCAGGAATTCAAAATTGTTCTCCTCGTTCAGGCTTGCCTCAAATTCAAAGGATACGGGAAGGATTTCCGGCCCGGGTGGCCCAGCGGGCCCCTGATCCCCTTCACAGCCAATCAGCAATAAAGCTATTAAAAGGCTGAAAATTATTGGTATCGAAAACAACTGCTGTTTATTGGATTTTGTCTTCATTTTCATGCGTATTTAATTCAGATTTACCATCAATGTAACACAAACCTGACAAGTTCTGTAATCGCATGTTGATGCAGTGCGGATTCAATTTTTTAAATCAAACCCTTATTTCTGAAGCTCGTGAAACCATCACCGGCGATTATGATATGATCATCCACTGTGATACCGAGCATGCTGCCGGCTTCGGTAATGCGTTTGGTGAGGCGGATATCTGCACGTGATTCCCGGTTATTTCCCGAGGGGTGATTGTGAAGAAGCAAAATGGAGTGGGCATCGTTTAATATGGCTGAATGAAATACATCTTTTGGATCCACAATGGTGGATGTGGCACCGCCGGAGCTTATTTTCTTAAACCCGGTGAGCATTTTAGCCGGATTCAAAAATGCTACGATGAACACCTCGCGGGTTAAATCCCGCAGCCGTGGAGAAAAATAGGCAACGGCATCTTCCGGCGAAGTGATCTTGATTTGATCTCCCAGGGATGCCACCTGGATTCGCCTTGAAAGCTCAAAAACAGCTTCAAGTGTAATCGCTTTAACCGTTGCAATTCCCGGAACGATTTTAAGCTGCTGCCAATTTTTGCGTGACATCTTCCTTAGTCCGTCAAAATATTCAAGCATGGCTTGTGAGGTTTCAATCACGTTCATTTCGCGGCTTCCGGTACGCAGAAGAATAGCAATCAGTTCCGCATCCGAAAGGCTCTCGGCCCCGAAACGCATCATTTTTTCCCTCGGCTGTTCGTCCGGCAGCATCTCTTTGACGGTTTTTCCTCTTAGACGAAAATTTTCTGATTCAGAAGTGAAATTTTTGAAATCTTCCTGTGTCATGTCTCAAAACTTTGATGAATGGAATTTTGTTGGTTAAGAGTATGATCAAAAAAAAGTAAAAACCTTACACCTTGGGAAAAGATTTTTTTAAATCGTAAAAAATGCGTTTTATAAATAGAGGTCATTATTAAATTCTGAATCAAATATAAGTGAGTCATGAAAGAAAAAGTACTGACATACAAAGGAGAAAAGATTAAAGTAACATACGATGTTAACCGCTGTATCCATGCTGCCGAATGTACCGGCGGCTTGCCGGCAGTTTTTGATATAAATGCTAAACCGTGGGTTCAGCCTGATAGTGCACCGGCTGAGGCGGTAGCTGAAACCATTCATAAATGTCCGACGGGAGCATTGCAATATGAGAGGATGGATGGCACAGAAAATGAAAAACCTCCTGCCAAAAACAGGATCAGCCTTGAAAAAGACGGCCCCGTGTATATCTACGGAGATCTTGAAGTTCAGGATTCCGAAGGAAATATGATTCTGGAGGATACACGGTTTGCCCTCTGCCGGTGCGGGCTGTCAGGCAACAAACCGGCGTGCGACAACAGCCATCAGGATGAAGAGTTTGAGGCTTCGGAAAAGTCGGATGCCGAACGGTTTCCCGAAGTAAGAGAGAATACTCATGGCCCTCTTATCTTGAAAGTGATGAAAAACGGCCCGGTGCTGGTTGAAGGCACCTATCAGATTCAGACGGCAAAGGATACGTATTATGAAACCGGTAAAAACATGGCTCTGTGCCGCTGCGGTGCTTCGGGTAACAAACCGTTTTGCGACGGCAGCCATAAAGAGGCAGGTTTTGAGGCACCCTGATCGATTTTAAAATTTTGATGTGATATAAACTTAATCAGGTAACAGATGGGGCAGCTTTTTTTAATTATCGGGGCAGTTTTAATGGCACTTGCAGTGGGGTTTGGTGCTTTCGGAGCACATGCCGTACAGGATATGCTGACTCCCGAACGGTTTGATGTCTACAAAACGGGCGTGCAGTACCATTTTTACCACGCCCTGGGTTTGTTGATAATCGGGCTGACGGCACTTCATATCAACGACAGCATTCTGCTGCAGTGGTCGGGCTGGCTGCTGGTTGCCGGGATTCTCATCTTTTCGGGCAGCCTCTACCTTCTCACCCTGACCGACACCTCCTGGCTCGGCGCTGTCACACCACTGGGCGGGCTTGCCTTTATTGCCGGATGGATTCTTTTTGCCATTGCCATTTTTAAACAACAGTTGTAATTCACATCCGTTTTACGAATTAGAAGTATTGACCTATTGTTGTGTAACTTTAAATGTTGAGGTGCCTTAAGTAAGTCATCGGATGAGTTTTTTCGAAAAATTGAGCAATTTTGAATGCTTTCGATGATACAGGGTTGACTCATCCGTCAAAGGCCGGACACGGTTCGATGACTTGACCTACATGTTATTGTTAACATAGTACTTGAATCGTCTACCGGTGCTTATCCGGTGGATATCCAAGAGTCACGGTTTTACCTGTAATAGATACAGATTAGTGCAAAAAAAAGTTAAAAACATTGATAAAATTGGAGGGAAAAATGTTAGGTAAAAAACTGTTAACCGGTCTGATATTTTTCCTGGCTGCTTTGCCGGCAGGGTGGCAGGCTCAAGCTCAAAATGAAGTAGAGCGGGGCCGTATTTCGCTGCAGGGGCTGCAAGAGATCGGGTTTACGGCTAATCTGGAGGGAAGCCGGAATCTTGTCAGCAATGAACGCCTTACACCGACTACAATCCGGCAGGCAGTTGTGAACGAATTGGTAAATAATGATATTCGTTTCGTGGCTGATGAAGAAGTCCGGTCTTCGGCGGATATTCCCTTTTTGTATATGCATATCAATATGATGGAGCTTGAGAACGGATTGATCCCTTTCTCAATAGAGCTTCGCCTGTATCAGCCCGTGAAGCTAACCCTGCACCGTGACCTGGAAACTTCGGCCAGCACATGGGAGTCGGGGATGGTGGGGATCGTCTCACAAGACCGTATTTCCATGATACGTGAAGCTGCCCTGGAAGAGGTGCTCACATTTATTGATGATTACCGGGCGGCGAACAGGTAGGGAGTATTAAATTTACATTCCTGTAAGTTATTCATGTACTACCTCGCCTTTGCATGTATTACATCCCACGCGGCGTGGGAATGGTATTTTTCTGTCGGGTTCAGTCGGAATGACAGGTACTTTTTGTGATGATAGGCGGCGTATCACTTCCAATGCTCTATTTGAATCGAATGACGCCGCCTGGTTAGACCTTGAATCGAAATCTTGTTTCGACAGCAGCCGGGGTTTCACGCAGAGAACGCAGCGTAGCGCAAAGGGCGCAGTTTTCCGATGCTTTTTATTGCATACTGCCTATTTTCTACTGCCTGCTTCTAATATACCACGGCGAACACCACGAATTCACAGCGGCCACAACGTTTCGGTTTAAATATTTCCCCGCCGTGTACGCCGTGACCCCGCTGTGTCTACCTGGCTTTGAGTGCGAACCAGGCTTGCTTTTACCGCGAAGGCGCGAGGACACGAAGGTTTGCTTTCGAGAAAAGCTGGCTTTGGCTTGTAGAATAACCCCCAACCGCGACCCCTGCGTAAAACCCCGGCCACTGTCGGGGCATAATCTCTGTCAACGTCGCCTTTCCCTTGAAATGCAAAGTAATTATCCAAATACCCAGTTCAACGATTCTACAATTCTACAGTTCAACGCTTTTCAAAAATGTTACAATTTTTTTCTTGACTTTCTCTCTCTCTCTCTATTTAGGGGTATTATTTTTTCGCAAACTATTTAAGAACTCATTCAAGAATATGAATCGGTCATTTATCAAATATATATTGAGTGGACCGCTTTGTTCTTACCACGGGCCTTGAGTTGCCATACCTTGTGCTTAAGCCTGAAAATGCGCCCAATGTATTTAAGCAGGCACTGCAAAACCTTCTCTTTATTGATGTTGAAAAGCAATGGGTGGTTTCCAATACATTAATTCCGAACCAAATGACATTTACCGAACATAAGGACAGCGTATTAGACGATGTATTTAAGATGTGGACGAGTGTTTCTGAAACTGCCAGGTAAAGAATAATCGACCTGTAATTTCTGATCCAAAACAAACCAAAACTCACAACAAAACGGAGATCATTATGAAACATATAAATCATAGCAATATAATTCTTGCGCTATCATTCGTATTTTTAATTTTTGCGAGTGCATTTACATTAATACCAGATTCTGAAATTGAAACATCAATGACGACAAGTACAACTTGTTATACTTGCACTTTTAATTCAAGTGGCGCTCCAAATGGTTGCACCGAGGCACAATTTTGTGGTATTACAGGGTGTACCGGAAGTTGTAATCTTGAGGGAACATTATGCGGGCAAGGCGAATGTGCATCTCCAGAAGAGAATTAAAATTTTAAAGTGAAATAAATTGCAGAAATCATTCTTTTTGATTTGGTTAAAACTATTACTCATAATATTCACAAGTTGCACTTCAAGTAATGAAAGTGAATTAATATCCAATGAAATTAATGACAACTTAATCAATTATTCCTCTGATTTAGTTATCGGCCTCGAATCCCAGCCGGATGAATACCAGCTTGGGCAGCCGATTCGGGTGCGGACAGATGAGGATGGCAATATTTACATTGCTGACAAGGCGAGCCTGACCATAAAGATTTTTGACAAAGATGGTAATTATATTAAAAATCTCGGAGGGCGGGGAAAAGAAGAAAACAAATTTCATGATTTCGAATTTATGGAATTTACTCCCGAGGGACATCTTGTTTTTATGGACAGGCATCAACTTCGCTATTCGATTATTACTACCGATGGAGAAGCTGTAGCAACGTATCCATATAACATGTCAAAACAGTTTTATCCGAAATCATTTGTATATACGGATTCGACTATGATAGCACTTTTCCTAAGTATGGATTTATTTTCGGATCCGCCTCCGATATTTGAAAGGGACTTCTTTCATGAATATGATTTTGAATTTCAAAATAGCTATGAATCATTTTTTAGTTATGAACTGCTTGATATAAATAATATCTTCGCCTGGACACAAATGGCAGTTTCTCCCGGAAGTTTTACTTTATCAAAGCAGGAGAATCACATTTTTTTTTCTCCGGGGCTTTATAATTCGAGGCTTTACTTACTAAAGAAGAATGATGATAAATGGGAGATAGAAAGCAGTTTTAGGGGAAAAGATACAAATCAAAACTCTTTTAAAACGTATGCTTCAAAAGCAGAATTTGAGATAGAAAAGGAGTTGCCGGGTACTATGGATATGCATTATGGGCCGGGAGCTCACTATGGCAGGGTATATAGCATTGATGCGGGAATTTATCAAGATGAAAAGGGGAACAATATCGTCCACTTTTTCGGTGAATGGAGGGGCGGTGATACAACTATGGATGAGGGCAATCTGCTGGAGATAGATGTTCAGATTTTTGATCGAGATTTAAATATAACCGCTCACAAGCATCTGTTTGAAGTTGAAGTTGAAAACCTGCCAAGAATGCCTCTCGTCAACTGGAAAGACAAAGACGACAATTTTTACCTGATTGATACGGAGGACGGGATCCCGGTTGTACGCCGTTTTCAGCTGCAGCTTCCGGAATCATAAATTGGAATCAACCTGGAAATAATGATTAGAAGGAACTATTTGGGAATTATTCTGCTGCCTTCGCTGCTTCTGGCCGGATGT
>CAYPZI010000154.1:5017-6508 GCA_964415185.1 uncultured Balneolaceae bacterium | reverse complement strand
ATCCGCCTGTAGCGCTGTGTTAACGGATGCACATCCCCCAGCATCTGAAAGATGGCAATGCAAGCTTTTCGCGGGCCATCGTCATCAAGCTGGCGGTCGGCTTGCAGGCACTGGATAAATCCCTCAAGCGACTCTTCAAACTTTTCATCAAACAGGTCATTCGCAGCCTGTTTGTAAGCCGGTGCCAGTTTCGACCCGTTCAGGCTGATATCACCATCTTTAATTTTCTTCAGGCGTTTGGCCGTTTCCAGTACTTCTGTCTCAATATCAAATTTTTCTTTTTCCTCCACGCGGCCCAGCCATTTTTCAGCCTGTTTGATATTGCCGGGCAGGGATAACATAGCCAGCTTTGCAAACAATGCATCATCCGCATCTTTGGTATTTTTTTCCGCTATTTTAAGTGCACCACTTCGATCTCCTGCAGCCAGACGCTCGTTTATACTTTCCTGCCGGCCTTCATCTTCACCGGTACCCTCCGGCAGGTTCTCCTTCAGCCAGTTCCGGATCATCGATTCCGGCTGTGCACCCGTAAATTCGGCAATGATGGCACCTTCGTAAACCATTTTCACGGAAGGAATGCCTCTCACATTGAAATGTGATGCCAGGTCGGGATGCCGGTCGGTATCGATCTTCACCAGCTTCCATTTTCCCTTTGCCTCACCTGCCAGCTTTTCAATCACGGGCCCAAGCTGCTTGCAGGGCCCGCACCACGGAGCCCAGAAATCGATCACCACCGGCTTCACCCGGCACGCTTCGATCACATCCTTCTGAAAATCATTCAGTTCAAACGACATCTTTATTTGTATTGATTTTTAAGTTTCAATTACCATTCACCGGACCCTGTCCGGCCCTTGACGGATGACTTTTTGGGGCAATACCCCTGGTTCAACCTCATCCTCATAGGCTGTCCCAAAAGATCTATTTGATTTAATGATGCCTTAATTATTTAAGTTTTCTTCGTGAACCTTTGAGTCTTTGTGTCTTCGTGGCAATAAAATGCCGGTTTTTGCCACGAAGTCGCGAGGACACGAAGCAACACGAAGAACACGTGCCACATCTATTAAAAATTAAACTAAAAAATTAAAGTCAGTTTGCAGCCAACTATACTTTTTGGACAGCCTCGAATCACTCAATCAGTCTCGATGGCTACCGGGATGATGAAGAACCGGTGGTTTTTTTCCGGGGATTTGATATCTCAAACTTCAGATCTCCGTCCTTTCGGGCGGTGTACAGTTGCGAGTCTCTGATCCACGCCCGGCCACCATCATGCTGAAGACGTTTCTTGTTTTTGTACTTCATTGCCTGTTTGTGTAAATCCGGTAATTTGCTCATAGGTTTTTATTTTAAAATAATGCAAAGGCAGAAAATTTCATACTGTGATTATTGGCTCCCGCAGATCTCGCAGATATTCGAAGTTTCCACAGATCGAATATCGCATATCGTATATCAGAAATCGTATATCAATCCAGCTTTTTGATATGCGATTGGCGA
>CAYPZI010000154.1:0-4917 GCA_964415185.1 uncultured Balneolaceae bacterium | reverse complement strand
ATATCAGAAATCGTATATCAATCCAGCTTTTTGATATGCGATTGGCGATATGCGAGCTCAGATACACGATGTTTCCACAGATCGCATATCGAATACCGAATATCAGAAATCGTATATCAATCCAGCTTTTTGATATGCGATTGGCAATATGCGAGCTCAGATACACGATGTTTTTCCAGATCGCATATCGAATACCGAATATCAGAAATCGTATATCAATCCAGTTTCTTTCATTCGCATTAGCAACAAACCCAAAAGACCAAGCTTCATACCAGACGCTTCGGGGTGCTGCCGCACGCCCGGAGGTCTTGGATCGGGAGCGGCATCTTTTTATAAAAGCCCAACTACTCAATCATATCCTCTTCTCCGGCATCAAAATTTTCCGGTAGCTGTTTCGAAGTTTTGGCTCCGAGTTTGCGCAGCATTTCAACCTGGCGTATTACATTTCCGGATCCCACACTGAGTCGGTTCATGGCTTCGTCATAACTTTCCTGTGTCTGGCGTATCCGGTCGCCCACTCTATTCATACTCTCGGCAAAAAGCACGAATTTGTCGAAAAGTGCACCGCCCCGGCTGGCAATTTCCATCGCATTTTTATTCTGATACTCCTGTTTCCACACATTTTCGATGGTAGCCAGTGTGGCAAGAAGCGTGGTCGGGCTCACAATGATGATATTCTTCTCAAACGCTTCATTGTACAGCTCCGGTGCATTCTGCATGGCCAGTCCGAATGCCGGCTCAACAGGGATAAACATCAGGATAAAATCGGGGGACTTATAATCATATAACTGCTGGTATTTCTTTTCGCTCAATCCCCGTACATGTGCTCTCATTGAAGCGATGTGCTGTTTGAGTGCTTTCTCCTGCTCTGCCGTCTCATCAGCAGAGACGAACCGTTCATAAGCGGTAAGCGAAACTTTGGAATCGATCACCAGGTGTTTTTCATCAGGCAGTTTTACAACTACGTCGGGCTGCAGGCGCCGGCCTTCTTCCGTGGTATGGCTTTCCTGGATCACATATTCCCTGTCTTTCGTCAGGCCCGATTTCTCAAGAATTCGCTGCAGGATCACCTCTCCCCAGTTGCCCTGCTGTTTGGTGTCGCCTTTCAGGGCACGGGTCAGGTTTTTTGTCTCCTCGGTAATTTTCTGGTTCAGATCAAAAATTTTGGTAATTTCGCCCTTCAGCGTATTTCGTTCCCTGGCTTCGGACTGATAGGTCTCCTCCACTTTTTTCTTGAACTCTTCCAGTTTCTCACCCAGGGGATTCAGCAGGCGATCCAGGTTTTCACGGTTCTGTTCGGTGAATTTTTTCGATTTCTCTTCCAGGATTTCATTGGCCAGGTTTTTAAACTCATTTCGGAATTTTTCCTCCATTTTCTGCAGCTCGGCCCGCTCTTCATCCAGCCTCTCTTTCAGGTTCCGGTAGTCGGCATTCAGTTCGGCAAGCTGCTTTTCGGCTTCCGATGCGCGTACTCTCTCCTTTTCAAGCCTTATATCAAACTGCTGTTCCTGTTTTTCCAATTCCGCTTCAAGGCCTGCAAGCTGATTTTCCAGGTTGCTATTTCTCTCTTCAAGCCTTGACTGCTTCGATCGTGATGCAAACCAGGCAATGGCATAACCGGCGGCAATGCCAATAAGGGTAAGTGCAATTGTTGTTAAATCCATAAAGTAAATGCGATTGTACTATTGTCATGTCAACGGTAAACCCGCAAAGTTTTATCTCGGAGTTGCTTCTATTTTTCTAACATACTGCAATTTCAGAATAGAAACTTTGCGGGTTTCTTACCACAGATTATATTTGACACAACACTTTTTATTTTTGATATCATTTCTGCAAAAGATGCAGCCATTTTCAATGAAATGAAATTATTATTTCCATTGCATTTCATGTAGTATCTAAAATCCAGAATATTAATTGTAAATAAACGATTTTAAAATCAATGGGTAGTTCAGATCAGAGATCGCATATCGAATATCAGAAATCGTATATCAACAAACGGGATTGTGATGGCAAGCAAGTTATCAGTTAGTAAATAACGAAGAGCTTGATTCTGACTCAATGAGACTGCCAATCTACATCATCCCTCGAATAATGGCCTGCCACATCAAAATCCATTTTGGCTTTGCCGATCAGATTCGGGTTTAGCTCAGCGGTCAGAATCCCGCTCTCATCCCACAGCGGACCCTCCATCACATTACCAAAAGGATCCACAATTACGCTGCCTCCCCTGCTTATGATATCCCCGTAACCTGATAAATTTTCACCGGGCAGGTCGGGGTAATCGCTCTTTTTTAAAATCTGGTTACAGCCCAGTACAAAACAGCGTCCCTCGCAGGCGATATGCCGCATGGTGGCCTGCCAGCTCTCCCTGTGGTCGGCGGTTGGCGCCAGGTAAATTTCAATTCCCTGTTTGTAAAGCCGATACCGTGCCAACGGCATGTAATTTTCCCAGCAGATGAGTCCGCCGATTCGGGCTTTTCCGGTTTCATAAACATCAAGATCCGAGCCATCCCCTTCACCCCAGATAATCCGTTCGGCAGCCGTGGGTTTCAGTTTGCGGTGTTTTCCCAAAACGGAGCCGTCTTTATCCAGGTATAGCAGTGTGCAGTAGAGTGTGCCGGTCAGCCCTTTTTCAACCACCCCGATCACCAGTATGGCTTTCGCTTTTTTGGCGATTTCACCCAGGCGGTCTGTAGCCTTGCCCGGAATCTCAACAGCGCTCTTCCAGTATCGAAGCCAGGTCTCGCGTCCCTCATCCGTACGATCGCCCACCACCGTGCCGAACGAGATCCCGCGCGGGTAAGCAGGTACAAACGCCTCGGGAAAAAGAATCAGATCGGGATTCGATTCAGCCGCTTCCATGGCGAGGCTTTCCACCTTGTCGAGCGTTTTATCGAGGTCGAACATAACAGGTGAATTTTGGATAATGGCGACTTTTGTGGGAGTCATGGTGGTTATATGTTGAAGGTTGAAGGTTTATGCATTTCCGAAAGTAATCGGGACTGATTTAGAGATTCAATCATGAACCTTACAAGTATAAGACATCCGATGAGTGTTTTACAATTCATCCATCAATAGCCGGGCACAGTCTGATTAAAGAAGTCAAGGTTCTGACCTGTTACCCGCCACGCTTGGAGGTCCCGACATGAAAAGCACATTTCGGGACGCTTCAAGGTGGATCAAGGTGGCTTATTTACACATCATTTCCTTTGGGTACAAATGCCTGGATGCCGGTGATTTCACGTCCGAGGATGAGCCCGTGGATGTCGTACGTTCCTTCGTAGGTATTGACCGACTCCAGGTTCATTACGTGGTGAATCACCCTGTACTCGCCCGAGACACCGTTGCCGCCGTGCATATCGCGCGATACACGGGCTATGTTCAATGCTTTGCTTACATTATTCCGTTTGGCAAGTGAAACCATTGCGTGGTGATCACGTCCCTGATCTTTCAATTGCCCAAGGCGCAGCGCGAGCATCTGCATGGAGGTGATATCGGTAAGCATATCGGCCAGTTTGGTTTGGGGAAGCTGGTTAGCTGCAATCGGTTTGCCAAACTGCTTGCGGTCGAGAACATATTGACGCGCTTTTTTATAGCAAAACTCGGCTGCCCCTACCGCTCCCCATGCGATGCCGTAACGGGCACTGTTCAGGCAAGTAAACGGCCCTTTCAGTCCCCGGATTTCCGGGAACACATTTTCATCGGGCACAAACACATCCTCAAACACAAGCTCTCCGGTTGACGATGCCCGCAAGCTCATCTTATGCTTGGTAGCCGGTGCCGAAAATCCGTCCATCCCTTTTTCGACCAGGAAACCACGAATCACAGGTTTATCGTTTTCTGATTCTTTGGCTTTTGCCCACACGACCGATACATCTGCAATCGGGGAATTGGTAATCCACATCTTGGCACCGTTCAGGATCCATCCTCCTTCTGTCTTCACGGCGGTTGATTCCATCGACCCCGGATCGGAGCCGTGGTTCGGTTCTGTGAGCCCAAAACAGCCGATAAGCTCACCTGATGCCAGCTTTGGCAGAAACCGCTCTTTCTGTTCTTCTGTACCGAAAATGGAAATCGGGTACATAACCAGTGACGACTGCACCGACATAAATGATCGGTATCCCGAATCCACGCGTTCCACCTCGCGGGCAATCAATCCGTAGGCGGTCTGGCTCACACCGGACCCTCCATACTTTGGGTCGATAGCAGCCCCGAGAAGGCCGAGCTCTCCCATCTCTTTGGCGATATCCATGTCAAACACCTCATCCTGGTTACCCTTCAGTGCGCGCGGTTCCAGTTTGGCCTGAGCATACTCGCGAGCCGATTCCATAATCATGCGGTCATCTTCGGAGAGTTCGGATTCAAATAAGTAAGCGTCGTCGATGTTGAAGTTGTTTTTGGGCATTTCGGGTAGAGGGTTATGGTTTATGAGATACAGAATGTTGGCCGCATCAAATAAAGATTATGATTTTGTGTAAATGAAATTTATTCGGACTGTCATTTTTAGTATAAAAAGACCACTCTTCAGATATAAAATACCAAATTTTGATGATGATTCATGGTTCAAATTTGCTTTGGGTTTAACTTTTTTTAGGCTCTATGTTGATCCGTCGGTATCCGGACAGGTTTGTATGGGTAATGGATTCTTCTATGATGGAAGATGAGATGATTTTGAGTTTCAACCCACATTTGCCGATCATACCAACGGCATTTTCATTTGGGATGCGACATTCATAGAGTCTGTCCAAGAAGTATAGTTGGCTGCAAATCGACTTTAATTTTAAATAGATCTATCGGAATTCTTCGTGTTGCTTCGTGACTTCGCGACTTTGTGGCAAAAACCGGCACTTTTTTGCCACGAAGACACAAAGACTCAAAGGTTCACGAAGAGAACTTAAATAATTAAGGCACTTATAA
>CAYPZI010000153.1:0-6511 GCA_964415185.1 uncultured Balneolaceae bacterium | reverse complement strand
TTAAATCCTTTTGCTTACCAGCTTTTTGAAGGGAAAGAGTCATCGGCAGTTACGGCCCTTCATTTTTTTCTGGGCGTTGGTACGGCTGCATCGCCGCTGTTAATAAGCCTTTTTGCAGGTTTTTCATTTTGGTGGGGCGCTCCCTTTTTTGCATCAGTAATTCTTTTGTTGCTCTTGCTTTTTACTTTTGCACTCCCATTGCATTTGAAAGAGAGTTTAAAAGATGAAACGGAAGCTAAAATAAAGTTCAGGGTGCCCAGGCGATTGTGGTTATATGTTGTGGCAGTTTTCTTTTATGGTGCCTGCGAAGCCACGTTCGGAAGCTGGGGTGCGGTGTTTCTGGAAAAGGAAGGGGGGCTGTCGGTTGCTAAAGCATCATTCGGGCTGTCACTTTTCTGGGGATTTGTGGCACTCGGCAGGGTTCTTTTTGCTATGATTGCACTTAGATTTTCAACCGGGATGTTGTTTATGGCTACACCTTTTATTCTTGCCGTTATCTATTTTCTGATGCCTGTTGCAGATACGGAAATTCTCTATCTTGCGTCTATGGCTATAGGCGGATTGGCCATTTCATTCCTCTTTCCGCAGTCGGTCAGTACATCTACTGACGAGTTTCCCGAACACGCTGCCGTTGTTTCGGGCTTCATGGTTGCAGCTTTACAGCTTGGTTTCGGATTCAGCGCAAATGTGATAGGCTATTTCAGTGAAATGTTTTCACTTACCGTACTGTTTCAATTCTCAACATTATACGCCGTACTCTTTGGGTCTTTAATTGTTTACCTGCTTAAAACGAAAGGTGCTTCTCCAAAAAAAGTTGCTGCCGGGCTGATTCAACCCTGAACCTATTCAGGCTTTGAATTTTCATTACGCTTTCTCGCACGCTCGATCGTTGCTTTTCTGTACTCTTCATCTTCGTGATAACGATCTTTGGCTCTTTGTAAAGTTTTTGCTCTGTAGTCGGGATCGTTACGGTATCGGTCCCTGTATCTTTTTTTTGCTTTTTCCCTGAACTCTTTGTTTTCCCGGTACAATCTTTTTTTTTCACTGAGAATCTTTTCTCTATTTTTTTCATACCATGAATTTGCCATAGCATATAATTGAGTTAGTATATAGTATTATGTCAATGATTAAATGCCGGATAAGTCATCGGGCACGATCCGATGACTTTCTTCGCTGAATCGTTGTATTAAACATGATAAAACAATAGTTAAATAATACTAAAAAAAAAATAATGTGTAAAGAAACCTAATAACAGATTTTGAATACTAAAAACTGAACTGTTTTGAAATCTTTCCGCCTTTTTGACTTTCAACAGTAACGGTAAACCTTCCGCTGCCTCTAACAATCCAGCGGACTTTTACCTCATCCATGCCGGGAATATTGGATACACGCAGCCTGCCCGCTTCGGTTTTCTGTTCGGTAGTGACGTTGAAATCAACATTTTCAATGATCATCCCTGCTTCCACATTTACACCGTCAATGGAAACATAGTTCGGCGGTGAAATTTTATTATTAAGATCGTGGCTTGCATGGGTCGGAATCACCCTGTCATTGGTTATAGCAACGGTAATTTCTGAAAGGCCATTACCAAGATCCCTGATATCAGCATCGCCGATGCCCAATTCAGGCAGGTGAAAAGCGTGAAAGATAGTAAAGGCCATATTTCTATGGGCATCACTTTCAAGCAAAAACCCGGGATTGGCCCTTCCAAAATTTTTCTTAAATCCACCGATCTCAACTTCGCCAAACTGCGGATGGTCATATGTTTCCCACTCCAACCAGGCATCGTTAAACAGTAGGCGTTCATCGAATGTATATTGATCTGACTGATCGGCATTTCGCATATACATCATGTAGGAAGTATAAAGTTCATTGGTGAAAGTAAAAATACCGCGTCCGCCGTAAAACCAGTCGAGTTCCCCTCCAAAAACAGTATATAAGTCTTTATGAACCACCATATATCGATAACCAGGCATCATCTCATCCCCGATTTTTCCTAAAAAGTCGTAAACGGCTTCATCCGTTCTGTTATAGGTTCCGGCATCTTCTGCGGCACCCGGCCCCCTCAAAAGCATACCGCCTGTATTGTGATATGATTGTGCACCTGCGATATTCGGATGCTGCATTACAAAATCGGCAACTGCACGGTTTTCAGGTAATGAAAACGGGTACTTATATGCACCGCCCTGGATATAATCCGGCTGCCAGTTCCAGCCCCAGTCGCGGTTCGGATCGTAAAATCCGGTTCGGTCTTCATTAATACGGCCGTCGCCATCCCTGTCGATTCCTTCCCAGCCAAGCATGTCATAATCACCGAACTCATCCGTTTCGGCCCTGATCATTCTTCGGGGATTATCAGGATCGATTTTCCAACGTCCGCGCGGGTTTTTACGCCTCATCTGAGTGATGTGATTGTCATTGTTCAGATCATCAAACTCATCTTCGCTGGCGAGCCCATCGCCATCATTATCTACCGGTTTCACACCCGAACGGGGTGTATGCGGGGTATTCGGCTGCTTCATATAGTGCTCCCTGCCATCCGGATTGATTGAGGGCACGATGTAGAATACCCGCGAATCAAGCAAATTCTTTACAAAATCGATTTCATCATATGTTTCAGCCAGGTACCAAGCCGTGTAGAGCGAAACTTCGGTTCCCTGTATTTCATTTGAATGGATGTTTCCGTCAATGTAATAGCCGGGCTTCTCTTTATGAGGCTTGTTGGAGTGGTTGGTGACAGTCAGCATCCAGAGGTCGCGGCCCTCGTACGATTTGCCAATGGATGAAAGCTTTACCAGGCCCGGATGAGCCTCGGCCAGGCGTTTGCTTAAATCCTCAATGCCATCATAGGTAAGATAGCGATTCCAGCTTGCCTCTACTTCCGGATTTTCCGGCGTTCCGAGTGCCCTGAAATAGTTGCGATTCTCCTGGCCTGCGGCTATTGTGGAAAACAAAATCAGAAGCAATAGAGTGATTAATAATTTGTACATAATTTCAGTCTGTTTTTAAAATTTGATCAAATGTCCTGTTCTAATTCTGCGAAGCCTGCAGCCGGTGTGCCTGCCGTTATTTTAATTGAGCCTTTTCCCCGGATCAGCCATGAGATTTTTTCTGATGAATCACCTTCAATCCGGTCGATCTGAAATACACGTTTTCCGCTTACAACTTCGAGAGAGCCGCCTGCTTCAAGGTGTACGTTAACCGGCCTGACCCACTTGGTTCTCTGTCCGAGTTCTGTAGATGTGGGCAAAATACCGCGGTTGTGCAGATCAAGTGTGATCCGCGTCAGGTTTCGTCCGGCGTTTTCAATCTTTACATTTTCAAATGTAAGCTCAGGACGCATTTCAGTGAGACGCATTATAAATTTGTTATGTGCCATCGAGATTGAATCAACCATTTCGTATGGCGGGGTCGTCATGGCAAACGGAGGAATGCCGCCGACTTCCGTTTTGTGGTCCGGAAAATCGGGATGGTCAACTTCCTGCCAGTCTATAAACGCGGTTTCGACACCGTAGCCCTCAGCCCAATTCAGGAAAGCCATCTCGGCGTTCTCATCTGTTTTACCTGAATCGGGTGGCGGTATCCACCATGCCGGGGTTCCAAAACTGGGCCTGGCATAATGAAAGTATCCCCACTCAACGATCCCGCCTTTTTGCAGTTTATAATTTGGAGCATTTTTATCGGAGACAAATTTTTTGTACTCATCCGTGACAAGTGCCATGATTTCAGCATCATTTTCAAGAGGCCCCGAAATAACCCTTTTTGAAACTGCCTGACGGTTGAACTTCCAGGGATCAGTCAGGTTATTGGTATGGCCGAATGTAACGACTGCATACACATTAAAGGCCTCGTATAGAAAATCGAGTAGTGCCCTGTTTTCATTTTCCGATACAGGATGTTCCCCCGCACCTCGTTCGAAGGCAGGGTATTGGTAAGTAAAATTTTTATTGATATTCACACCACCTGACGGGTCTTCATTAAATTCACCGTCCAGGTCTTCATCCTTACCTTCCGTAAAAAGATGAAACATTCCCTTTTCTCCTTTCAGGATATCAGCTTTGACCATAACTCTTGGGTCATCTTCCAAAGCTCTCCATTTACCGGTCGGATCTTCAACCCGCATCATGGAAATGAGTCCGTCTCCGTTCAGGTCGTTAAATGGGTCCTCCGAGATTCGTCCGTCACGGTCAAAGTCTGTATCTTTACCGTTGACAGTTCTTTCGTATTTCATTTCCGAAAAAAATTGTTCGGAGGCATCAGGGTTTATGTTTGGAAAAATGTAAAACACATGCTGATTTAGAAGCCGGCGAGTCTCATCGTCTGCTGAATTTTCAAGCAGATGTTCAGCCGTCTTTACGGCAAGATCAATTCCAAGGATATGCGAGCCATCTGCTCCGGCAATAATTGCGAGGGCCGGTTTGTTTTCAATATTTCCGGAGCCAATCGTGAGTTTCCAGATATCTCTATTGCCGGGAGATTTAGCAATGGATGAAAGCGATGCGTATTCCTGGTATGAATTTGCAAGTTCATTAAGCCTTTCTGATACTTGTTCGTGATTTCTGTATTGCTGTTGTGCATTTACCTTTAACGGATAAATCAGGGCAAGGATAAGCAGGAGGGAGGCCGTCTTCAATAAGAATGATCTCATATAATTTTAAAGTTGATAATATCTGATTTGTTGTAAGAACGTAAGTATCCAAAGAAATCGGATATAAAAAAGTAAAAAAATGAAAAGGAATTTTTTGGAACAGGAGGCAGGAGTCAGCGAACCACGAACCACAAACAACGAACCTATGAATCCGGTAAAAATCCAGGCCGCTTTGTTTGACAGATATAATGTATATTTAAAATTATGATCCCAATTCTTCGAGAGCTTTTTGAATTCGTGCGACCACTTTTTCTTTGCCGAGCAGTTCCATAGTCTGAAAGAGGTCGGGGCCGAAGCCCAGTCCGGTAACGGCGATTCGCAGAGGCATCATGAGCTTACCAAACCCGACATCTTTTTCTTCAATGGTCTTTTCGAGCAGTGATTTCAGGTTTGCAGCTTCAAATTCTGACTCAGGCAGTGCGCTGATATTATCGCGGTATGCAGATACAAGCACCGGGCTGTCGTCCTTCCATTTTTTAAGTGCATTTTCATCATATTTTTCGGGTTCTTTAAAGAAGAAGGAACCGTATGAAAGGAATTCATCCACCTTGCTGACACGATCTTTCAGAAGTGAAATCGCTTTTTCAAGATAATTTCTGTCAGGTATTTCAATTCCGGATTCTTTCGCAAGTTCAGACACTGTTTCTGCAATCTCTTCATCCGGTTTTTCCCGCAGATAGTGCTCGTTATACCAGATCAGCTTTTTGTAATTGAACACCGCGCCGCCTTTGCTGACCCTGTCGAGTGAAAAAAGTTTGCTAAGCTCTTCAAGCGAGTGGATTTCACTGTCATCACCTGGACTCCATCCAAGATAGGCTAAAAAGTTAACAAGGGCTTCCGGCTCGAAATGCTGTTTAATATAGTCCCTTGTATTAACAGGAATTCCTTCCTCTTCGGCTTTTCTTTTGGATAGCTTGCCGCCGCTTGGTGACATAATGAGAGGCAAATGAGCCATTGTCGGCGGTTTCCATCCGAAATATTGATAGAGCAACTGGTGTTTGGGCGTACTGCTGAGCCACTCCTCACCCCGGATCACGTGGGTAATTTTCATCAGGTGATCGTCCACCACGTTTGCAAGGTGATAGGTTGGCATTCCGTCTGATTTTAGCAGAACCTGGTCATCAAGGCCCTTGGTTTCGAATGAGACAAAACCACGGATTTCATCTTCAAACCGTACGGTCTCCCTTCGAGGAACTTTTAAACGAACTACATATTCATCACCCCGTTCAAGTCTTTCCTCAACTTCGTCTTTCGGCAATGTGAGGCTGTTTTTCATCGACTGACGTGTAATGGCATCATATTTTGGCGAAGGATTTCCCGATTTTTGAAGCCTTTCCCGCATATGATCCAACTCGCCGGTCGTGTCGAAGGCATAGTAGGCATGGCCCGACTCAATCAATCCGGATGCATATTTGTGATAAACCTCCTTTCTTTCGCTTTGACGATAGGGGCCATACTCACCGCCTTTGCCGGGGCCTTCATCAATTTCAATTCCACACCAGTTCAGGGCCCTGATGATATCCTCTTCAGCTCCTTCAACATACCGGGACCGGTCGGTATCTTCAATTCGGAGGATAAATTTCCCGTCCTGTTTGCTGCGGACAAAAAGATAATTATAAAGTGCGGTCCGGAGTCCGCCGACATGCAGAAATCCGGTAGGTGAGGGGGCAAATCGTACCCTGACGGTGCTATTCATGTAAATAAAAAAATTATGTGGTTTTAAATTTTAATCCGTGTTTAAAATAAGGCGATTTGAGATAGATGGCTAAATGTTTTCTTGCCGGATGAAGATTGCCGGTGAAGAGTGGTTAGAATCACGGATTAATCGGATTTATGGATTTCGCTGATTGTCTGAAGCGCGGA
>CAYPZI010000152.1:0-6620 GCA_964415185.1 uncultured Balneolaceae bacterium | reverse complement strand
TGGCAGCCGCGTAGACAAGGGGCTTGATGGCTGAGCCGGTCTGACGCCTGGATTTTACGTGATCGTACTTGAAATATTTATGATTGATGCCTCCCGACCACGCCCGAACACTGCCATTACGGGAGTCAAGAACCAATACACCCGAATTAAGAAACGAGAGGGTATGCAAAAGCGAATCCATAGGCGTGATTGTGGTATCAGCCTCTCCCCGGTGGGTAAAAACCGTAGTCCGGACCGGTTTTTGAAAGGATTCAATAATTTTTTCATCCGAAATACCATGCTGTTTCATTATCCTGAAACGGGCGGCCTGACTGATTTGATTTTCAATCAGCGGATCCCCTTCTTTAAAAATTGTATCTGTTTTGATCTCACTCTCGAACAGTTCCTGAAGTTGCGACATCTGTTTTTTAACTGCATCTTCAACCGCCTTTTGAATCCTTGAATCGATGGTGGTTTCGATTATGAGTCCGTCGGTATATAAGTTGTAAGCTGCTCCATCAGGCCCCTGTAGTGTATCAAGAATAGTTTCAAGTTCTGTTCTGAGATGTTCCCTGAAATAGGGCGCCGGCCCGTTGCCGGTGGTGACTTTAGCATATTCAAGATCAGGATCACCGTTACTTGCCTCGGCGGATTTTTCAGGTGTGATCATCCCGTATTTTTCCATCTGGCTCAGAACAATCTTGCTTCTCGCATGAGCCCTTTCCGGATGCAACCGGGGATTGTAGTAAGACGGTGCCTTTAAAAGTCCGACAAGCAGGGCCGACTCCTTTAAACTCAAACTTGATACCGGGCAGTTAAAAAAGCGCCGGGCAGCCATTTCGATACCGAAGGTGTTTTCGCCAAAAGAAACCGTATTCAGATAGAGTTCAAGTATCTCTTCTTTCGGGTAGATACCTCCCAGCCGGTATGCAATAATCATTTCCCGGATCTTATCCGCAAGCAAGCCTCCCTTCCATGAATATTCCCGTGGATAGAGGTTTTTTGCCAGTTGTTGGGTTATTGTACTTCCACCACCGGCATCCATTCCAAGAATTACGGTTTTTACCAATACCCTTACAATTGCCCTTAAATCAATACCGCTGTGATCGTAAAAACGAATGTCTTCCGTGGCCAGCAGTGCATCAATAAAAACAGGGGGCACTTCCTCCAGTTTAATATTTGTGCGGTTTTGAAGATAATAAGAACCGAGAATCACTCCATCAGATGATTTGACAACCGATGCCTGGTGGTGGCGAATGTTTTTAAGTTCTTCCGTTCCCGGTACAGGACCAAAAAAGCCGGCCAGCAGAAGCACCATAAAAACAAATGTACTCAGAACCAGGAAGCCCAGTAAGAACCTGACTTTCAGAAAACGTTTTATACCTTCACGCTTTGACGTATGTGCCATTTTGATAATAAAGTTTTGAAGTAACCGAACTTATACTTTTTTTCTGCCTACCTGTTTCATTCTTTTGTACAGATGTGAATTCACTTGCTAATTTTTTATTTTAAGGATACAAAAGATTAATAAACTATGAGAGCGCATATTTTTATTGCAGTAGATGCAATGCTGCTGTTTACAAGTCAAATTATTTAAAATGATATCTGAAGCACTTCTGAAGTTTTTTTTAGAACCTGGATCATATCCATCTAAACCGGAAAAGACAGAGCATATACAGACTCATATCTCCCATGTCTTTATTGCAGATCCGTATGTCTATAAGATCAAAAAACATGTTGATTTGGATTTTCTGGATTTTTCCACCCTTAAAAAACGGAAGTACTACTGTGAAAAAGAGATTGAACTGAATAGCCGCCTTTGTAGTGAAATTTACCTGAAAGTCGTTCCTGTTTTTAAACAAGAATCGCACTATTCGCTTGAAAGCGATATGCAAAATGAAGATGATATCGTTGAATATGCGGTAAAAATGAAGCGGCTGAAGAAAGAAAATTTCCTGATAGCCTTTGTTAATAATCACACACTTACCAAAGAGCATATTGACAAAGTCTGTGAAAAACTGGCACCTTTTTATCTGAACCAGGAAACCGGTGATAAAGTACTTGAGTACGGAAAGCCTGAAAAAATAAAAGAGAACACCGACGAAAATTTTTCTCAAACAGAACAATGTATCGGTAACACAATTACCATGCGTGCTTTCAAATCTGTACAGCAATTTACCAATACGTTTTTTGAAAGAAACCGCAAGTTGTTGATGCAAAGAATTTCCGAAAAGAAGATTGTGGATGGCCACGGTGATCTTCATTTACAACATATCAATATTGATGGCCCTAACGTATGTATCTATGATTGTATTGAATTTAACGACCGCTTCAGGTTCCAGGACCAGGCTGCCGACCTCGCTTTCCTGGCAATGGACCTGGATTACAACCGGCTTTTTGATTACAGCCGTTATTTTATTAAGATGATGGCTGATCGGCTGGATGACGATGATATGTACGGTGTAATTGATTTCTATAAATGTTACCGGGCTTATGTAAGGGGTAAAGTGAAAAGCATGGAGATTAATGACACGGATGAATCCGAAGAGGAAAGAGTTATTGCAGGGAAAAAAGCTGTCAGGTATTTCAAGCTGGCACATAAATATGCACTTTTCGGCTCAAAACCGGTTTTGATTATTTTTATGGGGCCGGTGGCCGGCGGCAAGAGTACCCTGGCCGAAAAGCTCTCGGATGATTTGGAACTTGAACATTTCATGACAGATAAAATCCGCAAGCAGCTTGCCGGGCAGCCTGAGACGGAAAGAAGCAGCCAGGCCAAACGCAAAGAGATCTACAACAGGGAAATGTCTGAAAAAACCTACGGGAAAATGATTCGATCCGGGTTTGACGAGATTGAAAAAGGCAAGGCAGTTGTATTGGACGGCACCTTCAGCAAGTCGGCCATGCGCATGGATCTCGTTAAAGAATGTGAATACAGGAAAATGGATTTTATCTTCATTGAAGTATCTGCACCGGACGAAATTCGCAAAAAACGCCTGAAGAAAAGGGAAAATGAGAATGAAATCATCTCCGATGCCCGGTTTGAAGATATGGCTGAACTCGACCGAAAATATGAGGCAGGCAATGACTTACCTTCCGAAAACTTTATCAAAATCGATACCTCCGTATCGGTTGAGCAGTCGTTGGAAGATCTTTATTCGGCTCTTATTGAAAGACATCTCACCCCACTTCAGCCAGAATGAAGCCTTTAGAAAGAACCTGGGATGAAGAGTCGGTTTACAGAAAGTTTGCAGGCGCATCTTTGTATTATGATCTTTGGGCAAATTTGACCGAAACCAGGGCGCAGCAGTTGTCGCTTGAATGGGCTGGGCTCGAGGGAAATTCCAATGTTTTGGAAGTTGCCACAGGAACAGGGCTTTTTTTTGAAAAATTGGTTAAGTGCAACACCGGCGGTTATACGGCAGGAATTGACTTTTCAAGGGAGATGCTCGCAAGAACCAAAAAACGAATCCGGCCTTACCTGAAAAACAATTATATCGATCTCAAACTCGAATCGGTTTATGATATGGAATTCAGACATGGCAGGTTTGATTATATTTTTAACAATTACATGCTTGATCTTTTTCCTGAAGCCGATTTTATACCAATACTCGAAAAGTATAACTGCCTTTTAAAAAAAGAAGGGAAACTGCTCATATGCAGTATGGCTTTTCCTGAAAAATGGTACCAGCGGCCATGGTACAAGATGGCAAAATCCTATCCGGACCTGCTGGCCGGATGCCGTCCCGTTTCCCTGCATCAATACCTTGAAAAAGCCGGGTATAAAGTCCTTAAAAAATCAATTGTCTCACAAGCGACATTTCCGAGCGAGGTTCTGATGGCAATTAAAACCTGATATGGTCAGATGTTATCACTGATCACAAAATCCTGCGGCAGTAATTCGGGAACCCTGCTTGTCCAGCCCCAATAACCGTAAAAGAGAGGAACGTAACTGTTTGTAGAGTTGGTGGTCTGTAAATCCAAAACGGCTTTGCGATTGGGAAAACTGATGAATGAAATTTGATTCATTGACAAAGCCGGCACATTGTATCTCTCGGCTATTCTTTGTTCCGGCCTTTCATGAATGTATTCAACACGTAAATACGGAAATTGCTTGTCAATCTTCAATTCAACCGTTCTGAGCTCACCCGGTAACTTGGTTATCAGGTTTTGCGGGTTTTCTACAGGTTGTGGTTTCAGCTCGTATTGATTTTGCAACAGGCTCCTGGTTGACTGATAAAAAATACGGAATCCGTCTTCATTGGTTGATCCTCTGTCAAGTGAATCGAGAAAATGTTTAAATGAGCCGAGATAGGCCCTTTTTCTCTCTTCTATCCACCTTGCTTTTGTTTCGGGATCTTTGGCTTGCAGTTCACGGAATTTGGAGGTTGCTTTAGCCGAAATGGTACTGTTATTGAATTTAAATTCCGTAAGAAAATAGGTGATTTCATAGCCCAGGGCATTATTTTCAATAACAAGCGGTTCGGTGGCTTCCGCCCTGAACTCACTGCCGTCATCAAAGAATTCAAGTACTTCCGGATTTTTGATTTTTGTATGATCGGCATTCAGAGTTTCTCCGAGAAACAGGCTTTCAAATTTTTGCAGGTTTTTAAGCCACTCTTTCGGAGTTTTGTCCGTTACCATTACCACATCTCCCTCAAGCACCTTTGGATTCAGTGATATTTTAAATGTTGCAGTATTATCTTCCGGTATCGAAACCGGAACGGTAAAAGTTTCAAAGCCTATAAAAGATGCGGAAATCACATAATCTCCATCTTGAAAACCGGCCAGGCGAAAGCGGCCTCCCTCATTTGTTATGGTTCCGATCGTTGTTTTGTCAAAAAAGACATGTACACCTTGTATCGGCATCCCGGTTTCAGCATCAAGCACCCTTCCAGCCAGTACATTTTTTTGCGCACCGGCCTCTGAAATCAGGAATGAAAAACAGAATGTAATGAATAAGAAAACACAAAATTGAGCAGTCTTGAATGTGTTCATGTTACTTTGATTCTTTTTATTCCAGGTTATTGCGGATGACTAGTGTCGTATCAATTATAAAATGTCGGATAAAAACCCGCAAAGTTTCCTTTCTCACATGGCAATATGTTGAGAAAATAGATATAATTTCGAGATAAAACTTTGCGGGTTTACAGTTGACATAACACTAACTCATCACCTCGACAGGTCAAAAGTTCAATGTAAAAACTGTACCGGCACCGGGATCTGATTTTACCGTCAAACTCCCGTTATGAAGCCTCATTATTTGGCGGGATAAACTTAAACCTATCCCTGTACCTTTTTCTGAGCTGTCACCTCTATATGTATAAAAAGGTATGAATATTTTATCAAATAATTTTTTGGGTATTCCGGGGCCATTGTCTTTTATATCAATCCGCACCTCACCATCCTCGTTATAATAGGCCGTGCAAGTGATCTCGGGTTTGTGAGTATTTTTAATCGCCCTCAGGGCATTTTTCAAAAGATTGATGAGTACCTGTTCCAGCAGTTGCGGATCTGCAAAAATAAATATCTCCTCCGGATTCAAGTTCACTTCTATCCTGATTTCATTTTTTTCAAATTCGCCTCTCATCAGGTTAATCACTCTCGAAATCAATTCTCCGGCGTGGATCCTCGTTTTATCAGGTTCCGGAATCTGTGTAAAATCCCTGTATGACTGAACGAATTTCATCAGGCCGTAGCTGCGGTTTTTGATAGTGGCCAGGGCCTCCTCTACATCATTCAGTGTCTCATTACTGATCATACTTTTTTCACCCTCTTTTTGAATCTGGCTGTCAAGTATGGTGTAGATGGTTTCGGAAAGCGATGCAATCGGTGTGATTGAGTTCATGATTTCATGTGCAAGCACCCGGGTAAGGTTCTGCCATGCTTCCATCTCCTTTTCTTCGAGTTCGCTGCTGATATTTTGCAATGACACAAGTTTGTAATTATCACCTCTCATAATAAACTCTGTGGAATGAATGGCCCAGTGATGTGTTCGGTTCTGCGATTCAAATACCACCAGTTTTTTGTTTCCCGAGCGAAGCTGAAGAACCGAACGATATAAACCTGGGTGAATCTCTTTCAGGCCGTCGATATGCCTGAGTACCGGCAGGTTCAACATTCTCTTTGCGGCTACATTCAGAAGTTCAACTTCGCCTTGCCGGTTGAAGGCAAGCAAACCCACACCCACATGCTGAACTACGGTTTCAAGATACCGGAGGCTTTCCTGGCGTTCACTTCTTTCTTTTTTAAATTTCTCTACAATCGCATTAAAAGCCTGGTTCAATTCCTTAAATGAAGAACCAAGGTCAATATCTGTAAACGAACTTGAAAAATCACTGTACTGTATTGCATTCAGAAACCGGGTCAGCTTCTCATTGGTTTTCTCCGCATATCTGATTAAACCAATTACAAAGAGTATATCAACAATCGAAATAATGACCGCAGAAAAATAAAAAGTGGTGTTCATCCAAAGATAAATTGATAGTGCAGAAGCTGCCGATATCATTAGTACACGCCAGACAACACCTAATTTGAAGTGCCTAAAGACCATATTTTTCCATTCTCCTGTAAAGTGAAGCTCTTGTCAGCCCCAATTCTTTTGAGGCTTTGGAAACGTTACCCTCATGCTTGTTGAGGGC
>CAYPZI010000151.1:0-6660 GCA_964415185.1 uncultured Balneolaceae bacterium | reverse complement strand
GTAAGATTATTATTTACAGGGTTTTGTTGTTTTATGGGTATAATATAGGTATAACTTTAGACCCTCATAATGCAATATTTTTTTATTAACTAAATTTAATAATATCCCTAATTTTTATTGTAAATATTTATAGCTTTTTTATTATTGGAAATAATTATTATTTGTCTACATTATATATAGAATACTTAATTAATTTTAGAGATTTAATTCTTTTATTACGAGCAAATGAAGCTTCCAAAAAAAATTTCCCCTTGTCCAATTGAAGAGGCAATTATAGAAGTACGTTTTGAACCAACTTCACCAAGCGAAGCGGTTTTTGGAATAATTTATTCTTATTTAAAGGAAAGATATTCGGACGTAGAGAGCTTACCTATTCTCGATTTACCTGAAAAAATTCGTAAAAGAGAGAAGAATCTTAAATACAAACCACATCATAAACTAACTTATCAAAATTATATTCTTCAAATTGGACCAAGAGTTTTGGCTCTTTCTGTTAAAAAAGAGTATCCTGGTTGGAATACTTTTTATAACAATGTTAATTGGGTTCTAGACAAAGTAAAAGAGTCAGAAATAATTGGGAGAATTGAAAGAAATTCATTGAGATATATCAACTTATTTGATAGTGATATTTTTAAGAACATTGATTTAAAAATAATTCTAAATAAAGAAGCGTTTCAAACAGATGAAACTTTTTTCAAAACTCAAATCAGGAAAAAAGAAACTCGCATAATTTTGCAAATTGCTAACAATGCATCATTTGGGGATAAAAAAAATATATCAATGATTGATATAGATGTTATATCAGATAACCCAGGTCAATATTCTATGCAAAGCAACAAGGAGATCTTAGATAAACTTCACCTTCAAGAAAAAAAAGTTTTCTTTCCTTTACTTTCAGAAAATTTTCTTAAGAGTTTAAATCCAATTTATTGAGGTAAATTAATATGACAACATTTACAATTGGAGATCATAGTGCTAATACTAATTCCAAGGGGGATTATATCTTACCATTAATTTTAGGTTTATATTCTTATAAAGAAATGTCAGAAGAACAAGCATCATTTGTGTATAATGATGTAGTTGGTTCACTTGACGATATCAATGTTGATTTTGATACTACTAATAAATCTATTAATACTGAAATAGAACTTGGATCAGATGCTGTTACTACACAAAATGAAGCTATTAAATCAAAAGATATTGAAGACTTTAATATTATAAATGAGTTCGCTGGAAAATTGCTTAAGGATCAAAGTATTGAACCTATTGAGGCACAGAAAGTAACCTATAATAAGTTTTGGAATTTATTCTAGATTTAATACATATCAAGAGTTTTTTTAAAAAAATTTTCTATCCTTACGATAAGGGTATTTCAGTTGAGGAAATAAAAAAATATTTGCCTAAATATCTTTCAGAGGATTCATATAATAAATTATTAGAGGAGCTAAGTAAATTTCCAAACAATTCAAAGAAGAGTTACTACACAACTTCTCTTAATGACCACCCTTCCCTCTTTCAAAGTGATGCTCTTGATAAAATGCCTTTCGCACTTTTACCGGACAATCAGATAAAGAATGTACCGGTAATGGTACTGTCGAATTCATGTAGTATGAACCCAGAAAACGAGAGTCCATATAATGATTCAATTACATATGCTCCAATTCACAATTTAACTAAGTATCTTAACACGCTACAAGAAGATTTAAAATACAATCAGGATCAAATTAGAAATTATAAATACGAAATTGAGAAACAAAATATTTCATCAATTTTTTATTTACCTAGCTTTGGTATCTTAGAAAGCTCGATTGTCAGATTGGATTATATTTCAAGTTGTCATATAAGTCACTTAAATCAAGAGGACATACCAAGAAAAAGATTATTCACTTTAAGTGATGTAGGATTTTATTTATTCCTATTTAAACTATCTATTCATTTCACAAGAATTTTAGAAAAAGTTGATAGGGATAAAGGCGAAGTTCAGTGAAATATGGGACTATAAACAAGCCCTACCCAAGCCGATCCCATCTTTTTTGCCGTAAATCTGGCATTTGATTGAGTGAAATACAGTAACTTTGAAATGCCATTTTATTTTGTTTTTGAATGCACAAAAGGGAGTGCAGATAACTACACTCCCTTTTTATATAGACAGTTCTATTTTACGATATGTCGCTTAATGCTCTTGCTTTACCCATTGAATGGCCTGAGTAAAAAAGCTCCAGTGACCGAATACAATTAAATTGAAAGGCTTTGTAACTATTTTTTGCATTCGGTTTTGTCCTTTAAGAAATCGTTTAACTAATCTTCTGAATTGAATTAATTGATTTCCTGTAAGTTTTGCTTCATTAAGTACAACTTCTCCCCAGTTACCGGAGCATTGGCTTCGACCAAAGCCAGCGGTTTCCCGTTATCATCTCAAAGCACATAATCCACATAGCCGGTTGTGGTAACAATATTCTCAATCTCTGAAGAGTCGCGTGCTTCCTGCATTGGCAGTGTGTTCAGCAGAATTCCCTGATTCGGAATCGATTGGGAGATCCCCTTCAGCTCTGATAGATACTGCTGCGCATCAAGCGCCTTTTTTAAAACCTCCGGAGTTATGGCAACGTATCGTATTTAATATCGCCATTTCAAATACAGACGATCATTTGAAAAATCGATAGTCCCTTCATTGTATTTATAACACTACATTACTCACTTTTTACTGATAAAAATCAATGCGGAATCCGTTTCTTCAGCCAGTGCAATTGCGATGCCGCCAAACGCTTTTTGATTGATACCCGGTTTGCCCAGGCCCATAATAACCAGGTCGTGCTCTTTTGCCTGCCTGATCAGTTCTTCTTTTACATCATCATTTTTAACAACTTTGACGTCAGTGTTTCCCGGTATGATACGGCCAGCAAATCGTGAGAGTTTTACCAGGTTTTTGTTTACTTGTAATTCCGGTGTATTCGAAGGCAGAATTTGTATAAATGTCATCCCGGGTTGTGAGGTACGCCACAAACTGGCCGCCACACGTGCCCGCAGGGGATCATGGCTGCTGAAACCGGCAACGGGAATCAGCACGCTGCGGGCCTCGGTGATCTTCCATCCGGTGTAGGGCTGTCTAAACACTACCACATCCGACTTCACATTCCGGACCAGTTTTTCAAGATTCTGGCTGGTTCCAACGTCTTCCAGGTTACTGAGTCCCAATAATAAACTGCGGCAATTATGCACTGTTGCAACCCGTTCAATCTCCTCCCAGGGATGATCGGCAATTGTTGTCAGCGTATCAGGCCGTAATCCGGCCTCAAATGACGCCTTCAGGGCCCGCTCAGTAACATCGCGGCTGCCTCTAAGGCGTTGGTTGATCTCATCTTTTTCATCTGCAGGCGTGACAATTGAAAGCAGCAACACGCGTCCCACCACCGGCGGCGCAAGCGCACCGGCTACAAACACCATCGATTCGGCATTGTCCGGGTTGTATATCGGAAGCAGCACCAGCGGACTCAATCCCCGCAGCCGGACCAGATCCGGGTCCAGTGCCTGCTCGGAAGCCTCAATAGCTTCCGCCTTTTTTACAAAAAAGGAGACAAACAGAACAGAACCGATCAGAAGCCAGAATAGTGAGATTAAACCTGCCTCGGGAACAACGACCGCCTGGAATATCGCCAGGCCGAGGCAAGCAACCATACCCGCAATGGGAAGCGCCGGATAAAAGGGAGCGTTGAACGTATCACTCTCCTTGTATCTTCGTTTTCGCATCAGCATCATGATGAGATGCCCCAGCGCAAAAGTAATCAGGAAAATCAAACTCGACGCAGCACCGGCAGCAGCCACATCGGGCAAAATCAGTACCAGCAGAGCCACGATGCCGCAGGTCACATACACCGCGTTCACCGGGGTGCCATAATCAGTGTGAATGACGGACAAATGGTGTGTCAGTGTCCGGTCTTTGGCCATTTTAAGTGCGATGCGGGACGCTGCAAAAAGATTGGCCTGCAAGGCGGAGAGCATAGAGAATACCCCGGCAATCAATACCAGCCAAAATCCGAAAGCTCCCAGATAATTTTGTGCGGCAACTGCCAGCACGGTCTCCGGATTTTCATTGCTCATCTGTGCTATCGATCCGCCCGGTTCTACTCCTATGGTGGACATCACAAACAGCAGCGGGATATAAATGATGAGTCCCACGGCAAGTGTACCGATCATCGCCTTCGGAATGGTTTTTTCCGGATCTTTAATCTCACCGGCAGCCGAGCCGATCAGATCAAATCCCTGGAAGGCGATAAACGTGTATCCCATCGCGGCAATAACACCTCCGAATCCACCTGTAAAAAAAGGATCGAGGCTCTGTTTAACATGGGAAAACGGGGTCTGTACAAAAACAGCCAATCCGCCGGCAATCAGAATTGCAAAAACAAGCAATTTCCCGATATTGATATACATGCCGCCGTCACCGGTTCCCCGGGTCAGTTTGAAAGTAAAAAAACCGATGGCACTGAGCGCGAGCAGAACCGGTGTCAGGCTGTGTTCAAAAAGCCATTCAATTCCCCCTGCCGGAATCTGTTGAAGGGAAAAAACGGCAAATGCTCCGAACCCCAGGGCATAGAGAACAGCCGCAACCAGGGAGGCAAACCAGACTACCCAGCCCACTCCGAACGCCACCTGAAGCGACAATGCTTTTTTGGCATAGGTGTAGGTTCCGCCCGACTGGGGATTGGCCGATGCCATTTCAGCGAAACTCAAAACCGTTACAAATGCGATCAGTCCGTTTAAAGCAAACGCCAGAATGGCCGAAGGGCCACTGACGGCGAACGCCACACCGGCAAGTGCCAGGATTCCTCCACCTACCATCGCTCCCACACCGATGCCGAGCGAGCCTATAAAACCGATGGTTCGGGATACGGCAGATACTTTTGAATCAGTAGCCAATGGTTCAGTGATTTAAATGGTGTATTAGCAAGTGAATCTAAAAAGTTTCTTTATTTACATGATAATCATCCATTTTCACATGGTTTGATTTCTAATTTTCATGCAATTTAACCTTCAGTAAAATTGAAATAATATAACACTCCGACAAGATTTATATGTGAATGATTACGATAAAAAAGAGTTCAAACAGAAAAAAGCCACATATGGCTCCACTGAATGCCTGGGTGCAGGTTAAAGGTGCCAATGGCGGGGTAGGGATGTATCATCACACACATCACAGTTTAGTCTGAATAATCAAACACGGGCGTTTCCACGGTTTTCTTGGGACTGGCGTCACCGCGAATTGTTTTATGGAGTTGCTCAACTGTTTCAGGAGCAAAATACTGTTCACCGGTCTCTTCATTTACCCTGGTCGGTACGTTTTCAACAATATAGAACTTACCACCCAGTTCAATGCTGTAGTTAACCGTTCGGTCAATGTTTCTTCACAGTATTTCATGGTGCTCTCCTTTTCTCAAAATAAAAACCTGCCGGTTCCGATAATGTCAATAAAAGAAAATAGCATTCAATCCACAATTTTCGTTATTTAACCTACGCACTTAAAAATGCATTGGCTGTGAACAACAAAGACTTACTTTTAAAAGAAATTGAAGAATTTTCGGATGATAAACTCCGGGAAGTCATCGACTTTGTGCGTTTTCTGAAATTGCAGGGCCGGAAAGAAGCGTTAGGGCTTATGCTACTCAGTGAATCTTCTTTAGCCGAAGCCTGGAATAACACCATAGATGATGAAGTGTGGAGTGATTTATAAATAAAGATTAAAAATTCAGAATAATGGATACGCAAACATCAAAAATTGAACTGGCCAAATTGATTCTGGAGCTGGAAGACCCAAAGCTTATTCAAAAAATCCATAAGTTATTGCTGGATGAAGGCAGCAGGTTCAGAAAAAGCCTTACCGAATACGAAAAGGAAGAAATACAACTCGGGCTCGAACAATTGAACCGGGGAGAACGCATCTCATTTGAAGATTTCCTGAAAAACATATCTTGAGCCTGTGAAAGTCTATTTATCAGCTCTGGCGGACTATAAACTCAAAAAGCTGCTCACATATCTTGAAGAGGAATGGGGGAAATCCTCAAAAACCAACTACCTTAATAAACTGCAAAAGAAGTTTGACCAAATTTCCCATCACCCGGAAAGTAATCCTCTGGCTGAAGAATTTGATGAAATACATTGGTGTGTCGTTACACCTCAAAGTTCATTTTACTACAGGATTTTAAAACAGGAAATTGAAGTTCTCACTATTACCGATAATCGCCAGGACCCGGGAAAAATTATTAAAGAATTTAGAACTCATTTTAGAACATAGCATTCAACTGAAACGAAATTGCACATGACCACCAACGGAATCGTACAAAAGATCTGGAATTTCTGTCACACCCTGAGAGATGACGGGGTGAGCTATGGGGATTACCTGGAGTAGATTACCTGTCTTCTGTTTTTAAAGATGGCGCATGAATACAGTCAGCCGCTCTACAACCGGGAGACCAACATCCCGTAGGAATACATCCGGGTTATTGGTCTCTTAAAATTAAAGTTGCAAAATATTCAACATACCGGAACGTAAATTGAATAGAGCTAATATTCCATTTTCTCATTTCTACGGTGAAAAATAATTGAACAAGTATCCAATAACCGCAAGTCATCGGATGACTTGTTGATTTCTAATCATTTAAATGA
>CAYPZI010000150.1:0-6675 GCA_964415185.1 uncultured Balneolaceae bacterium | reverse complement strand
ATACAATTCCTGTAACCCCTTGATATTTTTATATAGAGTCAGGAGTTCTGAATCTGTCGTAAGAAACCCGCAAAGTTTCTTTTCTGAAATGGCAGTATGTTAGATAAATAGAAGCAATTCCGAGATAAAACTTTGCGGGTTTACAGTTGACATGACACTAACCTAACACAGCACTGTCATCAATGAAGTTGCTATCCTGAGCGGAATTACACTATTTTTTGGCTTTCTTGCCTTTTACCTGTTTCTGTTCTTCATTTCCGGATGATACAGACTTGTTGATATACATTTGCTGGAAAATAGACAACACATTATAGACGAGGTAATAAAGGCTCAAGCCGGCCGCAAAATTGTTGAATACAAAAAGTAAAACAACAGGCATGATATAGGTAAATGCCTTCATGTTGGGGGCACCGGCGGGTGAGGGGCCTCCTCCCATCGCGCTGCCACCCGAAAATTTCATCTGTGCAACCATCGAAGCTGTCATCAGAAGAACGAAGCCTGCAACCTGGTCACCTAAAAACGGAATACCGAATGGCAAGCTCAAAATGTAATCGGGAGCAGAAAGGTCGCCTGCCCAGAGAAATTCTTTTTGCCTGATTAAGATTGAATTTTGAAAGAATATCCATAAAGTTATAAGGATCGGAAACTGCAGAAGCATAGGAAGGCATCCGCCCAGCGGGTTTACCTTGGCCTTGCGGTAAAGTTTGATCGTTTCCTTTTGCTGCTTTTGGGGATTGTCCTTGTATTTTTCCTGGAGCTCCTTCATCTGCGGCTGCAGCTCTTTCATTGCAGCCATGCTTTTAAAGCTTTTTTGAGTCAGGGGGAAAAGAACCAGTTTTACCAAAAAGCCAAATACGATAATCAGAATGCCGTAATTCGATATGAGAGTACTTCCCATAGTGAAAAACGGGATGATCACCCATTTTACCAGTGGATCAGCAAAAAAACGCATCCAGGCATAGCTGATCTCAACCATATCATAGGCATTTTCATCAAACTCACGCAGGTCGTAGTACCTCAGGGGGCCAAGGTACAACTGGAAATTCAAAACACCGTTATCGGGAATCACACTTTGAACAGAGGCCGTGTACCGGTATTGAGTAGTTGGATCATCGACGGGGCCGCTGACCTCACCGGTCATCAGTGCGGCGTTGGTTGGATATAAGGGCTTAATAACCTGGCCGAAAAACTTTGTGCGGGTCGCAATCCAGTCAATGGTGCCTGAAATACGTTGTTCATTTTTGCCAACCTCTGTAAGCATCAGTTTTTCAAGTTCTCCGCCGGCGTAAACATAGGCAGCTGTTTGCTGTGCCTCAAAGGTTCGGTCGCGTTCGGTAAAATTGAGCGGCGAATTCCAGCCGAAATCGATACTGTTACCGGCAACATAAGAGTCAAGATTGACCATCTGAATGTCGAGGTCAATTTCGTAATCATTGGTAGTAAACGTATAAGTATAGATCAGCTCCGAATCTTCATCAATCTGCAGGCGGTATTGTAACTGTGCTTCCCGGTTGCCGTTAAGAAGGATTTCCGATTGATCCGTTACCTGTTCAAAAACAAGTTTGTCTGTTTCAACATTATAATTCTGGTCGGATAGAAACCCCATCACATAAGCCGAGCGGGTAGTATCTTTGATCATCTGGACCGGAATGCCATTCCACCGGTTGTACTCTTTTAAAGTAAATTTAACCGGGCCGGCACCCACGTTTGAAAAAAGGGCTTCATAAAAAGGGGTTTCGACCCGCACGTAGGAAGTGTCCGGCCGGCTGGCCTCACCAAAAATACCCGGAACCGTTCGTTGTTCTTCTCTTTGTGGAGTAATTTGCTGAAGATTTTCACGCTGCGGGGTTGTTTGTTCAGATGCTGATGGCGGCGTTTCACGCTGTGCCGTTTCAATACTGTCCTTACGAGCCTGTTCTTCTCTCTGTCTTTGAATTTCTTCCTGGCTGGGCATGGTAAAATAGGCCCATGCAATGGTGAGAAGAAAAATCAGAATGAGTCCTGTTACCGTGTTTCTATCCAATGTCTTCCTGTTCGTTTGGTTTAATCTGGTTATCGGGACAAGATAAATTGCGCAGTTTGCATATGCGCTGCCTTGTTTCGTTCAGGATTTCAATCATCTCCGGCTCAAGGATATGGAAATCAGCATCTGTTGAAAAAGCTATGAATACTCCGTGAAATCCAAAAGAATTCATTGAGAAAAGGTCATTTAAAACAGATTGGTTCAGCCTGTATATTTCTCTCATTCTGCGTTTAGCCTTGTTGCGTACTGAAGCCTTTCCGAGCTTTTTTGAAACGACAAAACCGACGAGGCAATTTTCATCCGGTTTGTTATAGATACGAAACCGGAATCCAACATGCTTTTTTTTTATGAATGCAGCTTTTTCAAAAAGCCTTTGAAAATTTTTACGGCCGCGCAGAATTTTTGAGCGTGGCAGTGTGTAAGCTGATGGGAGCGGGTCTATGTTATTTCGGTCCTTTTTCACTGCTGACGGTTAGCTTGTGCCTTCCTTTCTTTCTGCGCCTTCTCAGTACGTCTGCCCCACTTTTTGATGCAGATCTTTTGCGAAAACCGTGTTTATTTTTTCTCTTTCTTTTACTGGGTTGATACGTGCGTTTCATTCTGTTACAATTTCTGGAAATTCAAAAATCCTGTTTTTTTGATAGACTTTAAAAATAGGAATAAAATCTGTTAAAAATAAAGAGATTTATTCCTATTCCTGAAATCCTGATTTCTGACTCCTGCGGCCACAACCAACCGGGTTTATGGATTTTAAAAATTTTTACTGAATTCTTAAACGATTAAACCATCAAATCGGTTACGTTAGCACAACACAATTGAATAATAAACAAATAAAATCATTACTATGAGCTATAAGGAAAAAATAACCGACGTATACAATCACATACAACAGGGCAAGGCGATGGATGCTTTTGAAAAGTATTATGCCGATAATGTTGTCATGATTCTCGAAGACGGAACACCTGTAGAAGGAAAGGAAGCCAATCATGAGCGTGAGATTGAGTTTTTTTCGAGTGTGGAATCTTTTAACGGTATGGAAGTAACAGCCATTACTACAAACGAAAAAGAAGGCCAGACCGCTGTTGAAAGTAAAATGGATATCACTTTCAAAGGAGGCAACCGCATCACTCTCGAGCAGGTTGCGACCCAGCAGTGGGAAGGCGACCAGATTGTTCGAGAGCGTTTTTACGGTACGCAGCAAGGGTAAAGTGAACGCAAACTATTTCAAAGCCACCTTTACGGGTGGCTTTTTTTTAGGCGCAATTATCTGGATTAATTTAAAAATTGCATACTTCCGGTGTCACACAATTTTCCGGTTCATTCCAAACCACCCACCTTGACACTATTGTTGTTTTTTGAAGTAATTTAGAAAATGATTATTATCAGATAAATATATCTAACTGTATGACCATGACTACCTTTAAAATTATTGTAGTTTGTCTTCCTGTCATGGTTTTTTTGCTAACTCCGGTTTCTGCCGCTATTCAGAATGAAGCTCTCCCTGATCAAGATCAGGACTTGTTTGGCAGTGAAGAAGTTATAGATCTTAGGCTTAAAGGGGATATTGAGACGCTTCTGAAAGACCGGGGAGAAAATCCTTCTTACCATATCCTGAATCTGGATGTTAAAGACTTACACTACGAAGAATCTCTCGACCTGCGGGTTCGGGTAAGGGGTAATTTCCGCAGGTTGAAAGAAAACTGTGACTCACCACCTCTCAAGTTTAACTTTAAAAAACATGAGGTGCCTGAACATTCACTCTTTGCCGGCCATCCTGAATTGAAGCTTGTGGTACCCTGCAAAGGTGAACGCTATGTGATACGAGAGTACCTGACCTATAAACTGTACAATTTGTTTATTGACTATAGCTTTCGTGTCCGGTTGGTTCGCATAACCTATCATGATACTGAAAGTGACCAGGTATCAAATCCACAATATGGATTTTTAATAGAAGATAAAGACGTTCTTGCATCCCGAAATGATGCCGCGGTTATAGAACGCATGAATTTAAGGCCTGAAAGTGTTGACATGGAAGCATTTTTAAGAATGAGCGTATTTGCTTATATGATTGGCAACACCGATTGGTCTATTCAATATTTACACAATATTGAGTTGCTTTTTCTGAACGAAGAAAAATTTTTAGTAGCAGTACCCTATGACTTCGACTTGGTCGGACTTGTGTCCAGTCCTTATGCAAAACCTGCAGAGGCTTTAAAACTGAGATCGGTTAGGGAACGAGTATTCAGGGGATATTGCCTGGATGATCTGTCTGTATTAAATAGTACTTTCAAACAGTTTAAGGAACTCAAACCGGAGATTTATAAAACTATAACAGAAAATACATTGCTTGAAGAGAGTTACATTAATTTTGTCACGGATTATTTTGATGATTTTTATGACATACTGAATGATGCTAAAAAAATGTCAAAAGCTTTCAGCTATCCGTGTAACAGATATGGAACGGGTAATGTTGTTATTAGCGGCATGCAGAACAGATGATCCTGTAAAATGGAGTGCTGGTTGCGGCGTGTGCGTTTGGATTAAAATTTTTGAAATCGTTTTTGATACATTCGGGTATAGCTTCCTCAGAGAAGGTAAGAATTCTTTGCAATCAAGGTGTTTTTTATTTTGATATATTGATTTAAATCCAATATTTATAAAAAATTAAAGCAGAATTACTGCTCCCATACTCATTAATCCTGGCCAGAAATATTATCGAAGGAAAAAATCATATCAGACTTCTTGCAGCAATTATGTTTGCCGACATTGTGGGCTATTCAAAAATGATGCAGCAAGACGAAGAAAATGCTAAATCCATAAGGGATCACCAGCGTTCAATAATTGAAAGTTATCTGTTAAAATACCACGGAAAGGTATTGCAGTATTATGGGGATGGGACACTAATAATGTTTGGCAGTGCACTGGCCGCTGTACAATGTGCAAGAGATATTCAGCTTGAGCTCACCAAAGAGCCAAAGGTTCCGCTCCGGATTGGTATCCATATCGGCGATATTGTGTATGATGACGAAGGGATTTATGGTAATGCCGTGAACGTTGCCTCTCGTATTCAGTCACTTGGAGTAGCCGGTTCGGTCATGATTTCAGAGAATGTATTTAATGAAATTAAAAATCATCCCGGTATTCGTGTAGAGTCTTACGGCGAACACAAATTGAAAAATATTAGTGATCCGGTAGGTTTTTACGCTTTGGTATATGAGAGCCTTGAACTACCCAAACAAGGCTATATTGAGAAACCCGATCAGATAGAGGATGATGACCCTTCATTAAAAGAATTTGGTTCTCTTAAGCGCGGCGTGTCGGATATGTTCCGAACCTCATACCGAAATCATATTGAGCTAAGTGCGATTGCTGATAACAAGTCAAACATCATGATTAGCATCAATGGGATCATCATCTCTATTATGATTGCTTCTATTTCAACACAAATTAATTATAACCCCTGGCTGCTGTTATCCACTACAATTTTATTAATTACCTGTATGACTTCCCTGATTTATTCGATTTTAGCAGCGCGGCCGCGTGTCAACAATGAAAAAGTTACACTTGATGATGTGCGTTCTAACCGTTCCAATATCTTGTTTTTTGGCAATTTTTATAAAATGGAGCGAGAAGACTATGTGACAGGAATTGAGGAATTGATGTCTGACAGTGAACGTTTGTACGATACGATGGCACGAGATATACACAGCCTTGGAGTCGTTCTTTCTAAAAAGTTCAGGTTGCTTAGAATTGCATATAATATTTTTATGGTGGGCCTTGTGGTATCAGTATGCAGTTTTTTACTCGTCTATCTACTGATTTAAGGTGTATTTTGTCCACCAACAAAAGTTGAGGCAATGCACTATGCTTTTATTGATCAACCAGTCTTGCCTTATGCTAAATAAATAAGATATCCCGCACGATATTTCATGCGGGATAGTCTTATAGCAGTTTTTCGGATGTTTTACTATTAAGGCAGATGCACTGCAAACTGTACATCCTCACAGGCATTTACGTCACATCCGCCACCCACTGTACTTATCTGTTCCCGGATCGCTCCCGGTATTTTCGCCCCGTGGTCACGTACAACAAAATGAATCTCCGCTTCACCGGTATCGATGATACCGGGTGCATCCGGCCCGAAAAGAGAACCGCTATTGTCACCGGCATTCCGATTGCCTGCAAATGTTGCTTTGCCGGTACCGCCGGCAAGCGATCCTGCACTGTACAATACATCTCCCTGCACATTCGGATTGCCCAAATCGGCGGCTCCACAACCATCATTGCCACATTCTTCAGGATTGTTGAATACAACCATCCACAATGTGTAAGCATTGCCGGGAATGAGCTGAGTTGTTTTTATATTGAACGAAACACCGTTGTTCCTAAGGGTCAAGTTTGAACTGCCCACTTTTTTCATGCCGGCAAAAGTATAGACATTTGATACAGACTTTGAGACGGCATTTTCAGCCCGGTACATCTCTTCAGTAAGTGACTGAAGAGACAAGTCGCTGCTCTCTTCCGGTGAAACAAGTGATTCTGAATCACATCCGGAGATCAGACTTATGATTAGCAATAATGACACTACATGTAAGGTTTTCATAACCCCTCCTCTTCTTCTTTTTTATGTTTTGGTACTTTTGGTACCGTTG
>CAYPZI010000149.1:0-6713 GCA_964415185.1 uncultured Balneolaceae bacterium | reverse complement strand
CCATCGAGATGCATCGATCGGCCCGCCACGGCGTAGAGCATATCATCACGAATCAGGACTGAACCGAAGAGCGGCCAGAGGGATTCGAGTTGGCCATACGCCATCGTTTTCAGATCAGGGGCGACTTGCAAACGCCACGCCAGTTGCCCATCGGCGATATGAACAGCATAGATCGCGCCATCGCGGCAGCCGAAGATGGCCAAATGACGGTAGATCGTCGGCGGCGAATCGATGCGCCCATCGGCGACGAATCGCCACAAGACTTTGCCCGAACCGGCATCAATGGCCACCAGGCGGTGCCGGTCGCGCTCAGCGACAAACACCTTGCCGCCGGCGATTGTCGGCGCGGTGAGTTTGCCGCCCAGGGCCGTGGTCCAGGCAGGAGCCATTTCGTCGGATACGGCGGCGGCGGTCGAGCCGTTTCTGGCGTTGTTCTGGCGATAGGTCGGCCAGTCTTCCGATGTGGGATGTGCGTTTGGGGATTCTTGCTGTATCGCATAGGCGGGTCCACGGACAAGTCGCTTGGCATCGGGCCTTGCCCGCAGACGCTCAACGGTTGGACTGCTTGATCGCAGTGTGGCGAAGCCAGTGAGTTTATGATCCGCAAAGCAACCGCAGGGTTGCGGGGTGATGTAAAGCATGCCATAGCTGGGCATCACACCAAACAGACAGGCGCCGCGAATCCACTTCTGGCTTTGCCAAGCGCCGTCGCGGACATCGACCAGTTCCGTGCCGTCGCGGGGGGAAAGGATATAATGGCCCGCGGCCCGCGCCCGATAACAGCGTTGATGAAAATACTTCTCTTTCGTCAACAGATTGCCCGCCGGACGCCCGCTGTGAAGATCGTATCCATAATATCCTTTACCGCTACCGCTATTGGTGTCGCCAACATAGACTACACCCCGAACGACCAATACATCCTTGGGGGTGAAATGCCCCGAGTCGGGGTTGACGGCGTCCCACAAGCTCGCGCCGGTCTTGGCGTCGAGGGCGAACAATGTGGTTGACTTCCCCGTGCCGCCGGAAAATAGAACCACGCCATCGGCCACCACCAGGGTCGCGCCGTGCCAGGAGGGCGGTTTGGAGTCCGCGTCAAGACGCTCCGAGCGCCACAGCGATTCTCCGGTCAAAAGATTTCTGGCGACGACCGCTTCGCCATCGAAGAAAAACAGCGTCTGATCCGCTACCGCCAATGATAGCGGATAAACCACGGATTCCGCTTCCCACAGCTTACTCCTGTCGGACATGCGGAACGCCCGCACAAACCACGGTTCCATTTCCCAAAAGAATTTCCCCGGTTTCAAGGATGAACGAGTGGCATTTCCCGCGCAGATGACCACGCCGTCAGCCACAAGGATTTCTTCCGTGAAGGCGGATGGATCGAGTGTGCCCAGAGCCTTGCCGGTCGCGGCTTCCAAGACGGATACCGGCTCGCCGATACCCAAGGTCACAAACACTTGATCGCCGGTCGCCACCAAGCGCCGCGGCAGGGTGGCAGGCCCAGACTTAAACGGTGTCATCCAATCCTGCCACACGGCAATGTCTTTTTGCCAAAGAACCAATCCATTGAACGCATCCCGGGCGGTGAGCCGCCATTTCGGGTCGAGCCCGACCAAGGCCGGGATTTGCTCGTCCAGGATATGAAATACCCGACCATGATCGGACACCATGGCGCTCAGGCCGGACATCTTTTCGTGATACCGGGTGTACATCGGCGCGTCCATCCATTGAATGTGCCGCGACGGACCAAAGGCTTCGTCCGTACCGACGGGGTTGCCGGAAGCGTCGCGGAGATAGTGAGACCATTCGTCGTTTTCCGCCGGCCAGGGCTTTTGGAAAGGCTGAGGGCTGAAAGATGAAGGATGAAGGATGAAGGATGAAGGATGAAGCGAATAAGCCCAACCGCCGGGGACAAGTACCCTCTCGATTTCCTCGTGCGAAACCTGGCTATCCTCGCCGGACACCACGATCAGGTTCACCAGGTTATCCACATAGGGCAAGGCGCCGCCGGACCAGGGCGCCACGCTCACCGGGCCGTAGGCGCCGGCGTCCTGGATGACTTTCCGAACCTTGGAAACTTTCTCCGCGTCGGTTTCCAAACCTTGGACAACAAAGGAATCGTTCGCCCGCAGGGCCAGAGTCAGGGCGGGGTTCTCCCCGCAACCGACATGGACGACCAGTCCGCCGGTTATCCCGGTTTCTTTGAGGATATTCCTTGCCTGCTCAGTGTCCGTTCCGGATGCGCTGGCGGTCGTCAGCACAATACTGCAGATGGCGGCGAGAATGATGCTCATCGTATGAGCTCCTGTTCTTCGGTTTTTGTGTATATGCGTTCTTGTGATACTCATCGGATGAACTCCTGTTCTTGGGTTTTTGTGTATATGCGTTCTTGTTGTAATGGTTCTTCTCTCCTTGTTGTCATAATTTTCTGGTTGTTGGTTCGTTTGGAATTTACGATTTACAGCCAATCGCAGTCCGCACCCGCCGCAGTAGCATGTCGTTGGCCTTGGTCTTGTCGCTGTTGCGGTAGGGAGTGCCGTAAAGCGTGGTGTTGCCGCACTACGGCAGGGTAAGCCATTTGCCGCCGACATGTCCCGGCGGTATTTGGCGGTGGCCAGCGGATTGGATTCCGCCGCGTGAAGTGTGGGCGCACCCGCGCAGAGCAGGCTGGTGAGTAGTGGTTTTTTTCATTCCGCAACCTTCGTTACGTCGCTGTAATTCGGATCGGGGCGCCAGGCCTGGGGGGCTGGCCTGGTTTCGGGCGAGAAAAGCCCGATTCTCCCGCTCGGCGTGCCTCCGGCCAATTGGTAATAATCCACCTGGTAGTCATTGACGTAGAGATCCACGATGTCGTTGCGCTGGACGAGGCGAAGCCGTGCGATTTCCGAAAGTTCGATTTCCAAGTCGCGTTCCTTGAGTTGGCGGAAACGCCTGCCGCCGTCGATCACTTCACCGAAGCGTATGCGTCCACCGCGATCCACGAACCAGGCCCAGCCCGTGCCCTTATTCCCTTCCACGAAAAGACCGCCCGCCCCCTCCGGCACGCGGAAGAAAGGATCGGGGCTGACCACGATCTCGGATATGGTTACGCCGCGCCTGCCCTGCGGGTGTTGGATCCTCACGAAGCGGGCTTCGGTGTCGAGGTTTTCGAGTGACGCATTCTTGCTGCTGGGGAGTTCTCCGAGGGTCATCCAGTCCTTACCATTGAGGGACGCTTGCACGATGGCATGGGCGACCCCAAACAACCTATCGATTCGAAGCGAGCCGATAGCGCGGGACTGACCGAGGTCGATGGTCAACACGGCAAGATTTCCAAGGGTTGGATCTACCGGAGCGCCAAATTTAGCGGTCGGAGTGCGCCATGCAGTGGTCGGCCTGCCATCGACTGCTTTATCGGCAGCAAAATGGCCATCCGGCCACCAGTCCCGCGTCTCGACCGCGCTGGCATCGGCCTCGGCACCCACGGCCCAGTTCACGTCGCGTCCCGGGACGGACACCCGGATCTCAGCTTCAAGAACCAATCCCTTGGATAAATCAAAAGCTTCGCCAATCATGCGGGGAGCGTCGGCTGCACCGGACTCCTCCAGCGTGGCGGGCAACGAATGCACCTTGAGCTTCTCGTTGCCCTCCCACCATTTGAACCAAAGGCTCTCGCCGTCGGTGGCAAGTGTGCGGAAGGGAGCGACCTCGTAGCTACGGCGTCCTCGGTTCACCCACAGCATCGGCATGGAAAGATAGCCGCCGGGCAGGTCGTAGATGCGCTGAAATATCTGGGGACCCCGCATAAGGATCGCGTTCTTCGGAGCCGGTTGGTAGGGGCCTTCAAGCTGATCTGAGGCGAGGATGATATCCGCATTCGCCGCCGGATTTCCGCCGAGGATGAAATAGCGGTCGCCCAGCTTCGCCACCCCGCTGGTCTCGACGGCCTTGTAGGCTGGGCCGGCATTCCCGGCCTTTTGATCCGCCACGCCGGTGACCCGGATGGGTGGTAGGCATTCCCAGTTCAGCCCGTCGGATGATTTCGCAAGGCCGAGTCCCATGAAATCCTTCGGTGCGGCATTGAGGACGGCAAACCAGCCGCCTTCGGGATTGCGAATCGAATATTGGTTGTAAAAAGGGGTGAATTTGTAAAATCACCTGTCAGCAGCGAATTCCAGATCCGGCACCTTTTCCCAATGACGCAAGTCATCGGACACGGCGAACCGGCGGACATGAGCACGTCCTTCCACCTTGGCATCGTAGCTCAGGACAAATGGCCCGTCCGGCTCGAATTGGCGCAGATCCGGACACTCGATGCAGCCGTGGTCGTGATCGGCAGACGGATAGAGAATAGCGCCCTCCTCTTTCCAATAGACGCCGTCCTTCGAGGTCATCAGGCAGGCCGGGCCATTCGGCACATTGAAGTGGTCATAGATCAGAAAATACTCGCCGTTGTGCCAAGCGATGGCCGGCTCGCCCCAGGCACCTTCGGCAGACGGAGCCTTGATGGGCGTGGCGAAAACGTTTTGATAGGGTGCGCCGACTACCCGCCCCTCTGGAGTGACTTCGGGAGATTCTACAGCTGACGCGGTTGTTTGCTGCGCAATGAGGGAAACTGCGCATGCCAGGAGCTGGCTGATAAAGAGCTTTTGTTTTTTCATGGGTTGTTCCCCTTTCGTTTGTATTTCGTGAGAATTCACTCTCATTACTGCCATGCCTTTAGATTTTTCACTTGTCCCGAACCGCCCTGGAAAGGGATAAAATGATTAGTTAGTTGAAAATAGCGTATTTCCTCCTTGCCTTGGTTTTGCTTTTCCCATTCATTTCTATCTTTAAAATGGGTGAATTGACGAGACGAGAGCTTGAAAATGTCGATCAAATAATCGCCAAGATAGGCTTCGATCAGACTGGGTGTTATAAACACACGCAGTTTGTTCTCGCGGGTGTAGGCAATATCACGATCCACCTGATGAAGGATTCGATTGTCCTCGTCGAAGACCCATGCGGCTCGGCCTTTATGATCCAATTGCAGGCTGAACGTTCCTGATGCCTTGTCAGTTAAGTCCTCGCACTGAAAGCGCAATCCGCAATATTCACCCGGTTGGTCGGGTAAAATCACATCTGCCTCGATAAGAATCGGTTTTGATAAATCAACGGTCTTTTTGTCCGCTGAAACGATGTTCAAGCCCTTGCCGTCCGTTCCGGTCGCAAAGCTGAGTTCCTCCTCTTTGCCGGCATCGTTGCCGGGCCACCAGCCGAGGAACATGGCACCATCCTGGGGATCCACGATGACTTTCTTGAGCGGGCAAATCGGTTTTTCATACCCTTCCCACTTCCTATATCCGCTCAGCCTCGAGGGTTCGGTGAAGCTCGCGTGAGAGAGCAAAAGTTCATCGGGCGTGCGAAAGAAACGCGGGAAAATAGCTGTTCGCTTGCCGCCGATCAATAAATGGTTGCGCTGGGCAGGAGCAAACACGCCGTGGGGCGTATCGCTGACCCATACCCTATTGGCAAAGCCGTTCCACCAAATCACATAGTAACGATCGCCGATCTTCTCAATATCGGAAAAGTCGCCACCCCGCAATTGGGGTCCCGGGCCATTGAGTGGTTTGTAGATTGGAGCCGGCATCGGTATGAAATGGATGCCATCTTCAGTGAATCCCATGCAGCCAACGCCGCCGTCTTTAGCATTGGCCGATGTACCACACCAGTATCCATAGTAACCGCCTTCAGCTCGCGGCGTTACACTAACACAATGGTATCGATTAACAATTGGATGATGAACCCCGTCAGGCTTGAGTTCGTGGTCGCGCCCCAACAGCGTCCAGTTGAGCAGATCCGTCGAGGTGGCGAACAGAACGGAGTCGCTTTTCATCTCGGGAAAGTGTTGGCCGTAATTCATGATGAACATTCCGTCGTTGGCGAAATTTGGCGATTTCCAGATATTCCCCGAGCCAAGACCAACGCCAATGCTTTCGGGGTACTTACGAAAGATAGGTCCTTGTTCGCGCCAATGGACACCGTCGTCTGAGGTGATGAGGCTCACATTGTTAAAAGTGCCTATTGCTTCTCCTTTTATTAATGGCGCACTAGCGAGAAAATAAAGGTAGTACCGACCTTTGTGCCTCAGGCCCCATGTGTCATGGGGGGAGCCGGTCATCTCATGCTTAGGTTGCGTGAACCACTTGTGCGCAATACGCGCCGAGTCATCATGGTTTTCGTCTTTCGTTTTCTCCCGGATCAGATCATCTGCACTTTTACTCGGTTCGGCTGCTTGGGTCGAAAGGGCAGGACATGCCATGCTGATGGCGCTGATGATAATGGTTTTCTTGTTCATTTGTTGCTTTCCTTTTACTGTTGTGGTGTGTTGCTCGGATTGGCCATCCATGCCTTTACATCGATCAGTGCCTACTTTCCTTCATGCTTTTTAAGTTCCGGCCAGATGCTGCGCATTTGCCAGGACTTGAGGGATACGAGCTGCGCATCGCTCCCCTTCGCGATAAGAGAAACGCCTTTGCTGTCCTCCCGGCTGGGAAAGGCGCGAAGCGTGAGACACTGGCGCTCGTTGGCGAACACCTCGATGATGCTGCGGTCGAGAAAGACGCGCAGGCGCAGCGGCTCACCCGGCTCCAGCCACAGCGGGCCGAGCTCCGGGATACGCGAATCGACCTTGGCAGCCACGGACGCGTCCGACACATCGATGGAGAGCCAGCGCGCTGGTTTGGCGCGGTCGT
>CAYPZI010000148.1:0-6786 GCA_964415185.1 uncultured Balneolaceae bacterium | reverse complement strand
ACTAAAATTTTTATGAGAGCCGGATGAAAATTCGGCTTTTTCTTTTTTTGGAATGAAGATTAAAAGCTCAATTTTATTGTCAATTGGTTTATTGTTTATTTCTTGTGAAAAGAGTGAACGTGAATACACAGAAGAGATTTTAAAAATAGATGCGCAAATAAATCAGACCATAAAATTATCAAGAGTTTGCAGTGATCTTAATTACCTTCTGCTGGATGGAGATGAGAGAGATTTTATCAGTCAAGTCAATCTCCTTAAGTACAATTCAAATGATTTGATGGTGTTTGATCAACAACAAAAAAAAATCTTTCATTTCACAATTGCGGGTAAAAAAATTAATGCTTTTAAAATTAAAGAAGGCAGGGGGCCAAATGAACTTTTATGGATTTCAGATATTGATGTTAATTGGAAGCGACGGGAAATTGCAGTTCTTGGTTTTGCAAAAATTGTTTTCTATGACTTTAAAGGAAATCCCGTTAAGGAACTCCAGCTTGAAAATACACCTATTAAGTTGGCTGTATATGATGGAAATTTGGTTTTATTGTACAGAAATTCGAAACGTATTGACAAGCCATCATTAGAACCAGGATATAAAATAGTATTGATTGACAGGGACGGCAATATTCTGAATAGATTTGTCGAAAAAAGAAATGCCGGCAGTGAATTTGACTTTTTAACATTTGATAATTTTCCAATTTATCAGGATATGCAACTTGTTTTAATTCCTCCGGAGTACAATATTTATAGGTTCAAATCATTGGATGAACTGGCTATTAAGTATCGAATTGATTTTGGAGATGAAGCGTTGCCGGATGATTTTTTTTCTGAATATATAACACCGGAGTCAGCCTATTCTGCAGCACGAGAGAAGGAATATGCATCTATAATTTCAACTTTCCTTGAAACAGATAATTTGATTTACTTTCAATTTTTCATGGAAAAAAATCAAAAAGCAAAAATGGTATTTTATTCAAAAAAATCAGGAAATCATATAGTTGGCCGTACTATTCAAAATGATATGGATGATTATATAAACTCACCAAGATTTTTGTTTGGTATGAATAATTTTTTGATTCAACCATTATTGTATCATGATTTAAAAAATTCCGTGAATGACTTATCTCACATAATTAATAATATTGATAAAGGCCAACCGGATGAATTTGATACAGTACTAATGCTTTGCAATGCACAATTAAATACTCAGCAGTAACCCAAATTTCTTGGTGAGCTTATTTTTTTATACGAAGCGAAATTGCGGGCTAAATATCATTACCCACATATTTTTAAAACATCGGCAAGAATCCCGGCGGCAGTAACCTCCTTTCCTGCGCCCGGCCCCTGGATAATCAATGGCTGATCGTAGTAGCGGCCGGTTTTAATCCGGATCAGGTTGTTCGTGCCGGTTAATTGTCCGGCAGGAGACTGTTTTTCTACTTCCCTGATCCCGATTTGAATGGAATCATCAGAAAAAGAACCCATATAGCGCAGGGTCTTCCCGTTTTTGCGGGACTTTTCCAGGCGTTCTATCCAATAATTATCAACCCGGTGCAGCTCCTCAAGAAAGGTTGTAGAGTCCGTATCCTTCAGAAAATCCGGAATCAGTGATTCTACATGGATTTGGTCCCGTTCAATCTTTTTGCCGCAGACCCGCGCCAGGATCAGGAACTTCCGCGCAACATCTTCGCCTGAAAGGTCATCCCTCGGATCGGGTTCGGCATAGCCAAGAGTCCGCGCCCGGATCACCGCTTCGCTGAAAGAGGCGCCTTTTTCAAGCTCATCGAACAGGTAAGTCATCGTACCTGAAAGTACACCGCTGATCTCCACAATTTCATCACCGGTTTCAAGCAGGTTTCGGAGGGGTGAAAGCACAGGAAGCCCCGCACCCACCGTGGTTTCATAGTGGTATTGTGCTCCGTTCGCGGTTGCCGTTTCAACAAGAGAATCAAAATAGTACTGGCTTAATGTATTTGCAATCTTGCTGGGTGTAACCACGTGAACTCCCATTTCAAGAATTTTTTTATAGAGATCTGCAACTTCACTGCTGCCGGTGGCATCCACAAATACGAGACGGTTTCCGGCAAAGGAAGCCAGTGATTCAAGTATCAGGTCCCAGTTTTTGGCATTGCCAAAGATAAGCCTGTCAGAAAGTTCAGTGGGCGTCTCGGAATCGGATTTCCACTTCATTTTATTTCGATTACAGACTCCGATCACATCCAGTTTAATTCCCGGAAGTTGCAGGTTTTCAATCTGGTGAAGCAGGGTACCACCCACAGCTCCAACTCCGGCAATAAAGAGATGCAGGTTTTTTTTCTTGCGGACCTCTTCAGGTTTGATTTGGCGCAGGGCAACGGAACGGTTTGAGATCATGGTTTTGCAGATGTAGTTTTATTTTTCTTAAAAAACCGGCGGATAATTATATTGAGTTTTTCGAATTCGATTAAGAAAGCATCGTGTCCGTGGTAAGAGGAAATTTCTTCATAGGTACCATTGGCTAAAAGATGTGCCAGTTCCTGCTGTTCTTCCGGGGGATAGAGAAGGTCGGAATCCACACCGACAACAAGGACCGGGATTTTGACCCGGTTTAAAATTGCTTCATCGCTGCCGCGTCCGCGGGCAATATCATGCGAATCCATCGCCTCCGTAAGGTTGATGTAGGAGTGGGCATCGAACCGGCTTACCAGCTTTTTTCCCTGGTAATCGAGGTATGATTCAACCTGGAAATAATCCTCATGTCCTTTTTGTAAATTACGCCGGAATTTCCGGTCGAAATCAGCCGGTGAGCGGTAGGTGATCATTGCCATCATCCGGGCTGCAGCCAGGCCACTGGCAGGCTGATGCTCACGATCATAATCCCCGTTGTTCCAAACAGGGTCAGCCTGGATGGCACGGCGCTGTGCATGGCTGATGCCAATTGCCCAGGGGGTGTGCTCCTTGCCCACGGCGATGCACACAGCCGAGCGGATCCGTTCATCCATGATGGCAAACTCAAGAGCCTGCATCCCGCCAAGTGAACCACCGACTACATACTCGATACCACGAATACCAAGCTGATTCAGCAAAAGCTGCTGAAACCGAACCATATCTCTGATTGTAAGTTCGGGAAAATCACTTTTATAGGGCTCACCGGTTTCAGGATCGATCGACCATGGCCCCACCGAACCGTAACAGCTTCCCGGTACATTTATACAGATCACAAAATGATTTTCACGGTCAAAAATACCATTCGGGGCAAAGAATCCCCAGAACCACTCATCGGCTGCCGCATGGCCGGTTAGTGCATGACAGATAACTACGACATTGTCGCGCTTCTCATTCAGTTGGCCCCAAGTTTTGTATGCGGCTTCGGCATGTTCGAAACGGTATCCCGATTCGGTGATGAATGGTTGTTCAAGTTTGGTTTGGGTGATGCCTTCGTTCATGTTGGTTGTGTTGGGATTTTGCAGGCTCCAGGGGTGTGTCGGCGGAATTCATCGGATGACTGAGACTTAAATTGTAAAAAAGACTCAGATCTACCGGGTCATCCGATGAATTAATTCTGCCAATGTTTCGATTATACAAATTGAACCTCACCTTTAACCGGTACGGGGTTTTCAATGATATCCAGAACCGGGCAGCGGGTGAATGTAAGTTCTTTCAGCTTTTCCAGTTTCCTGGGATCTTTTTCGCCGGTTTTGATACGGCTTATATAAGTTATGCTTTCAAAGCCGGCGCGGGCATCTGTCAGGTTCAAAAAACCGTTCAGATCGAGGCTGCCCTCAACGTCAACAGATACTTCCTCTACATCAATGCCGAGAGCAATGGCGTTGGCTTTGATAACAATTTCCTGGCAGGCAGCAAGTGCACCGAGAATGTATTCAACAGGATTGGGCCCCTTATCGGTTCCGCCCAGTCCTTCGGGTTCGTCAGATTTGAAGTTGAAATTCCTTACTTTCACATCCGTAAGAAATCCATCTTCAAGTTTTGAGTTGGCCTGAAATACAGCCCGTGCATTTTCAGGATTTTCCCGGATTTTTTCGACGACTTTTGAAATTGCCCGGCCTAATTTATGATCGGTATTTTTTGTTTCTATGGTTGTTGTGCTCATGGTTGTGTTTGTTTTATGGTTGAGTTTTTTGGTTTGGGGTGATTGTGCCAGTCCTCCGTACACACCCCTGCCTTCCCCTAATCGCCTGACGGCGTTAGGGTAATGCTGTCCCCTCTCGAGAGGGGACAGGCTTGTTCAAAACGCCGAAGGCGATTTTGAAAAGACAGGGGTGTGTACATGGTGCAGCTAAGAACCGTCTAACTTTCATGAAACCTTACTCCCCGACGTGATCTTATCAAACGCCCCCTGAAAATCGGCCTTGATATCATCAATATGCTCAATACCCACCGAAACGCGAATCAGGTCGGGGGTGACACCGCCGGAGGCCTGCTCTTCTTCGCTTAGCTGCTGGTGGGTTGTAGATGCCGGATGAATCACCAGTGTCTTGGCATCGCCCACATTTGCCAGGTGGCTGGCAAGCTCCACATTCTCGATGAATTTGCGGGCTTGCTCAAATCCTCCCTTTACACCAAATGTAAGAACTGCGCCGAACTTGTTTTTATTCAGATACTTCTTCCCGGCTTCATGGTATGGATGATCCGGCAATCCGGTGTAATTGACCCACGATACAGTTTCATTTTCCTGCAGCCATTTGGCAAGGTTCAATGCATTTTCGCAGTGCCGTTCAGCTCGCAATGAGAGTGTTTCGAGGCCTTGCAATAACAGGAAACTGTTAAATGGCGAAGGAGCCGGCCCAAAATCCCTTAAGCCCTCTACACGGGCGCGAATGGCAAAGGCAATATTGCCAAACGGGCCCTGGTCGCCAAAAACTTCCCAGAAATTGAGTCCGTGATAGGCGGGTGACGGCTCGGTAAAGAGCGGAAATTTGCCGTTGCCCCAGTTGAAGTTGCCTGCATCCACAATCACACCGCCGATGCTGGTTCCGTGTCCGCCGATCCATTTGGTGGCCGATTGTACTACAATATTGGCGCCGTGGTCAATGGGACGGGCAATTGCTCCGCCGGCTCCGAAGGTGTTGTCTACAATAAGCGGGATGCTGTGTTTTTCGGCGAGCCGGGCAAGCCCTTCAAAGTCGGGGACATTTCCCCTCGGATTGCCAATTGATTCTACATAGATGGCTTTTGTATTGTCCCGGATCTCTTTTTCAAATGCTTCAATGGTATCTTCTTCGGTGAACGAAACGTTAATTCCGAGCCGCGGCAGTGAGACCTTGAACTGGTTGTAGGTACCGCCGTACAGAAACGGAGTGGATACGATATGATCGCCGGCCTGTGCAAGAGTGGCAATGGCCAGAAATTGAGCTGCCTGCCCCGAGGACGTTGCAACGGCTGCCACTCCGCCTTCGAGGGCTGTCATACGCTGTTCGAAAACATCGGTGGTCGGGTTCATGATTCTTGTATAGATATTGCCAAACTCCTTCAATGCAAAAAGAGTGGCGGCATGCTCGGTATCTTCAAACTGGTAGGATGTGGTTTGATATATGGGAACTGCCCTTGACCCTGTGGTGGGATCTGGTTCTTGTCCCGCGTGCAGTTGCAGTGTTTCGAAGTGATAGTTACGTGGTTGTCCGTTTGTGCTCATTGCCTGGTTAAGTTAAGTTGTGTGATTTCATTTGGGTTGATTCAAGCCTGGGCTTCTTTTTTGGGCCGGATCAAAAACTGATGATCCACCTTCATACAGCGACTTTGAATAAGCCGCACTCCCGCATTTTCTGCTTTTTTCTTCTGTTCAGGATGCTCCCCCGTACCCAGTTGAAGCCAGATGGCTTTAGGCCCGATTTCAAGAGCCTGGTCTACAACTTGAGGGATATAATCGGGACGGATGAAAACATCCACAACATCCACCTTTTCAGGAATGGATTTCAGGTCGGGATAGGCTTTTTCACCCAGGATTTCATCAGCACCCGGGTTTACGGGAATGATCTTATAACCGGCATTTTGCAGATAGCGGCCTACAAAATAGCTGTCTTTATGCTGATTACGGGAGATTCCGACTACGGCAATTGTCCGGATCTCTTCAAGCAGCTCTTCTATGTCATCGGTTTCCTGAGAGAGCTCTTCAGTTGCTCTCATTTTACGGTCATACCAGTCGTTAAATGTGGATCTCATTTACTTCGATTAACTTTTTTTGATTCAAAAAAAAACCTCTTCTGAAATCTTTCCTGCCGGTGGAATGAAAGATTTCAGAAGAGGTTTAAACAACTGACCTCATTCTCTCATCTTTCCCCACACTAAACCGGGGCAGGATGTGGCACCTGTCCCCCGACAAAATTTCCAATGGAAAATTTATCGGGACGGTTGCCAAGGCATCACAGGGCCTGTTCCCTCCGCCTTTCTCAATAAGAGTTTTAAATTTTAAAAGAACAATTTTTTAACGAAAACCCATAAACGAAAAAAGCCCTGCGAGTGAACGGAGGGCTTTCAAAGTGAAATAAAATCGTAAACCCGCCGCTTTATGTATGTAAACACATACAACACACCATGTTCATGGTGCAACAACAGCAGATATGTACGATTTCGGTTTTCATAGCAGTGGAATGATAAAGCTTTTCAGCAAAAGAATGAAATGGTTTTTTTAAAAATTTGCGGAATCCGCGAAATACAATAGAGCAAATATTAGTGTTAACCATCTTTATTGAAAATCTTGCCGCGAGGGTTTCACGCGAAGAACGCAGGGCAGGCGCAGAGGACGCGAAGTAGAGCTGTGAACAATAATTTCACTACCGCTGTTAATAAATC
>CAYPZI010000147.1:0-6789 GCA_964415185.1 uncultured Balneolaceae bacterium | reverse complement strand
ATCAAGACCTGACAGGTTTCAATACACTGTGCCAATTATAGATGAATTACCGAACAAAACCTGTCAGGTCTCACCCGAAGTTTTATTCTTGACACGACACTAATACCAAATGATTATCTGAGCCGGCGCTCAATTTTATCGGCAAGCCTTGAAGTCTCAAGAGCTGTATAGGTAGTGAAAAGCGTATCTGATTTAAGTTGAATTGACTTTATGAAATGAATAAGCGACAATTCAGCGGTTTTAGAAGCTTCAAATGATTTTTTACTGCTTATAGTAATACCTTCTTCATTTTTGTAAACAAGCACGTCCTGAGTTAAAACATTGCAGTCAAATATCACATTACCGTCAGAGATGATTCTCCTATGATTTTTTTCTTTATTGTAACAACTGTAGTACAAACTCGCAGATAAACCATTAGCAAAACGAAGGAATAACTCAATACCTGCCGGTTTATCTTTCAGCTTTGTATAATTCAGGTCAAAGCTATGATACCGGGTTCCCATCCAGTTTGTGATAAAACCGAGTTCATCATACCAATGGTCTTTGAATGATATCGATGAATCCGAAATGTCATTGCGATGATCATCCCGCAAGATCTGTATGGATACGGGTTTGGTAATCTGCTGTTTTAACCAAAGAGTGGAAGGGGCAAGAGATGGCCAGTGGGTATATTGAACTCTTACCCCGGCTTCCTTTTGCAGATAGTAAAGCTTTTCGAGCTTTTCAACCTGTTCGGGCATTTTTGAAATCAGGTAGGTATGAATTCCGTCCCGGATCAGCTTTTCAAGGATTTCATAGCTGCCTTCCGATTCATCTATTAGAATGCACGCATCCATTTTATCGGTTTGTTTCAGGCGGGGCATAATAATCACTTCCCTGACAGTGGCAAGTGTTCTCAGATGTTTTTCCCACGTAAGTGCTCTTTTCCGTGGCCCTATAATTCCAATCTGCATATAGCTTGTTAGCTGAGTTTAATACTACGGAAAATGCTACACCTGGCAATGGAAATCAAGAAAGAGATGAAATTTACTCGGGCATGATGAGAGCTAAAATAAAATAGAGAAGTACCATGGTTCCGAAAGAAGAAAATACAAGAATTAAAAATATGATTCTGACTATGGTGGAATCCCAACCTATATATTCTGCAAAACCACCACAAACGCCGGCGATCATTTTGTCAGTTCGGGATTTTTTTAATTTAGCTGGCATAAATATAAAATCTTCAGTTCCTGTTTAGATGCTTCTGTACGAAATGTGACAAAATATGTTACAAATATCTTAAAAAAGTTTAAAAGTGCAGCAATTTCAAGACATTAGCAAATCCGCAACAACATTTTAGTCAGTGTACTGATTTTTTCATTTAAATCTCATTGCCTGTCAAATCAAAAAAGTGTAAACAAAAAGTAAAATTTTTATTGCGAAATAGCTCTACTTATTATAAATTACAAGAAATGTAAGCGCTTACATTATTTCAAATCACAACACTTGACAAACAAAAAATAGAACAGTAAAGATACCAGCTAAAACAAATTAAGAAAGAAAAGGTGCTGCATGTTAATCACAAAGCCTTCTGAATCAGACAAGCAGTTCAAAGTTTTTTTATGAATAAAATGGATTGTTTCGATTAAGATGGCTTTTTAAGAAAAATGAGGGATGTGTCACCTGTTTCAATCAAATACGGATGAAAAAGTATCATTCAAACCTTTAAACGCTTAAAGTCATGAAGCAAATTAAAACAATAATTGCACTCTCTTTTATTGTTCTTGGCTTTTCTTCCCTGTCAATGTCACAAAACAGGGTATCAGGAACAGTGATAGATGCAGAAACACAAGACCCGCTGCCCGGGGTTAATATTGTAGTGAAGGGCCAGCCAACAACAGGCACAGCTACCAATTTTGACGGCGAGTATTCACTTACCGTTTCCTCGATGCAGGATACATTGATTTTCACTTTTATCGGCTTCTTGCGACAGGAAATTCCGATACAGGGAAGAACCACAATTGACGTTAAACTTCAACCTGATATTCAAAGCCTTGAAGATGTAGTGGTTATCGGTTACGGGGAACAGCAAAAAGAAGACAATACCGGCTCCGTAAACGTCATTAGTACACGTGATTTCAACCAGGGAAACGTCACATCTGCGCAGGAATTATTCCAGGGTAAAATTGCAGGTGTGAATGTAACATCGGGCGATGGAGCTCCGGGAAGCAGGCCGGTAGTCAGAATACGGGGTGGATCTTCTTTATCAGCAAGCAATGCGCCTCTTTATGTTATAGATGGCGTTCCTCTTAGTGATGACGGAATTGCCGGCAGCAGGGATCCGTTGAATTCCATCAACCCGAATGACATCGAATCGATCTCTGTACTTAAAGATGCATCTGCGACAGCTATTTATGGTTCCAGGGCGTCAGGGGGTGTAATTATTATTACCACAAAGAAAGGCAGAAAGGGACAACCGACAAGAATAAATTACTCTTTTAAAGCGTCACTTCATACCAACCACAATCAGGTAGATGTTTTGTCTGCGGAACAACTAAGGACCATAATCTCTGAAGAATTTGATGAATCCGCTCTAAATAGGCTGGGTGATCAAAATACCGATTGGCAAGACCAGATTTTTGACAGCTCTATAAGCCAGGACCACAACATCAGTGTTACCGGGTCTGTAGACCAGATCAGCCTGCCTTATCGTCTTTCCGTTGGCTTTACCGGCAGTAACGGTATCTTGGAACGATCTTCATTGGACCGGCTAACCACCTCTCTTGCCGTTAATCCGACATTCTTTGATGAGCGGCTGAAAGTGGATATTAATCTCAAAGGCGTGCGTGAGGATAATTTTTTCTCAAATCAGGGAGCCATCGGCTCAGCGGTGAGATTTGATCCGACTCAGCCGGTACGCCCGGGTGATCCCGGCAGCCGCTTTGACGGTTTTTTTGCATGGACGGATTCCCAGGGGAACCCGATTACAATTGCACCGGCCAACCCGGTAGCATTGATACAGCAGACAAGTGATAACGCAGTTGTTTTCAGGGGTATCGGTAACGTTCAACTGGATCTCCAGGTGCCAAAAATTGATGGACTTCACGCAAATCTGAATCTTGGTTTTGATTATTCCGATGTAGGCACAGGTGATTTCAGAATTCCGGCTAATGCAGCTTTTGCTGACGACGGGTCAGAAGCCCTGGGAGTTCGCCGCACATTTGATCAGAGCCGGGAAAATGAAGTGCTTGAGTTCTACATGAAATATGATAAGGAACTTCCTAATGCAAACAGCAAATTTGATATCACCGCGGGCTATACCTGGGAAAGAAATTACGAGACAAGCGAAACACTGGAAACCAATTTCAATATAGATGACGTTCTTCAGGTTGACCAGGACGTTGATTTTGCTACCGAACGATTCCTGGTTTCAGCGTTCGGACGTATGAATTACAGTTTTATGAATAAATACCTGGTAACCGGTACAATCCGGCGGGACGGTACATCCAGATTTTCCAGGGATAACCGTTGGGGGCTTTTTCCTTCAGTTGCTCTTGCCTGGAAAATTCATGAAGAAGGATTTTTAGCAAACAGCAACATTTTATCAGAGCTGAAACTTCGCCTTGGATGGGGAGAAACCGGTCAGCAGAATATCGGGGTTGGTAATTTTCCATTCCTTGCCCGCTTTACGGTTAGCGAACCCAATGCACGTGTGCAGTTTGGCGATGAATTTGTTAACACACTCAGGCCCGAAGGCTTCAACAGTGATCTGAAGTGGGAAGAAACGACAACCTATAATGCAGGCCTGGATTACGGGTTCCTGAATAACAGAATTACCGGTACCATTGAAGGTTTCATTAAAGAAACGTCTGACCTTCTGAATGTAATTCCGGTACCGGCAGGATCCAACTTTACGAACAGAATCCTGACAAATATCGGTACACTTGATGTACAAGGTATTGAATTCGGTGTTACAGGCAGGATCATTTCCAAAAGAGAAACCTTTTGGCAAATGAGCATAAATACCACATGGACGCGCGACCGAATCAGTAAACTAACCAATGTTCAGAGCCCCGATTTTGTAGGAGTTGAAGTTGGTGGTATTGCCGGTGGTGTTGGAAACACGATACAGGTACACAGTGTTGGCTTTCCGAGAAATTCCTTCTTTGTACTTGAGCAGGTATTTGATGAAGATGGAAATCCGCTTGAAGGTGTATACGTTGACCAAAATGGTGACGGTGTGATTAACGACAGTGACCGTATCCGGTTTAAAAGCCCTCAGGCCGATGTACTCGTTGGCATTTCCTCACGATTTGAGTATAAAAATTGGGATGCTTCCTTCTCAGGAAGAGCCAGCGTCGGGAACTACGTTTATAACAACACAGACTCTCAGTTCTTTATAAATGAGCTGGTTTCGCCTCTTGGATTTATATTCAACTCAACGACCTCTATCCTGGACACAAGGTTCAGAAACGCACAATTTTTTTCTGATATTTTTGTTGAAAATGCATCCTTCTTCAGAATGGATAATATTAATGTGGGTTACACTTTTGAAAACCTTTTCAACACAGACAGTACTGTGCGACTATCGGCTACAGTTGAAAATGCATTTATTATCACCAATTACAGCGGGCTGGATCCCGAAGTGTTTGGCGGTATCGATAACAACCTGTTTCCCAGGCCACGGACCTTTATTCTTGGCCTGAATTTCAACCTCTAAACGAATTTTAACCAAAGGAGAATGATCATGTATAACAGAAAACTAAAAACATGGACGATTCCTTTCATCGGGCTGGCCCTGATGATAGCAGCAATGGTTTCGTGCACCGGCTCGCTGGATGTTACACCGCCCGATGAAGATGTTCTAACTTCGGCTCAGGTCTTTGACACTCCCGACGATTTCCGCCAGGTGCTTGCAAAACTCTATGCAGGCCTGTCACTCACAGGTCAACAAGGCCCGGCCGGAGATCCTGATGTCCAGGGAATTGATGAAGGATTTTCAAATTACGTTCGTCAATTATGGGTTGCTCAGCAGTTGCCAACCGATGAAGCTGTGGTTGCCTGGAATGATCCCGGTCTGCCTGAATTCAATTCACTGCAATGGGGTTCTTCCAATGATTTCGTACTTGGAATGTACAGCAGGATCTTCTTCCAGATCACGCTCACGAATGAGTTCATCCGGAACGCAAAAGACAGGCCTGAAGAAGAAATCCAGGCGTTTAATGCGGAAGCCCGTTTTCTTAGAGCTCTGAGTTACTGGCACGCCTTGGATCTCTATGGAGGAAATGTTCCTTTTGTGACAGAAGAAGATGAAATCGGTGCATTCTTACCAGAACAAACCAATGCTTCAGATCTATTTGATTACATAGAAAGTGAATTACTCGATATAGAAAATGACTTGCCGGCACCCCGTCAGAATCAATATGGAAGGGCCGACAGAGGTGCAGCCTGGATGCTGCTTACAAAGTTATATCTGAACTCTGAAGTCTACACGGGTGAACAAAGGTATACCGATGCAGTAACATTTGCTTCTAAAATTATTGACGAAGGTGGGTACCAGCTTGAAGAAGAATATGAATACCTGTTTTTGGCTGATAATCATCTTTCGGAAGGAATTATTTTTCCGGTTCCGTTTGATGGTATCAACACGCGTACATTTGGTGGAACAACGTTCATTACCCATGCTGCAATCGGCGGTGACATGTCACCTGCTGATTTAGGTGTTGATGTGGGCTGGGCCGGGCATCGCGTTACCAAACAGTTTGTCAATTTCTTTATTGATATCGATCAGTTGGCAGGAAGCAGTGCACCGTCTTTTTCAGCAATGAATGCGGCACAGGATTATCCCGAAATATTTGTACCGGGCAGTTTCCAGGCGGCAAGCGGGTATGGAAACGACTGGACGCCTGAGGATGCACCGGCGCTGGCCTCTGTTAACAGTGATGACAAATATGAAGGGTATGTTTATTTCGGATCTGCAAATACTGAATTCAAATTCACAGACGAACGCAGTTTTGATTTAAATTGGGGAGACAATGAAGGCGATGGCGTGCTTGAAGAAAACGGCGGAAATATTGTCGCAGCAGATCCCGGTTATTATCTTATTAATGTGGATCTGAATAATCTGACTTACACCCTTACACGAACCGAATGGGGTGTGATCGGTGATGCAACTATCGATGGCTGGGATGCCGATCAGGACATGACCTACGATGTTGCCAATAAGGTTTGGACCATCACGACAGATCTTTCGGTTGGCGAAATGAAATTCCGTGCAAATGATGACTGGGCACTCAATTTCGGTGATGACGATGGCGATGGTGTTCTTGAATTCAATGGAGGCAATATACAAATCAGCGAGCCGGGTACTTCCCTGATAACTCTGGAACTTGGCGCACCTCCATATTCATTTACAACTGAACAAACAAGTGTAGACAGCAGGGAGATGTTTTTTACAAACGGCCAGGCTCTTGAAATTGAAGATTTAAGACAGTTTACCCAGGGTTTTGCTGTCACCAAGTGGAAAAATCTTACCCGGGATGGCCAACAGGGTAAAGATCCGACATTCCCTGATATTGATTTTCCAATGTTCAGACTTGCCGATGCATACCTGATGTATGCCGAAGCCGTATTGCGTGGAGGCCAGGGTGGAGACACAGGAACGGCTCTCCAGCTCGTGAATGCCGTTAGAGAACGTGCATTCGGTGATGAATCAGGAAACATTACTTCATCTGAATTAACGTTAGACTTCATTTTGGCTGAACGAGCAAGAGAATTATACTGGGAAGCGCATAGAAGAACAGACCTGAG
>CAYPZI010000146.1:0-6914 GCA_964415185.1 uncultured Balneolaceae bacterium | reverse complement strand
CAGAAAAGAAACTTTGCGGGTTTCTTACGACAGATTATAATTGACACAACACTACATTCTACGTACTACCTACTTACATACTGCTTTTAATTCAGACCGCCTCAGCCTGAAGTGTTTTTTCAACTATGATTTTTTGAATATCAGGCGGAACCGGTGCGTATTCTGAAAACTGCCGGGTATAGGTTGCACTTCCCTGAGTCATCGACTTCAGCCTGGTGGAATAATGATCAAGTTCGATAAGGGGTACTTTTGCTTTTACCTTTTGGATAGAGCCTTCTGCATCCATTCCCTGGATTTGTCCCCTGCGGGAACTCAAATCACTCATTACATCACCCATAAATTGGGCCGGAACGGTGATTTCCACATCATGTATCGGTTCAAGAAGCTTGGGGCCGGCATTTAAAAATCCATCTTTAAATGCCATCAGAGCAGCCGTTTTGAAGGCAGCTTCATTTGAGTCAACCGAGTGCATGGAACCGTCATAAACCGATACCCGGATATCACGGGCACGGCATCCGCTCATAGGCCCGTTTTCCATTTTTTCCATGATGCCTTTTAGAATAGCAGGCATAAAGCGGTTATCAATCACGCCGCCAACAATGCAATTTTGGAAAACAAGTTTGCCGCCCCACTCGAGATCATGCTCCTGTACATCGCGTACATTAATGTCCGAGGGTGTCTCCATGCCTTCTTTCCACGGTTCGATAAGCAGGTAAACTTCGGCGAACTGTCCTGCCCCACCCGACTGTTTTTTGTGTTTATAATAAGCACGGTACGGTTTGGTTATGGTTTCCCGGTATGGAATTTTAGGTGTTTCAAATTCCACATTCAGGTTGAACCGGTGCGTTAATTGATGCAGTAAAACGGCAAGATGTTCTTCTCCCTGTCCATGCAGGATTATCTGGTTTAGTTCTTTACTGTGTTCTACTGTTAATGCAGCATCTTCTTTCTCCAACTGGTGCAAGGCATTTGCAAGCTTGTCTTCATCACCTTCTTTCTTCAGAACAATTGCTGTCCTGATATTGGAAGCCGGGTACTCAGGACGTACAATACTCATTGCAAGACCCTTGTCTGCAATAGTGTCTCCCGATTCCGCTTCTTTCAATTTTACGGTAACCCCGATATCTCCTGCTTCAACGCTGTTTACGTCAACACGCTTTGCTCCGTGCGGCAAAAACAAATTACCGACCCTTGCAATATTCGATGTGCGTTTATTTTCAATATCCTGGCCGGTATTGAGAGTCCCACCCATCACCTTAAAATAACTCAGCTCTCCCACATGTGCTTCGGAATAAGACTTAAAAATATAAATTGCAGTTTTTCCATCCTGAGATATGGAGTATTCTTCACCATTTTCTGTGAGAACAGGTTTTGTTTCAACAGGGGAAGGAACTACATTGCCAACAAATCCCATCACCCTTCCCGTGCCCATATTCCGGGAAGCACAACAGCAAAACAGCGGGAATATCTCCCTGTTTAGAATAGCCTGTCTCAGGCCGTCCCGCATTTGATATTCATCGAGTTCCCCGTTTTCAAAGTAGAGATCCATAAGAGATTCATCATTTTCAGCCACCGATTCTACAAGTTCATTATGAAGCAATTCGGCTTGTGCTTTTTGAGATTCCGGGATCGGAAGCTTATCCGGGCGGCCTCCATCGGCGGGAAACTCATACATCTTCATCTTCAAAACATCTATAATGGCGTGAAAATCCTCACCCTCACTGAAGGGGAATTGCAACACAGCCACTCCCCTGCCGAATCTCTCTTTGGCCATGTCTATGGTATTCTGAAAGTTTGACTGATTGGAATCGAGTTTATTCACAACAATTAAAGATGGTAAATTAGAGTCCCCGGCTCTCTTCCAAAGTGCTTCTGTCCCCACTTCGATCCCGTATTCGCTGTTCAGTACAAAAAGCCCGCAATCGGCAACATGCATGGCTTCTACTACTTCACCGGCGTAATCGGGGGTACCCGGGGTATCCAAAAGGTTTATTTTGGTTCCTCGCCAATCAAGATGTGAGATAGATGTAAATACGGATTTCTGTTTTTCTTTTTCAATAGGATTGAAATCTGAAATTGTATTTCCCTCTTCTACATTGCCTCTTCGTTTCGTTGTGCCAGATTCGAACAACATGGTTTCGGTAAGGGTTGTTTTTCCGGAACCGGCATGGCCCAGTAAACATAGATTTCGAATTTTGTCAGATTGATATACTTTCATTTGCTAACTCCTGTCACGGTTATCACTTTAGTTCATTACATTACAATTTATAATATTGTAATTTGAATGCAATATGAAAAAAATACTTTTACTTCAAACAGGCGGCACCATAGCTATGCATCTCAGCAAACACGGTGCTGAACTGGACCAGGGTAAGTGGGCTAAGCTGATTCGGGATGAAATTCCGGAACTTTATTCACTCGCACATTTGGAGATCGGCAAAATCTTTTTTGAAGATAGTTCCGACATCAATCATCATCATTGGACTGAATTGGCAAGATACATTTTTGAACGCTATCACCAATTTGACGGATTTGTGATTCTTCATGGCACAGACACCATGGCCTACACTGCGTCAGCCCTTTCATTTGCTCTACAAAACCTGGGCAAGCCGGTCATTCTTACAGGCAGCCAGGTCCCCATGAGCAACCTGAGAAGTGATGCCCGGCGGAATCTTATCAATTCAATTGAATTGGCTACAAAACCGGTTCCGGAAGTTGCCATCTGTTTTAACGACCACCTTTTCAGGGGAAACCGCTGTACCAAAATGACTATCGGAGATTTTGACGCTTTCAGTTCACCGAATTTTAACCATCTTGCAGAAATTGGCCTTGAAATTGAAATCTTTCAAGAGTACGATCAAATTAAACCCGGCCCGGTATGTAAACCTTATTTTGACAATTCGGTTCAGCTTATAAAAATTTTTCCCGGCTTGAACCCTAAATTTCTAAACTGCCTGGATTTGGCTGCGGCAAAAGCGATTGTGGTTGAAGCATTTGGAACAGGCAACTTTCCGATCAAAGAAAAATCTTCACTTTTACCATTCATAGAACGATGTAAAAAAAAGGGTGTTCATCTTGTTATAACATCTCAGGCTCCTTATGATGCTGTGGACCTGAAGCAATATAAAAGCGGGCGCGAGGCACTCCGGCTTGGTGCCCTGAGTGCAGGTGACATGACAACCGAAGCGGTTATTACAAAATTAATGTTTTTATTGGGATGCAAACTTGCGGATGATGAATTCATTGAGCAATTTAACAGAAACCTCACCGGAGAACGAAGCCGATAATTCCATGTTTTTTGTATTTGATGTTGAGACAATACCGGATTTTGAGTTCATTCGAAATGTAATGAACGATACCGATTCAGATGATGATGCCATTTTGGTTGCAGCTTCGGAAGAGCTGGCAAACAATAAAAGCGGATTTTTACCGCCTATGTATCACAGAATAATTTCGTGGGTGGGATTATGGATTGAAAACAACGGGCGCCCTTTACAAAAAGTGAGCTGGTCGGGAAAAGATGAAAAAACAGGGCTTGAAGAATTATTTAACGCTCTGCTTACTTATAAGGATTTTGGACTTATTCACCATAACGGGCGTGGTTTTGACCTTCCGCTCATTACTTACCGGGCCATGAAACATAATATGCAAATGCCGCTCAGGCTGAATCATTATGATATCCGGTATCGATTCAGTAAATCCAACGTTGACCTGATGGATGAATTCAGTAATTATGGTGCCAGTTCATATCCAAAGCTCAAACATTTGGGGCACTTGATAAACATCCCCTTTAAACAGACCGGCGAAGGAAATGAAGTTCTCGAAATGTTCAGAAATGATGAGCTCGATAAAATTGAAACCTACTGTCATGAAGATGTTATGGCAACTTACATTGTATGGTTGAAAATGAAATATACCACAGGAGATTTGCCGGAAGAACTCTATGAAAATTTAAATAAACGGGCTGTAAACAAATTAAAAGAGATACAATCAGAAAAAACGACAGATTCATTATAATAAATGCAAATTATTTAATATCTTGATACAGTTGTTTGCTAAAACAACAAATATATATTTAATTCTTAATAACACACGTCGTTTAAAAAAGTACATTGAGGTATTAAGAGAGGCGAGAGCTAATCCATTATTTCAACTCTTTTCACGCGATGTTCTAAACATAGTACAATTTATGCAATACGGTAAAATAAAATGGTTCGATGCTGAAAAAGGCTTCGGATTTATCGAACCTGATGATGGATCAAAAGACATTTTTGTTCATCGCAACAACATAGAAAATCTCGGTTACGATGAAGGACTGAGAGATGGTGAAGAGGTTGAATTCCTCGTAGAAGAAACTCCTAAAGGACTAAGTGCTCAGGAAGTCAGGCGAGTAGGCTAATCCTGCATGCTCTAAGCCAAATTTATTCAAAAAAAGCCGCTAATCAGCGGCTTTTTTTATATCAGAACTTGTTTTCGTTAACAATCCGGGTTAAACAATTCTTTCCGGGTCACTGTAATCGGGTATGATCCCACGATAACCGAAAATCCATTGGATCCATTTAACTACGGTTTCCGACTGGTTTTTGATGTACCATTGGTCTGCCGCTCTTCTGACACCCAATCCATAAGACGGATAAGGATGGATTGTATCGGCTATGTTCCGCAGCGTGACGCCATTTCTCATTGCCAATGCATATTCGGAGATCATTTCACCTGCATGAGCGCCAAGAACGTTAACTCCCAGTATTTTTCCGTTCCATTTCTTTGCATAGATTTTGATCCACCCGGTTGATTTTCCATCGGTCACCGCCCGGTCAATCTTTGAAAATGGAAATCGGTATACCTGGTATTGAACTCCATTCTCATCCAGCTCTTTGGCTGTTGCCCCCACATGGCCCAATTCCGGGTCTGTATAGGTAACCCAGGGCACATGCTTTTTATCAATTTTTGATGGAATCTTAATCAGTGAATTTGTAGTTGCAACCTTTGCCATATGCTCACTCATGTGAGTAAACTGATACCGGCCGGTAACATCGCCTACGGCATAGATGTGGCTCACATTGGTCCTGCATTTGTCATCTACTTCCACCCCTCTGCCGGAATAGTTAACTCCAGCGGCATCAAGATTTAACGAATCAACATTAGCCTTGCGCCCGGTTGCCATTAAAAGGTCGGTTCCTTTCAACACCTTATTTTTGTTATCCTGAGACAGGTGCACAAGAATTTCGTTACCGGATTTTTCAATTTTTTCTACCATGCTGTTCAGATGATATTTTACACCCTCATCTTCAAGCTTACTTTTCAGGATGGAAGTCAGCTCCGGGTCATCGTTCATGAGAATACCCGGTGCCATATCCGCAACTTCAACTTCCGACCCCAATCTTGCAAAACTTTGAGCCATTTCAGCTCCGATTGGGCCGGCACCGGCAATTATCAGTTTTTCAGGCAGGTGATTTATCTCAAACAACGATTCGTTTGTGAGATAATCCACTGTATCAACTCCATCAATTGGAGGCACAAATGCTTTAGCACCGGTACAAATGTAAATATACTTCGAACTTACCTCCTGCTCCGAACCATCTTCCTTAACTATCTTTACAGTATGGGGATCTGTAAATGCAGCTTCTCCATGTACCACATCAATACCCATCTCTTCAAAAATTTCAGGGGCATCGGCATCTTCATAAATTTCCCGCCTGACGGAATCAACATGTGCCATCACCTTGGCAAGATCCACTTCAATTTTTGTTGAAGTAAGGCCATGTGCCGCTGCTTTTTTCATATTATGCACAATGGAAGCAGCTTTCAGAAGTGTTTTGCTGGGCACACATCCCGTCCAGGTGCAGTCACCGCCGAGCCTGTGCTTTTCTACCATCATTGTTTTAGCCCCAAAATTTGCGGCAATGCCTGATGCTGTCAATCCGGCGGCTCCCCCACCCAAAACAAGAGCGTCATAATCATATTTAGCCATTATTTATTTTCCTTTTCTTTTATTTGAGATTTAACTTTTTTGTAAGTAGACCACGCACCATAAATGACGAGCCCGACAACTACTCCGTAAACCCACCAGGGCACATTTTGACCGGCAATCATCAGGTACAGGTAAGCGGAGATGAAGAAAAATGTAGCACTCATCGAGGGTAATACAATCGATTTTCCCTGCCTGTAATTTTTTACCAGCCACGCAATTGAAAGAGAAAAGAAAGGAACCGCACCTACATAGATCGATCCGAAAACGATCGGGTTCACTCCATACTCCTCACCCAAACCCATAAACCAGTCATAGATAGTCTGTAAAATTTCCATTTATATTTATCAAGTAGTTAACCTTTTATAAATTGCCGTCTTGTGAGAATTATATTAAACCCATCAGAGGAGAAAGCCATCACAAATCCGTCAAACTTTGAATAAAATTTTAAAATTATAACTTAATCAAATTTAAATTTTAATTAAAGTTATATGGGTATTTGTTACTGAAATCCGAAGCTTCGTTAGGAGTAATATGTTTTCAGATGATTGTCAAACGAAAATAATTGAAGCCGCATCAAAGCCACCTGTTTTTAGAGATAAGGCAGCATAGATAAATTTTACCCCCAATCAACCAGATAGAATACTCTTAAAGGGCACTTAATGGGTGAAAAGGTTTTTTTTCAGGATATAAAAAAAGCCCGGCATATTATGAAAGCCGGGCTTTTATAATTCGAATCACTTGAATTACTGAATTACGAGAGTAAAGGTGATGTCGATATCTGTATCCCCGTCATTAACGGTCGTTGAGGATGATTTAATATCGGGCTGATGTTGTAAACGTACCCTGAAAAATCCGTCATCCACATTTTGGTCTGATGTTGTCCAGGTTGTTTCGAGTCCAACAGGATTTCCCTCATCATCGGAATCATTGTAGTTGATCGGAT
>CAYPZI010000145.1:0-6948 GCA_964415185.1 uncultured Balneolaceae bacterium | reverse complement strand
TTCTAAATTCCAAAATGCCTAATTGGCAAAGGTGGAAAGAGAAACTGGAAATAACTTTATCTTAATTAATATTATCATCTCCCACCCTTTTTTCTTCATAATACGCCGTACTATATTGAGGAACTGATCCATAAGCCTGAGAAGACCGTTTTAAAAAACATCATACATCTGAATAAAAAATCACCAAATCACCAAATCACAAACACACCCAATCCCTTACAACCTCTTCTTTACAGATATTTTATCTTTTAATTCCTCATCCTGGTGGCTTTTTAAATAAAATTTGATCAATATAAAGGCATATTTTTTTTACAACAGGTTCAGCAAATTATGAAGCTCTATACTACGGCGTGTCTATTGTTTATTTCGATGCCTTTTCTCAGTTATACGGCCACTGCTCAAACCGATACACTTGATCATATTAACATGACACAGGAAAAGCTGGTAAGAATTATCTGGGAAGAAGCCAATCATCCTGAAGGGAGCGACAATGCCGTTCAGTTTGTTTATGAGGAAATAGTCATGGCCCTATTCTCAGACACACATTATGACCGGATGCGCATCATAGCACCCATCATCAAAAAAGAAGATATGACCGGGAATCAATTAAATGCCGTTCTGGACGCCAATTTTCATACTGCTCTCGATGCACGGTATGCTACCAGCGACGATGTATTGTATGCCGTTTTCATACATCCGCTGTCACCACTGAGCAGGGAACAGGTTGTATCGGCTCTTCGCCAGGTAGCGGCCCTGGTTCAAAATTTCGGCGACAGTTATTCAAGCGACGAGATTCTGTATACAAGGCCGGAGAATTAGTGATGAATTTCGTGAGTTGTTGAGTTGGTGAGTTAAGGGTACTTATTACGAATACTCCACTGCCCAGCCCATTTGCCACTCAATTGCCCCAACCGGTTACCGGGAGGAATTTTTAAACGCAAGTTCCACGCGCATAAAGTCGTATTCCATTGGAGTTCATGGGTAAAGAATCAGCAAAATTATACGGGCACCGCTTGCAGGCACACTCAGAATACCATCAAAAAATATGTAGTGTGCCACTGATACTCAAAATCCGGCCTTACTGCCCGCAAACAACCTTTTTCGGCAAGTTCGATTAATGTTTTTTTTGTGAGCTCATTTTTTGCACGCAAAGCGAAATGCGGGTTAGTATATCATCACATATGTGCATTTCTTGGTTTTTTAACAACCTTCCCAATTTTTTTTGATACAATTCAAATAAAAATACGCTTAATAAAATAGACAGGTAATCTCTATGCCTCTCTAAAAAATCTATTAACCAATTGAACCAAAACATGGGGTATTTGAATCACTGATTCAATATTTATTCTGATACACACAAAAAAAATAAAACGCCATTTAATAACTAAATATTTCTAATATCATGAGACATCAAATTTTTTTCGTTCCCTTCTTTATTTTTTTAACCTTTGGTTTATTTATAAATCAATCTTCAAACGCCCAAAATAAAACCTGGAGTGGCGGCGGTGATGGCAGCACCTGGACGGACCCTGATAACTGGTCACCTGTTGGAGTTCCTGTGGCATCAGACTCCGTTGAAATACCGTCCGTGAGTGGCGGTTTAACGATCATCGTAAATGAGAATATTGAAATTAAATATTTAAAAGCCAGGTTCAGCAATAATACCCTCGAATTCGAGAATAATGCTCAAATGGAAGTCAATGATATGGTTGAGCATGGTACGAAACTGACTGGTATTGGATCGGTCGTAGTACAGGACTCCCTAGAATGGGTTTTCGGTGATATAGACCTTGAAGTTATTGTGCTTGAGGGGGCAATCGCCCGAATAGCTGGTAACAGTCTAACTAGCTCAAAGTGGCTGCGAAGTAACGGACGTCTTGTGCTGAACGGAACGACAACGTGGGAGATAGCAGATATCATATTTTCCAGTGATTCCGAGATCGTAAATAACGGCTTTTTTGAAAAAAATGGTTCGGGCAGAATTCGCACAACGGGTACCATTGTCGAAACTCCCCGGTTTATCAATAATGGAACCCTGAAATTCAGTTCCGGTGCCTCGTTAAGGGCAAAACTCATCAACTCAGGAGAAACCATCATCGGAAGTACGGTAACCCTGAACAGCGGCAGTGAATCAGACGGGGAATTCATTGTTGAGGAGGGCGGGCTTTTAAATTTCAATGGCGGATCTCACAACCTGGATGATGCGAACTTTTCCGGGGGCGGAACCGTGGAATTTGGCAGTGGATCACCTGTTTTAAAGGGCACCTATAATCTTGACAGCAATACCGGCAAAACATTGTTCAATGGAGGTGTTGTCACATTCAGCTCTGAAATGAACCTTATCAGTTTCGGGTCTGAATTGGAGATAGTCGGTTCAGGGACTACCCAGCAATTTATCATTAACCGTGCTCCTGTTATAACATTACCTTTCCTCAATAAGAGAAGTAATACTACTATATCGCTGGGTGATGGAGTTGAGTTCGTTGCTGAACGCTTTGACTTATTCGGGGGCACAGTAAATGGGGACGGCTCTATCTCTGTAATCAATGAAATGGACTGGAGAGCGGGTATCATTCGAACAGATTTTGTATTGGAGGAAACTGCAAACCTCTTACTTAGCATTGAAGGTTTAAATACAGCCTCAACAAAAACTTTGGGACCCGATAATACTCTAACTCTTCTCGGCAATACCGAGTGGGAAGGCGGTACATTCGTTATGAACCCGGATGCCTATATTATTAACCATGGTACATTTGTTGCAACCGGATCTTTGCTAAATGGATTTAGTGCAGGTGGTGATATTCAGGTTGAGAGACGACTTGAAAATCACGGACTCTTTCATTTGCAATCCTCAGCTTCAAATCTTTCGCTTCGTCGACTATCATGGTTGAATTTTGGTGTTTTACGTCTTGAAAAGCAGTTGAATTTAGTGGCAGGTCTGGGTGGCTTTAAAACAAATGTAGTAAATCTGGATGGCGGGCGAATTGAAGGAAGCGGATCTGTACATGTAGGTGGATCAGTGGCCGGAGATCTTCCGGCAACGTTTGATAATTTCGGAACTATCGCACCCGGTCTACCCCTGGGGCAATTTAACTGGTCGGGCCTTTACTCTTCATCAGCAGGTGCTGTACTCGAAATAGAATTGGGGGGAACTACAGCCGGGGAAGCCCATGATCTTTTGAGCTCCTCAAGCAGAGTTGAACTGGATGGAATACTTGATGTGAAACTTGCAAATGGGTTTACACCCGAGGTGGGACAAACATTTCGCATCATGGAGTATACCACAGCATCCGGAGATTTCAGAACCATCCGTGCACCTGCCGGATTCACATTTTTAAAACGCTTTGTAAATGATCCGGCTGAAAACTCCGGTTACATTGAGCTGGAAGTGATGAAAGCAGTTGATAATCCTATAGAGACTCTCCAATTTGTTCATCCTACAGTTGAGCATCTCGGCCATTCGGTGGCAATGGGTGATTTTAACGGAGATGGGTTTGATGACCTGGCTGTAGCAGGCCTCAAGAGACTTCAGGCAATCAAAGATATAAACGATCCGGATTTTTACACTGCACTTGCCGAAGATTTTATTACAGACCTTGAAGTGGATACCATTTTTGTTTTATTCAATGCAAATTCATTCGCCAATAATCAGGCTGTGGATCTTTCAGTAGCTGCAGACGTAAAAATTGCCACAATTCCATCCAGTTCGGTTTCATTTGGCGGTGGAAATGGAATGCTGCATGCAGCCGATCTGAATAGTGACGGACAGGATGAACTTCTTGTAGGTGGGCTTGTAAGTGAAACCCTTGTAAATGCGGGTGGCGTTTATATTTTTGATTTCGATGGCAATACAGGGTTTTCCGGATTAAGTGAAGCAAGTGCAACAGCACTGCGTTCCTCCGATGCAGGTGAAACCTACCCAGAGCGAATAATAGCGGATGATATCACCAATAATGGAAACCCCGACATTATTGTTGGTTTTCCTGAAGCTTCTGTCGGCGGGCAAAAAACCGGATTGGTTGCAATATGGGAGGGATTTATCGATGGATTTGCCAATGATCACTTACGGTTAACAACAAATGAACCTGGCAGCCGGCTTGGTAAATGGATCGACACCGGTGACGTGGACGGAGACGGAATTGTTGATTTGGCAGTTATTGCCGGAGGTGAGATTATTGAGGACCCTCAATTTTCGAGAAGATTTGAATGTGTTAGCCGGCAAGATAATCCGCTGGATGTAGATTTTTATGATCGTCTTGTTGAAGAGAGTAATCCCGGAAAAGCGTTCCTTAAATATGGCCCCTTTATCAGCGGTGGTAATGTTTTAAATGATGCTTCAGATGTCATCATTAACGGCCAATTCCGTAGAGATTTCAGGAATGGATTTCTAAGTTGGCGTTATGCACCCTTCAGCCGGACACTGATTGATGATTTTAACGGGGATGGACAAGCATCCTGGTTTATTTCTGAAGCTATGCCCAGATCCACCATTGTAGATTTTTTCATAATGATTGATTTGATTGTAAACAAGGTTTGTGAGGGTCCCGGATCTCCCGGAATAAACCCGGGTGTACAAATTAGTTGGGGAGGGAAGAATACATCTGTCGCAAGATCAGCTATCCACGTTTTTAATGCTGACCAATTGACAAGAGGTACTGTTTTAGATGAAGTTGATAGCGAAGTAAGCTTTTCTGATGCCGGCCGCAGTATGTTAGGCGCTAAACTCCGCGAAAACAGCAGCCGGAACGACTTCGTATTTAGTGGAGATTTTGGACAGACTGAGGTGCAACTCAGTGATAAAGATCACACATTTAACCTGTTTGATTTCAGCGATGATGATGAAGAGTTTGAAGTTGCAAGGTCCTACTCCTTCGACTTTGGCCTTGGCACGGAAGATATCCGTACTGATTTGGCGGTTAGTACTCCGCTCTCTTTTGAACGTATTTCCGGCTTTGGCCAAAGTTTGGCAGCCGGCCGAATGGGAAATGATGACATTGATGAACTAATTATTGGTGCACCTTACTATATGCCGGATAATCCGGGATCAACAATGGGAAGAGTATTTCTGTTCCGTTCCGACAGCCAGGTTAGCCCGCCTGTATCTGATCTTTTTGATGAATTTGGCGGATTGGGTCAATGGCAATTTCTAAGTTCCTATAGTGAAGGGCAAACCTATGCCTCGTTCCTCTCCGATGTTTGGACTCAGGGTGCACTAAACTCATCCGACCCGGACGGAATACCTAACATCTTTACCTGGAATGAACAAGAAGCTGAATTTACAGCTCAGTTTGATCTCTCAGAGGAAATTGAAGTGGGTGTGGGTTTTATGGCTTTTTTGTTTGAAGATGACGATCCCAACACACCTGAAATAGACGGTGGATTTCCAAAAACATTCAATCCCGGAGAAACCTCTACATCGGGAAATTTTGAATTTGGCCTGAGCTATACCCAAAATACAGCGTCTCAGCTCAGTGGTTTCAATTTTATTTCCAATCCATACAACGAACCCATCGATTGGGATCGGGCCGATGCCTGGACAAAAACAAATGTTAGTGAAGCCCTCTATGTGTGGGATCCCTCAGCAAATAACGGTAACGGCGCCTATCTGCAACGAGCCGGTGGAATTGGTGATGACATAAATATCATAGACCCGCTTCAGGGATTTTTTACGCAAGCTACAGATTCCGATGCGGAACTAATTGTAACCGAAAATGCCATCATGAATGAAGAAACATCAGCTGAAGGCAATTCTGATGAAATGATAACAATGTCCATGACACTTTCATCAGGAGATTTTGAAGACCAGGCCTTCTTTTTGTTTAGGAAAGACGCATCTGATGAAATCGATCCGTTTGATGCCTTTAAACTCAGCCCACTATCGTCTAATCGAATGATCTTTTACAGCAAGTCGCCTGAAGAACGGCCCCTCGCCATCAATAATTTGCCACATACCCTTAGCATTGAGAAAACTGTGCCGCTTATTATCGAATCTACTTTCTCTGGGTCTTTTACATCAACGTGGAATTTAGAGCATTTCCCTGATGACTGGGATATCGAACTGGTTGATCTTTCAAATGATTTCAGAATAGATATGAGAAGTGAAAATGAATATATTTTCAACTTTGAAAGCAATCAGCAGAATAAATCAACAGCAAAATTAGCTGATCCGATAGAATTTCTATCACTACCCGTACAGGGAAACAGCCCACGATTACAACTGGAAATCACTTTTGGACAGGCTGTGAGCCTGGAGGATCAACTTGAAATTCCCGCTGAATTTAGTATTGACCAGAACTATCCGAATCCGTTCAATCCAACCACCACAATCCGTTATGGAATACCCTCTCAATCAAATGTTCAAGTTGAGCTTTTTAACCTGCTTGGCCAAAAGGTTCAGGTATTAGTTAATGAAACAAAACAAGCCGGATTTCATACGGTACAGTTAAATGCATCTTATTTATCAAGTGGTATTTACATCTATCGTATTCAGGCCGGTACATTTACTGAAACAAAAAAAATGATGCTAATCAAGTAGGATTTAATCTCGGCCATTAAAAACTGATAAAATTTAGTAGCTGTCATTTGGAGCATCGCGACATAAACTTCAAATGATCGCTAATATTTCAACTATATCACCGGTTTAATTTTTTTCGCCAGCTCCGGACCGATCTCATCTTGTGCTTTTTCCAGTTCGTAACGGGCCTGAAGGCGCAACCACATTTCCGGGCTGGTACCCAGTGCCAACGACATCCGGATGGCTGTATCACCGGTGATCGTCCGCTTGCCGCGTACGATGTCGTTCACCCGGTTGGGCGGCACATCAATACTGCGGGCAAATGCCCTTTGGGATAGACCGAGCGGGATCAGGAATTCCTCTTCCAAAATCTCGCCCGGATGAATGGGTGGTATAAATTTCCGCTTGCTCATCATTCCGGTTTTAAAGTTTAG
>CAYPZI010000144.1:0-6995 GCA_964415185.1 uncultured Balneolaceae bacterium | reverse complement strand
AAGATTAGCAAAGGCCACAACATCGCGCCCTCTGCGTGAAACCCTCAGGGCTCATTAAATTATCCATCCTTCCTTTAAAACTTTTTACACCTTACAAACGTAAGTAATCATCAATCCTTAATATATTGCAACAATCAGCAATATAAAATCCAAAAAAAGGGGTGCTTATGTACAGAGCAGTCATTATTCTTTTCTCATTTCTGTTGATACCGGTAACGGCAGCAGAAGCTCAAAAGAAAAAATCATCAGAAAATGACCAAAAACAGGAAGAAAACGGCAATTCATTTGACAAACTGATAAAGGATGCCACTCATATCAAGGGCTTTTTTGACTTCTATCACAAGGATGACAAGCTCTACATGGCTTTGACTCCCGAAAGGCTTGGAGAAGATTTCCTTGTCAGTTACCAGATTGCACGCGGTATCGGGGCATCCGGGCTATACGGCGGAACCATGCTGAGTATTTTTGAGCCTGATATTATCAGCCTGCAAAAACATGAAAACAAAATTTTCCTGGTTCATAAGCCTCAACGTTACAAGTCAGGCAGTGATGAAGCCCGTAAAATTTCATACGACAATACGTATGGTGAATCTGTTCTTGAGACGGGTAAAATTGAAGCCACCAATAAAGACAGCGTGATGCTTGTGAGCGTTTATGACTGGTTTGTAGGTGATCTTTCAAACATCAGTAACCGTATTGCATCGGCTGTTTCAAGCCGTCCGGGCCAGCCGGGACGGGTTTCGTTTGACAAAAGCAGAAGTTACCTCGAAACGGTTAAATCCTTTCCCGAAAATTCAAATGTCCAGGCACGCCTTACTTTCAAAAATAATGAACGAAATGCTCCACGCACGGTGCCGGATGAAAGGTTTATCGGGATTTCTCTTCATTACACCTTTGCAAAACTGCCTGAAAACCCGATTGAGCCAAGATTTGCCGATGACCGGGTCGGCTATTTCATGACTGTCCACAAGGATTTCAGCGAAGAAGACAAAACGTTTTTCAAAAGGCACGTAAACAAATGGCGCCTGGAGTGTGACGGGCCGGTTGGAAGTGACGGGCTATGCGACCCCAAAGAGCCGATTGTTTATTACATCGACCACTCCGTGCCCGAACGCTACCGAGAACCGATGATAGAAGGCGTTAACGCGTGGGTCGATGCATTTGAAGCAGCCGGTTTCAGAAACGGCATACAGGCAAAAATTCTGCCTGATGATGCTGATGCAGAAGATATCCGCTATGCCACCCTGCGTTGGAACATGTCGGACCAGCCCGGATACAGCGCCATTGGCCCTTCGATTGTTGATCCGAGAACCGGTGAGATCCTGGATGCCGATATGCTTTTTGAAGCCAATATGATCCTCGGTTTTAAGTCTACTTTCAGAAATATGGTAGATCCCAAAACAGCTATAGATGAGATCTTCAATGTAAGTGAAGAAGAGATGGAGCTGATGAAGCTTGGCATCAAAACCGAAAGTTTTTACAACGAATTTGCTGCCCAGGGTAACCTGCTTCGGGGGGTTCTGATGGCAAACGGCACGATCGGCGCCGGAGATCCCGTTCCCGATGAATACCTCGATGAAGCGGTAAGATGGGTAACTATGCATGAAGTGGGGCATACACTTGGATTGAGGCATAATTTCAGGTCATCGGCAGACACACCACCTGAAAAGCTTTATGACAATTCATGGGCAAAACGGAACGGTATATTCAGTTCCGTGATGGAGTATCCCTCACCCAACATCGCTCCCGAATCACCTGATGAACATCATATTTACAATCCGGGAGTGGGCTCATACGACCGCTGGGCCATCAGTTACGGTTACACGCCCGATGCCGGTAAGGCTGAAGAGATCGCAAGGCTTTCGGCACAGCCCGGCCATGCGTATGGAACAGATGAAGATGCACGAGGTTCAGGTGCCGTCGACCCGACTATCAATGTATTCGATCTCAGTTCGGATCCTCTTGCCTGGGGTAAAGAGCGGGCCGAACTGATCAGGGAGATGATTCCGCAACTGCCAAAAATTGCCCTTGAAGATAATATGCCCTACTACGAACTGACCGATCTCTTTCAAAATATGTTTTCCCAATATGTCCGTGTTTTGGCGCCTGCTGTCAAATACATTGGGGGGCAGTACCAGTACAGGGATCACGTGGGTGATAAAGATGGCAGGATGCCTTTTGAACCGGTTTCCTATGAAAAACAAAAAGAAGCTTTGGACCTGATTGCCGGTTACGCCTTTGCTGAAGATGCATTCCGGCTTCCCGATGGCGTTTTCCAACAATTCGGAGCCAACCGGTGGAGCCACTGGGGTAATAACAATACCTACAACGGCCGGGTCGATTACCCGCTGCACTCTACGCTTCTCGGAGTTCAAACAAGCTTGTTAAATCAACTGCTTGACGATACCCGCCTTGCTCGAATTCGTGATACGGAAGTAAAATTCGGTGAAGAAAATACGGTTACGATTCCCGAACTGATGAACAGGCTAAAAGATGAAATCTGGTCGGAGGTTCTTGTGGCACCGGGAAGGAATATCACAAGCAACAGACGTGACTTGCAGCGGAGTCATCTAAATCTAATGATAAAAATCATTACGGATGCGCCGGACGGCATGCCCGCGGATGCACGCTCTACAGCTCGAATGCTATTAAATGACCTCAAAGAACGCTTGGAAAAAAGATTGGCTCCCCCAACTGCAGAATTTAACAGCTACACCAAAGCTCATTTAATGGAGTCAACTGAACGCATTGAACGTGCTCTTGAAGCTGGTTTTGAACTCAAAAATTAAGTAACTGATTTGTACATGATTTAATCCTGCCTGAGGCATGATAAATATGTAAACTTCGGATTTTATCAGAACTGTAAATTTTTGAGGGGAGGTAAATGATCATCCTTTACCTCCTTCTCATGCATATTCCAATAAACTTCTAATTGTGAGCAAAACTCTTCCGGTGAATTTTTATAAAATTTTCTGCCTTTTACTAATGCGTGCTTCAACATTAGTTGTTGATACTTTTCTGCCAAAGCATGAAACAGAATTTTTTCGTTTTGATTTGAGAATGGCTGATCAAGCCTCCGGGCTATCACCTGAAGGTTATGTAAATCGTGCATGGTTCCCGTCAGATCGGTGATATCATGAAGTTCATCTTCAAGAGAAGCCATTATTTTGGGCCTGATCCGATTTAAGACATCTATTTGATAGCGAATATATTTTACCCTTTTGCGCCATTCATGAAAGTCTTCGATGCTCTCACTATTCTCAGCTCTTTTAATTCCCTTATACCCTCTTTTGTATGTTCTCCTTAAACCGGATTCAATTCCATGAAATGTGTTAATACCAAAATCCCAGCCGGCTACTTCATCCACTTTGCATTCAATATCTCGCCGAATCTCCGATAGTCTGTTTTCTTTATGAAAAATTTGATTAGCCAGTTGCTTTCGGTATACCCGCAATTCATTTTCAAATTGTCGGAATGTAACAGACTTCAAATACGTATCATATTGGCCTCTCAATAATTCCAATGCCTCCAAATTTGCTGTTGAATCTCTTATACCGGATATTTTCCTTCCCTGATCGCGAAACCATCTGTTTTCTGTCTTGTAAAAATCTATTTGATCCCTTATTAAACGCAAGCATGCCCTTATCTTTTTAAAAGATTTCCGGGTTTCATGAACAGCTTTATGCCGGGAATTTTCATCTTCACAAACTCTTAAAAATTCCAAAGCTGTTTTGCACTCATTTATGATCAGGCGCTTGATCCCTTTTGAAAAATCTTCATTGTACCTTAACCGAAGAGCCATTTATTTTACTATTTTAAAAAAGTTCCTGCTTACCGTGTATAAAACAATTTTTTTACTATTATCAGTCAATTGATATTTTTAAACTGAATAATGAAGCTATGCATATTATGAAGTACCTTAAAGCAATTCAAATATGTATAAAATAAAATTAGGTGTAATTCTTATATTTAACGCATTCAATTCAATCTCTCTTAACATGTCGAAATCCATTCTTATTTTTTTTCTTTCCATACCTATATTTTTTATGATCACATTTAATTTCTCACATGCACAAATTGACCGGGAAGCCGGTTCCCTGATTCAGACACGATCAGAGGTAATTGCAAAAAACGGTATGGTCGCTACAAGCCAGCCCCTGGCAACCCAGGTGGGCCTCGATATCCTGAAAAACGGCGGCAATGCAATTGATGCGGCCATTGCTGCAAACGCCGCCATTGGCCTGATGGAACCAACCGGCAACGGAGTTGGCGGTGACCTTTTTGCCATTATCTGGCATGAGGAAAGCGGACAGCTTTATGCATTAAATGCAAGCGGGCGCTCACCGCGGGGCCTTTCTTTTGAAAAATTACAACGGGAGCTTGATGAACTCGGCGTGGAGTCCATACCTCCCTTCAGCATCCATTCGGTATCTGTACCGGGCGCAGTTGACGGCTGGTTTGAACTTCATGAACGATTTGGAAGCGTCTCGATGGAGAAAATCCTCTCGGGTGCAATTCATTACGCCGAAGAAGGTTTTCCTGTAAGCGAGGCAATCTCTGCATCATGGAGAAGAAGTGCCCGTTTTCTGAAAAACCAGCCGGGTGGTTTTGAGGAGACATTTACAATTGATGGCAGAGGGCCCGAAAAAGGTGAAATTTTTAAAAACCCGGATCTTGCCAATACACTGCGGCAGATCGCCGAAAACGGGCGTGATGCATTTTACAGGGGTGAAATAACCGAAAAAATTGATGCATATATGAGAGAGCATGGCGGGTATCTCCGATATGAGGATTTTGATTTGCATCAATCGGAATGGGTAGAACCCGTCACCACCAATTATCGCGGGTATGACGTGTACCAGATCGGCGGCAACCTGCAGGGCACCGCCGTGCTACAGATGCTGAATATACTCGAAGGGTTTGATTTATCAGAAACAGGCTTTGCTACCGAAGAAACACTTCACCTTTTGATTGAAGCCAAAAAACTGGCATTTGAGGACAGGGCAAAGCACTATGCAGATTCCGATTTTCAGGATGTGCCTTATGAAACTTTACTCTCAAAAGAGTACGCAGCCGAACGGAGAGAGCTGATTGGCGAGCGTGCCCTTCGCGACCTTTCAACCGGAGTTGATGTACTTGAAGACGGGGATACGATCTACCTGACCACGGCCGACAGTGAAGGAAACATGGTTTCCCTGATTCAAAGCAACTTCCGGGGTATGGGAACCGGCTTTGTGGTTCCCGGGCTAGGGTTCAGTTTCCAAAACCGGGGCGAACTTTTTTCCATGGATCCCCAACATCCGAATGTTTACGAGCCGGGCAAAAGGCCGTTTCACACCATCATTCCCGGTTTTGCAATGAAGGATGGAAAACCGTGGTTCAGCTTCGGGAACATGGGAGGCGCATATCAGCCTATCGGGCATGTGAGTATCCTTACAAATGTCATTGATTTCGGCATGAACATCCAGGAAGCCGGGGATGCGTTGCGATGGGATCATTCGGGTTCATCACAGCCAACCGACGGACTCTCCGAAACACTCGATGGAACTGGCCAGGTTTACATTGAATCAGGCATCGATTTTAAAGTAGTGAAAGCCCTTCGCGCTCGCGGCCATGATGTTCAAGTCGGCGGCTCATTTTTCGGCCGGTACCAGGGTATCATGAAAGACCACGATAAAGGCGTCTATTTCGGAGCATCCGAATCCAGAGTGGATGGCCAGGCAGCGGGGTATTGATATCAAAAATTTAACAAGAAATTAATAGCTTAACTCATTAATAATATCTGTAATAAAATTCTAACCTTTCAATAATCCAGCGGTAATATAATCATAATTAAAAGTCAGTATATCTATGGTATTCAAACAAGAATACTAACCAAATACTACTCTTATGAATTACCGTATACTATGGTTGTTGGGGATTAGTTTACTCTTCTCTTCGACAGTACTTTTCGCACAGGAATCACCTGAAATTAATCTGAAACTTATAAGTAATTACCAAAGCGGAATCTTCGATGAAGGTGCTGCTGAAATAATTGCTTTCGACTCGCCTTCCAGACAATTATTTGTTATCAATTCTAACGACGGTGTAGTCGACATTGTTGACTACAGTGATCCTTTTCTCCCGGTTAAAACCGGTTCAATTGATGTCACTTCCGATGTTTCGATCTCGGTTAGCGGCGTCAATAGTGTAGATGTATTTGACGGTTTGGTAGCAGTTGCTGTAGAAGCTGATCCCTCTGTCGATAATGGCGTCGTTGCTTTTTACGATACTGACGGAAATTTTCAGTTCGAAGTTCCGGCCGGTGCCCTGCCGGACGCAGTCAAGTTCTCACCTGATGGCACAACAGTGGTAGTTGCCAATGAAGGTGAACCGGCAGATGATTATTCAGTCGACCCCGAAGGAAGCGTCACAATTATAAATGTTGGAACGCAATCAGCACAGCAAGTTAATTTTAACGACTTTGATTCTCAAAAAGAGACTTTGTTATCAGAAGGAGTTCGCATTTTTGGTGGTGCTACACCTTTTGAAGTAACTGCATTCTTTGGTATTGATGACAACAACCCGGATAGCGTTTCAGTAACAGATGTTACGGGAATTGTGACCGGGGACTGGATTACAATTGACTCGGATAATACCGATGATGACACAGACGCAGCCAGGCCCTACCAGGTTGCATCTATCGAAGGCAACACGCTTATATTTACAACAGAGTTTGATGTCGATCTGAATGATGACGGAACTTTTGATGAAGGTACCGATATCACTGCAAATCCGTCTTTTTGGACACTATACAAGGCTGGAAATGCAACAGTAAGTCAGGATCTTGAACCTGAATTTCTGACTTTTGGATCTGATGGAGTTACAGCGTGGGTAACTCTCCAGGAAAATAATGCCGTGGCCATCATCGATATTGCTTCAGGTATAGTTACAGATATTGTTGCTCTTGGAACAAAAGACCACTCCACGCTTCAAAACGGACTTGATGTCAGCAA
>CAYPZI010000143.1:0-7006 GCA_964415185.1 uncultured Balneolaceae bacterium | reverse complement strand
CAGGCTCGGCAAACACCTACGGCTACAGCTATGCCTCGGGCTCGAACCGGCTGACGGGCGGCGATACAAATGCGGATTACTTCAAATCACCTGTTTTACCACTGCCAAGGATTTTCCGAGTTCAGCTTCGGTATCTCTTTAAAATCAGAGATATTGAATTCATCGTCAATAATGGATGAAACTGCCCCGAGGGATTTTTCAGGTAGAAGTTTGCCGCTGAAATCAATTAAAATATTGGAATCGATCAGATATCTCTTTCCCATTCTTTACGACTGTTTTCAACATGTTGCAACAATTCACGAGCTTTTGTTTTTGAGATGCATCCCGCATAGTCAGATGGTTTTTTACCTGATACCTATTTGATAAATTGCATGACATAGTTTACAGATTCTGTAGCATAACATTGTTTACACTTTTAGTGAACAAAAGTTCTTTGACATCGTGATTTTCTCGTAGTTTTCATCTAAAAACCGATGAACGAATACGAGGAAAGAAAACAAGCTATCAAGCGACATCAGGCTTGTGGCTATGTCTTTGCCTTCCTGTGGGGTTTTGCCTATTAACAAATCAATTCAGGTGACTCAGGCTCTGATTTCTGTTTGCCGGAAATTCCTTCAGGATTTCAACTACTGCCCGTTCCAGGTGTTGGCTTACCTCCTGCGAATCTGGATGTTCGCTCATTTGCCAGGTGGCCCATCCGCGCCATACGAGCTGCCCGGTTTCATAGTCCCACACGTCCAGCATGAGCACACACTGCACCACATTTACAGGATAGCTGGAAGTAACCGAGCCGCCGTACCCGCCATGTCCTCCGTGCCCGCCATGTCTGCCATGCCCGCCGTGACGGCCGTGAGATGAATGGTGGCCTACCGGATACGTGCTTCTCACGTGTTCAACCTCCTCGCTTGCAAGCATCCGGTAAGAAACTTCAAAATCCGGAAGATCCGAACTTGTTATCTCGTATGACTCTTTGCGCAAGAAACCGAGGCTGTCCATCTCTGCATGAACCATCCTTTGGATACGCCGCGCCATTATATCGCTATCAAAACCAAGTGCCCCCCTGTCTTCGTACGGGTCACCGCTTTCGATCCAACTGTACGTCAGAAGATCACTGAATGTGGCTTCCCGGTCGTAATCGGATTCGATAGTCATTTTGGTTGTAGTACTGCAGCCCGCGAGGATCAGTATTGCCGAGGCTAAAATAATTTTCAAGTTTTGAAATTTCATGATTTTCTGATTTTAATGGATTCAATAGAAATCTTGGTCATTTTATAGTCTCCTGAAACATCTTTTCAATAATATTGTGATACGCAACAAAGAGACTGGCCAGAAATCAAAGTTCAATCTGATTTACTTATTAAACGTTTTTTAAACAACGATAATATTAACCTGTGTGTAACAGTTTGATATGTATTTTATAACATAATCGATGACATTGCCTTTCAAAAAGCCGCCGCCCGTGTTTCGCGCTGATACAAAATTAAGAACGCCTGTGGATTCGTATTTTTTTTCGAGGGCCAGGCGCCGGCTTCCCTGAAGTGTGGTCTCGTTCCGGATTTCAATATTTTTGAAAAACCGATAAAAATTCACACTTTCATTACATAATAGTGTTAAACTTCTGCTTAATAAAAGATATAAGACTCTGTAATCACAATATGGCCGGATTTGAAAATAACGAAGCCATCGTGCCAACAGAGGTATTTATAATCATAAATCAATCAGAAAATGGTGTTCTGTACGTAGAATAAATAAATCCAAATTGCTCACTAACGGAGATTATTATGGCAACAAAGACAAAAACTAAAAACGTATATACATTCGGTAACGGCACAGCCGAAGGTGATCGCTCGATGAAACAGCTTCTCGGAGGCAAGGGAGCCAATCTTGCCGAAATGTCTTCAATCGGCTTGCCTGTTCCGGCCGGGTTTACAATTTCATCCGAAGCCTGTCACTACTACTCAACACATCAATCAAAATGGCCGGATGGATTGAAAAACGAGGTAAAAAACGGCATCAAATTTATTGAAAAAGCAATGGATACCCGTTTTGGCGATTCCGAGCATCCGCTTCTTGTCTCGGTTCGATCCGGTGCTGCCGTATCCATGCCCGGCATGATGGATACGGTTTTGAACCTCGGCCTGAATGACCATACGGTTGAAGCCCTCGCAAGGCACACCAACAATGAAAGGTTTGCTTATGACAGCTACAGAAGGTTTATCGATATGTTCGGTAACGTAGTGATGGGAATCGATCATGAAAAATTTGAAAAAGCTATTGAACAGCTCAAATCCAAAAAGGGAGTGGAGCTGGATACCCAACTTTCAACTGATGACCTGAAGGAGCTTGTTGACCGTTACAAGGCCGTCTACAGGAAAAGTACCGGATTTATGTTTCCGAATGATCCATACGAGCAGCTCGAAAATGCCATCAATGCCGTATTTGAATCGTGGGACAGTGACCGCGCCGTAAAGTATCGCAGAATTAACCATATTACCGGAATTTTGGGAACAGCCGTGAACGTACAGGCTATGGTTTACGGCAATATGGGTGAGGATTGTGCAACCGGGGTCTGTTTCACAAGAAATCCGTCGACCGGCGAAAACAAGCTTTTTGGAGAGTATCTCATAAATGCCCAGGGTGAAGATGTGGTGGCGGGAATCAGAACACCCCAGGATATCCGGGAATTGAGTAAGGAAATGCCGGAATTGCATGATGAGCTTGAAGAATTCGGACGGAAACTTGAAAAACATTACGGGAACATGCAGGATATCGAATTTACCATTCAGAAAGGAACCCTCTACATCCTGCAGACAAGGAACGGAAAGAGAACCGGTCCGGCAGCAATCAAAATTGCAGTTGATATGGTAGATGAAGGCTTGATCGAAAAAAAACAGGCGGTTAAAAACCTTGTCGAGCCGGGACATCTTGACCAGTTGCTGCATCCGCAAATTGATTTCGATGCGGTTGACGAAAGTGAAATTATCGGCACCGGTTTACCGGCATCGCCCGGTGCGGCGGTTGGACGTGTCGTTTTCAGTTCGGAAGCTGCCGAGGAAGCTGAAACAAACGGGGATCCCGTTATTTTGGTGAGGATTGAAACCAGTCCGGAAGATGTGGGCGGCATGGCTGCAGCCGAAGGTATTCTCACATCCAGGGGCGGAATGACCAGTCATGCCGCTGTGGTAGCCCGGGGATGGGGAAAGCCGTGTGTGGCCGGTTGTAATGATATTATTATTAATTATGATTCCAAATCGTTTACAAACGGTACCGTTACGATCAGGGAAGATGACTGGATCTCGATTGACGGCACCCGCGGTACAGTAATTGAGGGTAAAAAGGATGTTGTAAAACCCAAACAGGGCGATAATTATTATCGCTTTATGAATTGGGTGGATGAAAGCAGGGATATGAATGTGCGCACAAATGCCGACACACCCGAAGATGCTGCCCGCGCCCGGGAATTCGGAGCGGAAGGCATCGGTCTTTGCCGAACCGAACACATGTTTTTCGGGGAAGAGAGAGTTCGTGCTATACGCCGCATGATTATCTCGGAAAATCTGGAAGACAGGAAAGAAGCCCTTGCAACCCTGCTGCCTTTTCAGAAAAAAGATTTTGTGGAGATCTTCGAAGCGATGAAGGGCCTCCCGGTTACGATTCGCCTGCTGGACCCGCCATTGCATGAGTTTCTTCCTGATGATAAAGAAGAAGCAGAAAAAGTGGCCAATGACCTGGGTATAAATCCATCCAGATTTATCGAAATCATCCGTTCACTGAGGGAATTCAACCCGATGCTTGGACACAGAGGCTGCCGGCTTGGAATTACCTATCCCGAAATCACTGAGATGCAAAGCCGGGCTATCCTGGAAGCCGCCATTGAGCTCAAAAAGAAAAAAATCGAGGTGGTTCCTGAAATCATGATTCCGCTGGTGGGTACTTCTCAGGAGTTCAGAAGCCAGAAATATGTAATTGACAAAACCGCCGATACCGTGTTTAACGAAATGGGTGACAGCGTTGATTACAAGGTCGGAACCATGATCGAAATTCCGCGTGCAGCCCTGGTTGCAGACCAGATCGCGAAAGATGCCGAATTCTTCTCGTTCGGAACCAACGACCTCACCCAGATGACTTTTGGCTACAGCCGTGATGATGCCGGTAAGTTTTTGGGTGAATACCTGAAGGAAGGCATTCTTCAGGAAGATCCGTTCCAGGTTCTGGATGTGGAAGGCGTCGGCCAGTTGGTTGAGATGGCCACCCGCAATGGACGAAAGCAGAAACCGGAGCTGAAGGTGGGTATCTGTGGTGAGCACGGAGGTGAACCGCACAGTGTGACTTTCTGCTATAAACAGGGATTGAATTATGTATCCTGTTCTCCGTTCAGGGTGCCTGTTGCGCGGCTTGCAGCCGCCCAGGCCGCCCTCGAGGGTTGATTTAGCAAGACGTCAATATTACCTCTTGATGCAACCTGCGCGCGTGTTCCAATTTTTCGGACCACCGCGCAGGTTTTTTTCTGTAAATACCAATAATCCGGGATCATCCTTAGTCACGTACAAATCCACGGGAAAAAATGCCCGCAGATCCCGCAAATCACGCAGATTAATTTTTTTGACTTGATTTCACCGGAACCATCCCTTGTCACACAAAGATCTGCGTAATCTCCGTAATCCGCGGGAGAAACAGCCCGCAGATCCCGCAAATAGCGCAGATTATTTTTTTCAGCGAATACAATTTTTCCGAAACCTTTCTTTACCCCACACAAATCCGCGGGAGATAGCCCTTTTATTAAACTCTTCGGAATTAATTACCGAAAATGATATGTTCTGAACTGAAAGGAAAATTAAACTTAGAAATCAGTTATGTATTTTTGGGCCACGTACATTCACATTATTTTTGCAATGCTTTGGGTAGGAGGGATGCTGTTTACTGCCATGATTCTTGTCCCAGCCAGCCGCCGGCCGCTGTTTGACGGGAAACGTGGCGAATTTTTCAGGATTGTCGGAACCCTGTTCAGCAAGAGCAGTTGGATGATATTCCTTATTATGATTATTACCGGCATCACAGCACTTCTCGGCAAGGGATTTTCAGCCGATCAGTTAACCAACATCGAATTTTGGCGAACTGCATACGGGAAAGTGTTGATGAGCAAACTGAACATATTTGTTTATGTGCTGCTGATCAGTGCAATTCATGATTTCTGGCTCGGCCCCAAAGCCGCCCGCCTGATGGATGAACTTCCCGGTGATCCAAAAACCGAACGCTACCGCAAAATTTCAAGCTGGGTAGGCAGGATCAACCTGGTTCTGGCGTTGATTATTGTTTATTATGCCACGTCGCTGGTTCGGGGGCTGTGAAAACCGGAGCGGCACTGGTACACACCCCTGCCTTGTCAAAATCGCCTTCGGCGTTTTGATAAGGCTGTCCCCTCTCGAGAGGGGACCGGTTAACACTAAACACCTTCAGGTGCTTAGTGTTAAGCAGGGGTGTGTACAGCCATGGTCTCGGTCTACATTAAGCAAATGTTTCATATCGGCCTTTCAATTCACATCAGGAAGCTCGTACAGATACAACGCCCCATCAAACGGAATTGGATAAGCATAAATAAACCCGTGTTTCTCCGACACAGTGAAATTGCCGATCAGCCTGTCAAATTCTGTGCGCCAGACCGGTTCACCTTCCCAGTTCCAGATTTCGAGTGATGTTTTCAAATCCGGACCGGGGTCTCCATAAATTTTCTCACGCGGTGCATACAATCCCAAAAGATAAATGAAGCTGTTTGAAGCGTGTGCTGGTACACTGTAGAGGAAAGAATCCTCTGTGTTAGCAGAAGAGTCATCCAGGTATGGATCATGAATTTTAACATCTTTGATTTCTTCTCCACGGTCATTATAAATTTTAAAACGGTTATACCTGAAATAAAAAGCGGCGAATCGTGAACCATCCGGTTTGGCAAGATTTTCTTTCAGAAATTTGTGGTAGCGTTCTATATCCGTCCATTCGGATTCGGGATATTTTCCGAACGCAAAAAGGGTGTCATTTACACCGGGCCGAAGAGCAACGTGTTCGCGATCAGTATCTTCAAATGAGCTGCCATAGTCCGCGAAAAACAGATCATCTTTAATTAAACGAATCCGGTTCAGCGGATCCATCTGACCTTCATATGATAACCTTTTTTCATCCATTTTGACGGCCGCGGTATCCGTAATGGTAACATATTTCAATCTCTGCGCAAGACCGTCAAAGAGAATAAGCTGGTCCTGGTGTGTATTCAGATACATTGGAAGAGAGTAGAATTCGTCAGCTCCGGGTCCTCTTCCCTGTTTACCCCACGAATACAGGTATTCTGCTTCAGGAAGTTTGAAAATGTTGAAAAAGTTATCAGACCTCTGCTCGGAAATTACCAGGTATTGATCGTTCACATTCACAATACGGAATGGGTTTACTATGGATAACTCATCTTCAAGTTTGACTACTTTATCTGTTGATATGCTTGTATCCAGTGATAAAGCCTGCACCGAGGTTGCGGAATCGACTTTATTCGGTTGACATGATTGCAGGCATATAATACAAACGATAATGCTTGCGGAAATAAGATATTTATTCATTCAAAATGCTTATCACATATTTCAAGTTACATCAATCAAAAAAATTTATTTAAACCATCGAATTACGGATTAATATACAAAAGATTTTAAATGATCTGTTATCGGGCTAAGAAATCTGATAGTGAAGAAACCCGGGGAGGGATAGAATATGAATAGACCCAACGGAGCTAAAGCTATGAGGGACAGGCCCGACACAAATGAGTGTGCGGGATGAAAATCCGGTGGTATCAATTTAGATTTCAGCTACCCAAGAAAACGTCTGTTGCAGGCCTACAGCCTGCGGTTTTTTCGCCCGTTCTATAACCCTGAGCGTTGCTCAGGGCTGTGTTGTATCAGGCTTTCAGCCTAGTGGCATGTCAACTGTAAACCCGCAAAGTTTTATCTCGGAGTTGCTTCTATTTATCTAA
>CAYPZI010000142.1:0-7075 GCA_964415185.1 uncultured Balneolaceae bacterium | reverse complement strand
TGATCAGCGATTTTCCGCGAATACCCGCACTTTGCCGCGATAAAATTGCCGTGGGGACATACTGCAATGATATTTTTCGCATCTGTTCACCAAAACCCGGCAGCATCTTTTCGCACACAGCTTCGGTCGCTTCCGGTGTCACATCCCGCTTTGCCGGTCCGGTACCCCCTGTAGTACAAATCACTGCGCATTTGATCACATCACTCATAGTTTTCATCTCATCCATAAGTTTGTCATACTCGTCGGGGATTACTTTGTAAATCCATTCGATTTCGTTTTTCAGGCGATTCTGAAAATAATCCTTGATAGCCGGGCCGGACTTGTCTTTATAAATTCCCTTGCTGGCCCGGTCGGAAGAAGTAATTATACCAATACTGATATTGTCCATTTTTTTGTGATAGTAATTTATTGTCAATAAAAAGTTAGTATTTTTAAACTAATGGATTACCAAGGATTATAACAGGTTTTGCGAAAAGAGATTTATCCGGGTGAATGTCATTATTTTAAATGAGCTTTATTCAGCGTACTTTTACGGAGCGGATAGAACCTTTTTTTAGCTTATAACCGGCTTAAACATTCACGGCTGGCAATTTTAGAATTTTTAAGGCCTACTACCAAATGTTAAAAGACAAACACGGACGCGTTCACAATTATCTGAGAGTATCACTTACAGAGCGATGCAATTTTCGCTGTACCTACTGCATGCCGGAAGAGGGGATTGACCTGACCCCGAAATCGCATATTTGCACCTACGAAGAACTCTTACAAATTATTGACACTTTCATAGATTTAGGCGTTAATAAAATTCGCCTTACCGGCGGCGAGCCGCTCGTACGCAAGGATGCCGATCATATCCTTCACGAACTGGGTAAACGTCCGGTTGAACTCGCCATCACAACCAACGGATTGATCGTGGACCGGTTTATGGACGTGTTTGAGTCCTGCGGCCTGAAAAATGTGAATGTCAGCCTGGACACGCTGGACCCTGAGAAATTTACCCTTATCACCCGCCGAACGGGTTTTGAACGTGTGCTCAAAAATATCCATACGCTTGTGAACCGTGGATTCAATACCAAAATAAATATGGTGGTGAAGCGCGGGATGAACGAGGAAGAGGTCGCAGATTTTGCGGTACTTGCAAAAGATCTGCCGGTGATTGTGCGCTACATCGAATTTATGCCGTTTGACGGCAACCGCTGGAACGACGAAAAGATGGTTTCGGCCGATGAAATCAGGGGTCGCCTGTCAGAGCGCTACACCTTAATACGCGATGAAGATGCCCCGCATGATACCACCAAGCATTACTCAATCGATGGATTCAAAGGACAAATAGGAGTCATCAGTTCCATGAGCGAACAGTTTTGCGGAAGCTGCAACCGTATCCGGCTGCTTGCAAACGGGTCCATCAAAAACTGCCTGTTCTCTCCCGATGAAACCAGCCTGCTGCAACCCCTGCGAAACGGCGAAGAACTGGAACCCATTATCCGGGACGTAATCTTTCACAAAAAAGCCAAACACGCCGGAATGTTCAACCTTTCGAATCAAAAAAACAGGACGATGACGACGATTGGGGGTTGATATGAACGAAATCGTAGGAGGCTGTCCAAAAAAATCTATTTGATTTAGAGATGCCTTAATTATTTAAGTTTTTTTCGTGAACCTTTGATCCGTCAGTTGACGGACTCGTGGCAATAAAATGCCGGTTTTTGTTACGAAGTCACGAGGACACGAAGCAACACGAAGAACCCCGATAGATCTATTTAAAATTAAAACTAAAAAATTTAAGTCAGGCTTCGACTAATTATACTTTATTAGAAAGCCTCTCTATGGTCTGGCACCTCGTTTGCTTACGGGTCTGGGTGGCATGGGGCAGATTAATTTCCTGAAAAAACATCTTGCCCGCTCACAAAATGATTTCATTGCGTAACTCAAGCCAATATCAAAACAAAAAAATCCCCCCATCTGAGGGATGATACAATGCAGACCGGCATTTCAATGACGGGCCAATGAGACGGCATTATCGTAAAGTCCCCACGATCGGGCGTAACCCATATTCCAAAACAAAAACACTTCATATCGGGGGGACGACACAACTTAACGTAAAAGTTCAAGTCGCGATTTTGTAGTTGCATCAGATTTGTACCGGATGCGTTGGTTCGTTGTTCGTTTTTAACTGACAAAAACTGACAAAAACGATTATCTGTTTCACGATACAATCCCTGTAGCTCTTTGTTTTTTAAATGGAGCCGGGAGTTCTGATATTATCAATTACTTATGAATTTTAACCAAATTTAAATGCGGAAGATCAGGGATTCCACTACATAACAATGGGGCTGGATTTAATCTTAAGTTAACATTAACTCCTTAAGTTTATGGTATAATTAAAAATCAAAATTCAGAGTACTTCAATTCTATAGATATTATGATTACCAATCATTTGAACAGGTTATTACTCAGTGCGGCAATTCTTTTCTTTGTGTGTGTATTGGCATCTTGTACTGGAGGTGACAGAGATTCACAGTCACAAGACCAGATTAATCTTCTTGGTGCAGGTGCAACATTTCCGGCGCCTCTTATAACAGCAATGGCTGATGAGTACAGAGACATGACGAATCGGCGCGTTACGGTGAACTATCAATCTATCGGCTCGGGTGGCGGTATCCGGCAATTTATGGAACAGACGGTTATGTTTGGAATGAGCGAGGCATTTTTGTCTGATGAGGTAATAGCGGATATTGAAGAATCAACCGGTGGCAAGGCGTTTAACATGCCGATTACACTGGCTGATGTAGTTCCGACCTACAATTTGCCCAATGTTGAGGAACAGTTGGTTTTCAGCGGAGAAGTACTTGTAGATATTTATCTTGGAAAAATAACACGGTGGGATGATCCCGAGATTCAGGAACTGAATCCGGATGTAAATCTGCCGGACAGGAGCATTACGGTAGTTCACCGCTCTGACGGTTCGGGAACCACGAATGTGTGGACAAGTTACTTGACCCGTGTTTCTGATGAATGGAAAGAAAAAGTTGGATTTGCCACAAGTGTGAATTGGCCTACGGGCATCGGTGGAAATGGAAATGAAGGTGTTGCCGGTGCAGTTATAAATTCACCGGGTGCATTAGGTTACAACAGTTTAACATACGCAATACTAAATGATATGCAGTTCGGGTCGGTAATCAACAGTTCAGGAAATGTTATTGAGCCCAGCTACGAAGCTACGACACAAGCAGCAAATATTGAACTGCCTGATGATACCCGTATTCTGTTTACCAATACTCCCGCAGAATACGGATATCCTATTGCCGGGTTTGCCTGGATGCTTGTGTATGAAAATCTTGACCAGAATAACGCCATCAGTAACCGGAATGAAGCTGAAGAACTGATCGATTTTCTTATTTGGAGTATTACCGATGGCCAGGACCTTGCAGAACCTCTCGGTTTTGCACGCATACCCGAAACCGCTCTTGAAAAAAATATAAAGATGATCCAACAGCTTAAATGGAAAGGAGAGGAGATCGGGTTAGAAAGGCTGGAAAAGAATGAAATAAGCTGATATAAAAAAACAATACTGTATCAAGAAACCGATGATATTCAATGGATTCTGAAGGTCAGAAAGACTGGCAGGTAAATAAAAAACTTGGCATCCTCTATTTATGGCTCGGTGATAAGCTGTTTACCGGAGCAGTTGTTACTCTTGGCATTACAATCATTGCGATTACTCTTGGAATGGCCTTGGTACTTTTTCAGGAAGGCAGCCTGGCCATTAATGAATTTGGCTTTATCGATTTTATAAGCGGAAAAGTTTGGGACCCGGCCGTACAGCTTGTTTTCGGAGCATGGCCGTTTATCTTCGGTACACTAATTACAAGTTTTTCAGCCTTATTAATCTCCATTTTTCCGGCTATTGCAGTAGCTATATTTTCGGCCGAGTATGCGCCACTGTGGTTGGCTGAAATTATTGACAATCTTGTGAAACTGATTGCTGCCGTTCCAAGTGTTGTCATTGGAATTTGGGGTATTTTCATACTTGCACCCTGGTTAAGGGAAAGTGTTTATACTCCGGTTACCCAGTGGGCTGAAATGAACAATCCGGATCTTCTCCCTCTTCTTGGAAACCCCATGGGATATGGAATCACGACGGCCACCATTGTACTAGCATTGATGATTGTTCCTTATACAACGGCTCTTGCTAAAGATGCTATCAAGGCGGTTCCCAAAGATCAGCGTGAGGCATCCTTTGCCCTTGGTTCCACACGCTGGGAAGTCATTAGAATGGCGGTGTTGCCTTACGCCAGGGGCGGAATCATGGCCGGAGCTATTCTTTCGCTTGGCCGCGCCATCGGCGAAACAATGGCTGTAGCCATGCTTATTGGTAATAAAAATACATTGCCTTTTTCAATCTTCGGAGCCGGTGCAACCATGCCGTCCGTAATTGTTAATGAATTCCGGGAAGCAGTTGAAAGCCTTCACCTTTCAAGTTTAATGGCAGTCGGATTTGTTCTGTTTCTAATTGCTTTAATTGTTAATCTCACGGCAGCTTACATACAACGAAAGCTCTCTATCGGTGGAGGGCAGGTGATATGAAAAGCTTAAAGCGCAGGAAAATACACGACCGCTTCATGGTTGGGCTGCTTTGCATCGCTACAATTGCCGTTTTGCTTCCGCTTATTATAATTATATTTCACGTTCTTGTTGAAGGAATAAGTGCTCTGAATTACGAATTTTTTACTGAAGAGCTGGGTTCCCCCTCCAGATCTATCCAGGGAAAACCCACCGGCCTGGTTCACACCATTCTTGGAACAATGGTGATTGATGCACTGGCTTTGATCATCGCGGTACCCATTGGCATAGGTGCCGGAATGATGCTGTCGGAATACCCTGAACACATGCTGAATCCAACTCTTCGTATTATAAACGATACCTTGAACGGCATACCGGCTATCTTAAAAGGCCTCTTCGCATTTGTATTGATCGTAAAACCAATGGGAACTTTTTCGGGTTTGGCTGGGAGTGTGGCGCTCAGTTTTGTAATGCTGCCGATTTTAGCACGTACCACTGAAAGCGCATTAGAATCCATCCCGTGGACAATCCGGGAAGCAGGCCTCGCACTTGGCATACCAAGATGGAGAGTAGTCCTCTCTACAGTGATGCCGGCTGCCAAAAACGGTTTAATTACGGGTGTTCTGCTTGCATTTGCACGAGCAGCAGGTGAGGCAGCACCGCTGCTGTTTACATCTTTTGGCAATAACTATCTGCCCAATAACTGGCTTGGCTTTATATTCGAGCCGACTGATACATTACCTCAGCGGCTTTACAGTCTCGCAATCAGCCCGTATGAGCAATGGCATTCTATGGGTTGGGCAGCAGCTATTATTTTATTCATTCTGGTAATATTTGCCTTTCTCTTCACACGTTTTTTAACCAGAGACAAAATGCAGTACAAATGATAAATGATCAGAATAAAATTTTGACAGGACAAGAATTGTCTGTCGAAATTCCGGCTTCAAAAAAACCTTCAATAAAATCTAACCATTCCCCTATGAATTTAAGAATGGAAACCAGGAATTTAACAGTAACGTATGGTTCTGTAGTTGGTATTAAAGATATTTCGATTCCTTTTCCCGATAAAACCGTAACAGCACTTATCGGTCCATCCGGATGCGGCAAAACGACATTCCTTCGCGCGTTGAACCGTATGCACGATCTTACAAGGGAAGCTAAAGTAGAGGGTGAAGTGCTTCTTGATAATAAAAATATTTATGATGAGGATGTGAACCCTGTAATTATCCGGAGAAAAGTTGGAATGGTTTTTCAAAAGCCTACTCCATTTCCAACCATGTCAATTTATGATAATGTAGTGGCAGGTTTAAAATTGGTCGGCATACGGGATAAGGCCACCCTCAACGAAACATGTGAAAAGGCACTGAGACAGGCTGCACTTTTTGAGGAAGTCAAAGATCGCTTAAATACGGCTGCGGTAAGCCTCTCCGGCGGTCAGCAGCAACGCCTCAGTATTGCAAGGGCACTGGCTGTCGAACCTGGGATTCTTTTGATGGATGAACCTACCAGCTCGCTGGACCCGCAGGCAACCCTTCGCATTGAAGAGTTGATTCACACTTTAAAGAAAGATATTACCATTATTATTATTACACATAATATGCAGCAAGCTTCACGTGTGTCAGACAGAACAGCCTTCTTTTATGTTGGAGACCTTATTGAGGTTGGAGACACAAAAACACTCTTTACAAACCCGGAAAAAAAACAAACCGAAGACTATATTACGGGAAGATTCGGATAAAGTGTATATTTAAAAAAGGTCTTTATTACACCTGATAGCATGATAGAATTATGAGCACAGTAATCCAAAATAACCTTACGGAGTTGCATGACAAGCTTGGGACGATGTCAAAAATGGTTATCGACGCTATTGAAGACGCTGTTGATGCTTTGACTGACAAAGACATAGAAAAAGCTAAAGTGATTAAAAAGGAAGATGTTTTAATTAACAATATCCGCTGGGAAATAGAAGACAAGACAATCGCACTTTTGGCAACACAACAGCCGGTTGCATCGGATTTACGTGAAATCATTGCTCTCTTAAATATTATTACTGAATTGGAGAGAATTGGAGACTATGCCGCCGGAATTGCAAAGATCGTGATCATGATTGGAGATGAAAATCATATTAAACCCCTGGTAGACATCCCGAGAATGAAAGATATTGGTATAGATATGATTGAAAATGCCATGAAAGCATATACCAATCATAATGAAAAGTCAGCAAGGCTGATACATAAACAAGATGATGACATCGATAACCTTTATAACCAGGTATACCGGGAGCTGATCAGCTTTATGATTGAAAAACCAGGAAAAATTACCCAATGTACTTATTTGTTGTGGGTGGCACACAACTTGGAAAGAATTGGTGATCGCGTGACAAATATATGCGAACGAATTATCTATCTGGTTTCAGGAGAGTTGGCTGAAGATCTGTAAATCTACACTCTCATCTGATATCCGGTTAATCATTTTTACCGTATTTCACAGCAAGTGATACCTGTCCGGCATG
>CAYPZI010000141.1:0-7191 GCA_964415185.1 uncultured Balneolaceae bacterium | reverse complement strand
ATCCGGTTTTCGGGCAATCGCAGTTTTACGGAATTTCTTTTCAGCATCAATGGTACATCTGATGATTTTACCGATTCGCCGGCAGGCTCTGATGGCAACTTAAGTATAACCTATAAACCGCGCCCCGGTATCCAAATCAAACTTTTCAATTTTGGCAATACGAACAGGGTGGGGGTCCGTGTACCGCAGGCTACGTTTGATGCCAACTTTAAAAACGAAGAATCCAACCGTTTCCATAACCTGCAGTGGACCGAATTGATGGGCGACTGGCTGGCCGAAACGAGTATTTCCTGGAATGCCTATAATACAGAACGAAGCTTCGGGGGGCTGCTGCTTGATCAAACCGATCATACCATCAAATGGCGAACCGATCTGGATTACAACTGGAGCCAACGCCTGAAACTGCGAACGGGCGCGGAAACCGAATACCGGAGTAATCAATTCCTGGGTACTATTCCAGTGGATGATGAGATAGTGGATCCGAGAGGTGATTTTACGGCCATTAATGAGAGTATCGGGGCCACCCGGCTGGGCACCTGGATGGAATTAAATGTGGAGCTTTTGCCAAAAATGACCCTTAATATGGGCATTCGCAGTGATTACTTGTCATCCGGCAACCAGTGGATTGCCGATCCGCGATTTAACCTGAACTATCAAACCGGTGAATATAGCAGTGTAAACCTGGCTGCAGGGCGATTCCGTCAGTTCCCCGAACCTTTCGAGTTTAACAATGAAACCGGTAATCCCGGTCTTCATGCCCAGCAGGCCTGGCACTACATAGGTTCTGCAGAGTACAAAAAAGACCTGTTGCATCTCAGAGGAGAAGTTTATTACAAGGATTACGACAATCTGGTTATTGAAGATGAATTCAGCAATCTTTCAAACCGGGGACATGGTTTTGCTTCCGGTGTTGATCTGTTTGCCAAGTATTCCGAATTCCTCAGAACTCGATTCAACGGCTGGATTTCGTACAGTTTTCTGAAATCAAACCGGTTTCAGCCACGCCGGATCGCCGATGGGCTGGCTTTTGATTTAGCTCCGTCCGATTATGCACTCACCCACAATCTTTCGTTGGTAGGCAAATACAGAATTTGGAAAATGCTGACCATCGGAGCTACCTATCGCATGACCACGGGTCAGCCCTTTACCCCGGTTATCGATGCCGTTTTTAACGATGATTTTGGTTTCTTCAGTCCCGTTGAAGGCACTGTAAACTCCCGGCGTTTACCGCAGTTCCGGCGTTTGGATGTGGATCTAAGTTACTTCTGGATGTTCAGCGGAAATCATTCCGTCATCTTTTTCATGTCCGTTTCCAATGCACTTGACCGCGCTAATGTGACGGATATCACCTACAACGAAGACTTTTCAGAACGCATGTTTATCCGGAGTAATTTTGAGCGCTTCTTCTTTCTCGGTGCTACCCTGAATCTTGAATTATGACCAAAGTTCTATCACCACTTAACAAACCATAAATCATAAAAAATCAATCTATCATGAAATCATTAAACTCAATACTCATATCAACCGTCATTGTGATGATAGTAGTCGGACTTCCGATTATAGCCATGTCACAAAACACAAATTCTGACAAAACCGCACATTTTACAGAGGCCCGCAAACAACTTGAGCAGGCAGTAGTTGATCAGGATATAGATCGGATAGTAATGTCACGCAATCAATTTAACTCCTTTTTGGATGAACGGGATTTGCGGGCACAGGCGCACTATTTTATCGGCCTGGCGGGCTACAGGCTGCGCACCCTGCCTTCAGAATTGGATAAAAAGCAAAAAGAACAATACCTGGATGAAGCCATCGATCATTTGGAAAAGGCCATTGAATTAAAAAACGATTTTGCCGAAGCACATGCCCTGCTTTCCGGCAGCTACGGGATGAAAGCAAGCGGCGGCATGTTTGCAGGAATGAAGTACGGGCCGAAATCGAATAAACAAATCGATAAGGCACTTGAATTAGCACCGGATAATCCGCGTGTGCTCATGCTGGACGGGACAGGGCTGTTGTTTACACCTTCCATGTTTGGCGGTGATACTGAAAAGGCGGTCACTCAATTTCAAAAGGCTGCTAAACAATTTGAAAAATTTACACCGGAAGATCCGACCATGCCGCATTGGGGCAGGGTGGAGGTGTACGCATGGCTGGGACAGGCTTACGAAGAAGAAGGACAATATGAAGAGGCAATGCAAGCCTATGAAAAAGCCCTGGAACTCGATCCCGAGTATGGATGGGTAAAATACTACCTGCTGCCAAAACTGGCTGAGAAATGATATCCAAGCAAAGCAAAACATCTATAGTGTTCGAAGTACTGTTGGTATTTACGGCTTCCATCGTGGTAATATGGCTGATAAATTCAATAGATTGTTTTAAAACATGGCAAAACCAAAATCTGGCCCTCCCGGTTATATCCATTTTATTGGGCACTTTCCTGGTACCGATGGCGGCTATTTCCCTTACCGATTTGAAAGGACAAAGACATGTACGTTTATTCAAGCCGGTAAATCTGTACACTGCGCTTCGAAGAGCGGGCAAAGCCATGATTGTAATGATACCGGTAACCATTTTGTCGTTCCCGGTTATCCGGTTTATGGGATATACGTATAAGAGCTGGACAGGAGGTTTCATTATTGCTGCCTGGCACCTTTTAGCCCTGTTTTTATTGCTGATCCTGTTTCGTAAAAAACCTGTGGTGGATGAGAGCTCATTTACGCTTAAAGATTGCACATGGATTATCTTAATTCCTGTTTTATCAGTAATCTTAATCTGGGCAATTCACCCTGCAAATACCAAAGCTGCCGGGGTGATTACGATGCTGGTATTTGTGGGGCTGGCCGAGGAGTTTAAATATCGTGCCTATATTCAACACCGGCTGAATGTGGCTTTTGGAAAACCATTTGAAATACTCGGGTTTCAATTTGGCTGGGGATTGATTCTGGCTTCGCTGATTTTCGGGCTGGGACATGTTATCGAACCGGGAGAACCTCTGCATTGGGCCTGGGGCATGTGGACTACTATTTCGGGACTCTGTTTTGGCATTATCCGGGAGAAGGGCGGCGGCTTTTTAAGCTCGGCCCTGGTTCATGGTTTTATCATGACATTTCCCGTATTATTCTCATAACTCCGAAAAATAAAAGCAATAATGGATACTGATACCAAAGATCAAAAAGATCACATGAATAGCCGGCCCGACGTTACACTAACCGGCATCGGCTTGACTGTGGTTTTCGGTTTGATCTACACCATACTGAACACTTCTATCATAGCAAGCAGCAATGAGGCTTCGTTTTCAGGAATTTTTGTTGGCGAACTGGTAGCTACACTGATACTCATTGTATATATGATACCGGTCTGGTTTTTGATGGTGCAGAAATTTTATGATATGAAAGCCCGGTACCTGTTTTTACTTCATATTGGTATTGGAATTCTGGTAAGCTATGCCTGGTATTACACCTTTATTTGGGCATTTGACCTGTTATTTACAATTGAATGGCTGGGTGAAGCATTTTTCGAAAACAGGTACTGGATTATGCTGAGCACCTTTTTGATCTATGCCGTTGCTTTCTCCGCCATTCACATCATGTATGCAGTTCGCTGGATAGTTTCGAAAAAGAGACCGTCCAACTGGATGAAGAGCTCGATTTTACGAAAACCTATCTTTCGCTTGAAAAAAAACGAATGGGAGACCGGTTGACCTATAATATATACAAAAATTCCGGCCTCGTTGATCTGTCAATTCCCCCTATGATCATTCAACCGCTGGTTGAAAATGCGGTGAAACACGGCATCAACCCAACCAATAAAGCCGGTACCATTGATGTTAGAGTCGATCAGGAAGAGGGGATGGTGAAAATATCAATATCGGATACCGGCAGGGGCATAAATCCTGATGAGGCTCTCTCCTCCAACGGTATCGGAATACGAAATACCAATCAGGTATTGATTAACAAATATGGTAATGATAGTAAACTTCGGATACGTGAAAATCGTGAAGGCGGAGCTTCTGTTTATTTTTATATACCAATGAATCATACATCAACCCCGTAACAATGAAAAAAACGCAGGTTGTAATTATTGATGACGAGGCACCCGCAAGAGAAATTATTTTTGAGTATCTCTCAGATTATAAAAAGATAACGGTGCAAAAGATTTTTGGTGATCCCGAAGAGGCAGCTAATTATTTGCAAAGCCATTCGGTGGATCTGCTTTTTCTGGATATACAGATGCCAGGGCTGACCGGTTTTGAACTGCTCGCCAAACTCAAAACGCTGCCTGATATCATATTTTCAACAGCTTATGATAAATACGCCCTGCGTGCTTTTGAGGTAAACGCAGTAGATTACCTGCTGAAGCCATACACCAAAGAGCGGTTTGATGAAGCCCTGCAGCGAGTTCTAAACAGAGACCTTCAACAACCAACCGGCAATCGTACTGATCAGGTACAACAAGCCATTAAACAAGCTCAAAACCGGGAATGGTTTCCCGAGAGGATATTTGTCCGCAGCCGTAACAAAATTATTCCCATCCGGTGCGACGATATCATCTGGCTGGAAGCTGATGGAGATTATACAAGCATTCACTTAGCGGAGACGCAGCATTTATGTGGTAAAAGGCTGGGTGAGTTGGATGAATTATTGGATCCGGAGCGATTTGTGCGGGTTCACCGGTCCGCCATCATTGCCGTGGAAAAGTTGCAGGAATTGGATTCCGATGCTTATGGCGGTTTTACTGCCATCATGGAAAATGAAGAACGGATAAAAGTAAGCCGCGGCTATGCAGATCGCATCAAAAACAGTATCTGGTGATAATGAATGTATTGAACCAGCTTGTGGAAGAGGAAGTGTTGGATGAATTCTTATCCAACGTTTCGCAGCTAAGAAACGTGCGGGTTTTGGAATACACCTCAGTCACTGAGAACCAGTTTTTGCTGCGTTCTAAAATGTTCATTTTACCCTGTCAGCCCACATGTTTTCTTAGCCGGTGTTGGGCGGAGTTATGTTTTCTTCTTCAATACTTTTTTCAGCTTTTTCGGATCTTGCCTGCTGTCCCAGACGGTCAGAATTTCAATGTGGTCTTTTAATTCTTCATAGATCATCATGTAATCACGTACAGTTTTAATTCGTGTTCTCGGCAGATCGGTAGGTCTTCCGATATTCGGATATTGACCAATCAGGTTGGAAGCCTCTTTGAATAGCTTAAAAAACTTTTCACTGTACGTTTTTGATTGATTATGTTCGATCCAGTATTCGAGAATTTCCATCCGGTCGAGGTGGGCTTTTTTTGACCAGATTACTTTCTTTTTAGCCATGCTTCGGTCGCTTTGTTCGATTCCTCATCGGTTAAAAAGTCCCCTTGCATGATTTGCTTTTTAGCTTCCTTGATGGCAGTTTTTTGTTCTTTTGATAATTTATAAATCTTATCTTTATCATCGAATTCCATCTCCAGCAAACGATATACTTCCTTTAACAACTCCTTATTCTTGGTGCTGTTGATTTTATCGATTAATTTAGTCTTTAATTTACACATGACTTAAATATAGTGCTATTCTTACAACTGAAAAAGGGCGTTTCAAGTTCTGTTTTTTTTTGACAATGATTTTAAGTCAAACGGAATAGGATCAACTCCGTCGCACCAAAATCTTTTTACACTTTTATTTTCGGTTAATCAATTAAACATCAATTACTTATAGCCGATGTTATGCCACGTTATTATTTTTTCGATTCCAATATCTTTAAATTCATTTCCTTCGTAAAAGCTATTGTAAAAATCGTTTCTGTCTTTTAGATAGTCGATATTAAAGTCTGTTGGAATACCTTTGATTTCATATTCGTTTCCTTTAGGGTCGCTATAAATTTCGTTAGATAGACTAAACTCCCAACCATTAGGAAGATTTTTCCATAATATTTCAGAGAATATTCCATTTGTTGAAGAGCCAAAACGTTTAATTTCCGGATAAGCCATCGAGCCAAGCGCAAAAATCTCGGCTGCACTTGCCGTATTATGACTTGTTAATATCGATACTTTTCCTTGATAAATATGTTTTGCAGGGTTTAAGACATATTCTTGGACTTTTGTAAAGCCCTCAGTTTTTTTTGCTTTAATCGATAAAATATGTTTGGGCTGCTTGACAAAATAACTCAACAACCTTAACGCAACAGTTTCATATCCGCCACCATTAAAACGCAAATCAATAATCACAGATTGAGTTTCTGATAAATCTGATAAGATGGTATCCATAACATAATCAACGCCTTTGAGTTCATCATCCAATTGAGTTAAACCTGATTTAGTTTCTAAAACGGTTTTATATTCATCCCAAAATTGTTTTGGTGATAAATTTGATTCAGATACATAATTTGAAAAATTGTTCATATCCGTAATCACGATATAGCCTATTTTTTCATCTTTTAAAGCACCCCATTGTATAACGCCTCCATTATAACGCTTGAGTTTATTAATGTAGGTCGTTGTAATAGCTTTGATGACCTCGTGTTTTGATTTCCTATTTTTTGATTTTTCATTTGAAATTTTTGATGTGACCAATGAATCAGGCACGTCTAATTTTATATGACCATCATTAAAGGTGCTAAAAATGCTTGCGAAAAAGTCGTATAATTCTTTATCGGTTCGAATCTCTTTTAATTTTATTTGCGATTGTGTTTTTAACTTATTCCAATCTATACCGCGTTGTTCAAAAAACGCATAATGTGTATTGAAGGTATTCCATAAAACATTGAAATTCACTTCGGGTGAATGGTCAGGTTTCGTGTCTTTATTTCTGCATATTTCTGGAAGTTTTTCTGTTCTTCTAAAATGATAGTCAACAATACCTCCAGGGTTTAAAATGAGTTTGTCGTTCTTAAAATCTACTACACGAAACCTATCTTTTAAAACGCCATTTGCAATAAGTGGTATGCAAGACTGTTCAGTTGTATTAAAATAGGTATATGTTGAATCTTTAATTGATATCAGTCTACCGTATCCTTCTTGAGTCCAAACTCCATCAATATTTTTTTCTTTTTTTGACTGCTGACAAGATATTAGAATAACAATAAGAAAAATAGTTGGCTTAAAATTTAATTTAATCTTCATCTATTAATTTTTAAGATATTGGTTATGTGAGTTTGAGTCTAATCTAATGTGGCATAACGGTCAAGTATAAGAGCAGTAGCGGATTGCAAG
>CAYPZI010000140.1:0-7469 GCA_964415185.1 uncultured Balneolaceae bacterium | reverse complement strand
CATATGATGCCATAGTCGATTCTGAAACACTGCCGCTAAACCAAAGCCTTTTGGTACAGGGTGACTGGATAATAATTAAAACCATCTATGCAGGCGGTGAATCGGGGACAATCATCTTTGTTAACCAGAACAGTGGTAAAGCTTATTACGGAAATGTACCTCCACACTTTTCCGCGTTTTCAATGATCGACAACTCCCTGATCGGTATTGATTTTACAGATTTGGACAATGTCCAGGTGAAGCGCATCACGTTTGATCCGGATGCATTTGATACATTCTAAATCACAATAAAAAAAGCTCCCCTCCGGGGAGGGGACCCGGAAATCCGCGTCCAGCGGATATCCGAGGGGTGGGTTCCAGCGGATATCCGAGGGGTGGGTTCCAGCGGATGGCCGGAAAGCAACGGAATGGCCGGCCGTTTCCAATGCTATTTCCTTTTCCTTCCCTTTTTTTCAAAATGAGCGTAAAACGGTTCCTTTTCCTGTTTTTTCTTTCTTTGACTGCTTTTCTTCTTGTCATTTCTCCGTTTTTTTCCACTTCGGGATTTATTACGCGGACGCTTTTCATTTCCACCGGCCTGAGCAGGCTCATTTTCCTGTGTAAGCTTTCCGCCTGTTTTCAGCTTTAGCAGTGCTGCGGCAATTTCAATAGGAGTGTAGTCTTCATTAGCTACAGCTTCAAGCTGCTCGATGTATGGCCTGAGTCCGCCTTCCTGCAAGGTATTCAGAATCTGTTCCATCTGGCCGCTCATTCTTTTTTCTTCCACTTCACGTGTCGAAGGCATCGGGATGGTCTTGAGGCTGGTTTTAATCTGCCGCTCAATATACCTCAGGTTCCTGTTTTTCCTGCCGCTTGAAAATGTATAGGCCTTGCCCTTGTTGCCGGCCCTTCCCGTACGCCCGATCCGGTGTACATAGTACTCGGGATCCTGCGGCACATCGTAATTAAAAACAATGTCGATTTCGTCAACATCCAGCCCTCTTGCCGCTACATCGGTTGCAATTAGTACCTCAATCTGGCGCCGGCGGAATTTGTCCATCACCTTGTCTCTCACCCGCTGGTTCATATCGCCATGCAAGGCATCGCAAGTAAATCCTCTCGACTGCATTTCCAGCAGGAGTTCATCACACTTCCGTTTGGTGTTACAAAAAATAAGGGCCAGCCGAAATTCTTCAAGGTCCAGTATCCGGTTAATGGCTTCCGTCCTGACCGAATCCCGTACTTCAACGAGATACTGGTCAATCCCTTCAGCTGCTATGGATGCACTTTCCACTTTGATCATTTCAGGATTGCTCATCCTTTCCTGCATAATTTTTTTGATGGCTTTCGACATCGTAGCCGAAAACATCACCGTTTGTGCTTTGCCTGACGAATAGCCGAGAATTTCTTCGATATCTTCCCTGAAACCCATATTCAGCATCTCATCGGCTTCATCCAGTACTACCATTTTCAGGTGGTTTAACGAAAGAGTACCACGCTTCAGGTGATCGATAATACGGCCCGGTGTACCTGTCACCACCTGGGTTCCCCGTTTCAGGGCCTTTAACTGTCTGCTAATCGGTTGGCCGCCATAGACGGGCGTTACAAAAATTCCCTTTTTGTGAACTGCAAGCCTTCCCAGTTCGCCGGTTACCTGGATAGCCAGTTCACGTGTCGGGCAAAGGATCAACACCTGAACCTCTTTTAGTTCGGCATCTGTTTTTTCAAGTGCCGGAATTCCGAATGCGGCGGTTTTGCCGGTTCCGGTTTGCGCCTGGCCGGCTACATCCAGTCCTGCGAGGATAGGAGGAATTGCGGCGGCCTGAATTTTGGTTGGTGTTTCAAAACCCATATCGGATACCGCCCTTAAAAAGTCTGCACTGATTCCAAGGTCGGAAAATGTTAAATAATTCATTTGATTGTTTTTTAAAATGTTAATCAGGAAAAAATAAAGTTCAGGATTTGCCGTGCGATTTCGGATTTTTTTCCTGAAAACTCTCTTTTGGTTTTATGTCCCACCAGTAACAGGTGGTTGTTTTCTACTTCAAAACCTGCATTTTTTTCAAGCAGGTTGTTTGCAAGAATCCAGTCGGCATTCTTGCTTTGCAATTTTTTTTCAGCGTTTTCTTCCAGGTTTTCGGTTTCCATCGCAAAGCCGATCAGTACCTGGTTTTCTTTCTTTTGATCGCCAAGCCACTGCAGGCAATCCGGGTTCGCTTTAAACTGAATCGCCGAATCAGCCGTGTCTTTTTTTATTTTGGATTTCGAAAACGAAGCGGGAGAAAAATCCGAAACTGCTGCCGCCATAATAAAGATATCTGCATTGTGATATTTTTGAATCAGTGAAAACAAATCGGAAGCAGATGTAAATGATTCCTTACTCATTGACCCCGGCAGCGAGTCTGCAACCGGCCCGTGCAGCAGTGTAACATTGCCGCCAAGTTCCTGTGCTGCTTCTGCCATGGCAATTCCCATTCTCCCGCTGCTGGGATTTGAAAGATACCGAACCGGGTCCAGAAATTCCCTCGTCGGGCCGGCAGTTACAACTACGTGTTTGCCATTCAGTAAACCGTCTGCCTCTCCGCCGCTTAGTATCCCGGATACCTTATCTAAAATGGCCGGTATTTCGGGAAGCCTCCCTTTCCCTTCAAGTCCGCTTGCAAGATAACCTTCATCAGGTTCCATCAGATGGTATCCAAACTTTTCAGCTTTTTCCAGGTTTTCTCGTACGGCAGGATGATTATACATCTCACCATCCATTGTAGGGCAAATCAAAAGCGGGCATCTTGCGGCCAATACAACAGAAGTCAGCATATTGTCTGCCTGCCCGTTTACAATCTTCGACAAGGTATTCGCCGTACACGGAGCGATCACAAATAGATCTGCCCATTCGCCCCACTCTATGTGCCTGGTCCAGCTTTGAGGTTCATTATTGTCACCAAAAACATCAACCGCAACTTCTTTTTTTGAGAGAGACTGAAATGTTTCAATCCCGACAAACCGGGTTGCTGAAGGAGTCATGGTTGCACGAACTTCGGCTCCGGCTTTTTGCAATTCCCGGAGCAGGAATGCGGCTTTGTATGCAGCAATTCCCCCGGTAACGCCCAGAATTATGCGTTTACCGGACAGTATCATTAAACTTCTTTTTTAGGATAGCGGTAGTAGATTCTGTCATCCAGCATCTCGTCAACTGACCTCTGAGTAGGGTGCGGCAGTTTTTCAAATGCTTTTGAAATTCTCTCTTGTTCCTCGTTAAATGTAAACTCATCTTCTTCTTCAAAGCCCTCAAAATACTTCAGCTTATCATCCAGCTCCAGTTTTTCCTGGGCTGCAATCTGGCGGGCACGTTTCGACATAACAACAATCTTTTCATACTTGTTGCCTGCATCTCCGCCTATATTTTCAACATTTAAAGTCTTGATTGGCATAATTAACTATAACTTTCTTTTATTTATGTTCGATTCATAAAATTTTCTACGATATCCCTGACCATGTTGTAGGCTTCTTCAAGCTTATCGTTTACAACTACATGGTCAAAGCGCCCCGCATAAGAGAGTTCCGATTTCGATTTTTCCAATCTTTCTTTGATCTTGCTTTCGGAATCGGTTCCCCTGTCTATGAGGCGTTTCTTCAGAACTTGTATCGAAGGTGGCTTGATAAAAATCCCAAGGGCGTCATCTTTAAACTGCTGTTTAATGTTAAGCGCACCTTGTACATCTATATCAAGCAAAGTAAAATAACCTTTATTTCGTAATTTTTCAATATCAGATCGAAGAGTTCCATAGTAGGTGCCGCCGTAGACCTGTTCCCACTCTAAAAATTCATTCCGGCCGATCTTTTCTTTAAACTCCTCTTCAGAAACAAAATAATAATCCACCCCGTCTGTCTCATTTTTCCTTGGCGGACGCGTGGTGGCACTTACCGAAAATACAATATTGTCAAACTCCTTCAATAGCATTGCGGCGATTGTCGATTTTCCGGAACCGCTTGGTGCCGTCAATATGATCAGATTTCCCCTCTTACTCAATATTCTGAACCTGTTCCCTGATCTGTTCCAGTTTCTCTTTTCCGATTACCACACAGTGGGCTATCCCGTAATCACTTGATTTGGAACCGATGGTATTCAACTCCCGGTTAACTTCCTGGCACAAAAAATTCAATCTTCGGCCAACATTATCTTTATTCTCAAGGGCTTCTTCAAAAAATTTGATATGAGAACGGAGCCGAACGAGTTCTTCATTGATATCCATTTTATCAATGATGAGAGCTATTTCAAGCTCAAGCCGGTCGGAATCGATCTTATCTTCATCAATCATCTCGCTTATTCTCTGTTTCAGCTTTTCCTTTACCTCACCGGCATTTTTCTGAACGGCTTCACCGATTTGATCAAGCTGAACGGATATGTCGTTTAATAATCCCTTCAGGTCGTTTTTCAATTCTTTTCCTTCCTGAATCCGCATTTTATTAACGGCATTCAAAGCCGTTTCGGCAGCTTTGCACGTACACTTCCAAATCATTTCAACGGTTTCGGGATCATCTTCACGCTCGGTAAATATATCCGGAAAATGAAGCAGGTCACTCAGTTTAAGAGTTTCGTTAATCCCGGATATCTTCCTGATATCCTCAAGAATCCGGGTGTAGCTTTTCACTATTGCCTCATTATAAGTAACCTCGGGAATTCCTCCGGCTGATTTATCCACGTTTACATTCACATTTACCTTGCCACGCTTTAAATGCTTCTGCACAATCTCCTTCAACTGAAATTCCTTATGCTGCAGTGATTGAGGAAGGCGAATGGAAATATCGAGGTATCTGCTGTTCAGGGTTTTAATCTCTGCCGTAACGTGAAATTTTTCAGCGGAATCGTCCCCGCGCCCAAAACCCGTCATTGACTTAATCATAGGGGTATTCATGAATTAAATAATATGGAACGACAAGATAAAAAAGTTCAACCTAATTAATAAGGTGTTTTATTGAGACATTCTGCCGTCTGGGTCGCATAAAATCCCGCACTCATTTTTAGAAGTGTCATACATATTCAATCTGAACATTTCTGAGAACATAATCCTGGCGATTATTTTCCAAAAGCTCTTCGAGCTGGGTATTAAAACTCTGGTAATACTTATTAAGCTTTTTTGATCTTTTTTCTCCCATATTAAGTTTTACGAACAACGGCAGGGAAAACAGGGTTCTTGGATAATCGGCAATTTTCAGAAACTCACCCTCTTCAAATGCCCGTGCCCAAAATGGCGTACCATCTTTTGAATTGATCACATCAATATTTTTGTAATCGTCATTATTGTTTAATTCATCTGCAATCATGGCAAGGCTGTCGGAATTTGAAGGCAGGTAAATTGTAATGCTAATGTTTTTAATCTCAAAATACCTTCTTTCATTGGTGTCTTTACAAATTACTTCGGTAATTTTACCGATATTCTTTGACAGGGGTTCAAGAAAGTTAATGAAATAACCTGTTGCCAATATCTCGGCAAGAGCACGTTCTTTTTTTCCCAAATTGGTCTGCACAAAAAATATGATCAGTACAAAAAGAGTAAACACCCCGATTAGCAAAGGAATTAATGGAGATTCGAAATAGGGAAGCGTACCGATTACAGATGTAGCCGATGGCAAAATTGAGACTGTTACGTCAATGACAGAAATAAAATCTTTCCACTTCATGTGGCCGGAGTTGTGTTTTGTTGAAGTGCATTAAAAATATAACCTCTTCATAATATTTTAAATTTCGGCTTGTAGCAACAAAAAAAATCCCGGCACCTTATGCGGATACCGGGATTTGTTGATTCCTGTTTAAGTTTAAGAAATTATCTCCGTTTTAGCGCCTTTGCTCTCCGGATCGTTTGCCGGGTCCTCGCATATTTTCCCGGCGCTGACCTCTTAATTCACTCAGTTTATCAATTTGCTCTTCACTTAATTCGTTTTTAATCTTCATCATAACTTCGAAGGCAGATCTTTTCATGTCATTTTCCATGACCAGCACCTTTTCCAGTTGGGCATTGGCTTCAGTTATATCCACTTCTTTATTCGAATCAATCATATCTTTCAGGGTTTGCAATTCGTTTTGCAAGTCCCACCGCATGGCTGAATGTTTTGAATGTAATTCTGCAGTCAGTTTTTGAATGGTTTCCCTTTGAGCGTCAGTCAGATTAATTTCCTGCTGATTTCTCATAATTATCTGTGGACTAAAAAAAACACGGTCAAAAGCACCGGTGCCTATTCCCATGCCCATGCCTCTGTCCATGTTTTTCCCCATTCCGCTTCGTTGCTGTGCTTGTGCAGTTACCGAAGCTACGGATATTAGTGCCAAAGCAAGTGTAAAAATAAATGCAATGGCAAGATTTTGATTACGGATTATTGTTTTCATCTTCATTTTGAACCTCATTGTTTTCTGTGTTAACATTTGTGTTATATTCAGAAGTAAATTCGTACGCAAAAACTTCTTCCGAATAGGCCAAAAGCTGATCGGTAGGGTAAACCCACTCTATTTCAGGCATCTCACCCGCCTCATCGGCTACGTTAGCATTTTCTGCTGGTATCAGCATCCAGCTTATTCCTGCTGCAAATATCACCATGGCTGCATATTTCAGTAGTTTATATTTCTGCCGGGAATGTTTTTTCCTTTTAACACTGCTCCAGACCGAATCAAAAGAAGGCACTTCTTCCGATTCCTGCATTTTGAGATCTTTATAAAAAGCTTTTATCATTTTATTTTCGTCCATCGGTTCAATACTTTTGATTAATAATGATTGATCAATTCATCTTTGATCCGGCTTGTTTCAATCAGCTTTTTCAATTTCGCCTTTCCCCTTTCATAATGGGTTCTTGCTGTACCGACCTGCACACTCATCACCTCCGAAGCTTCTTCAATCGTCAGATCGTGATAAAATACAAGCCTCAATATTTCACTCTGCTTTTCCGATAGTGCCGAGAGCAATGAAGTCATCAACATATTACGTTCCTTTAAATCCAGTTCCTTCTCCACATTATTTGAACCGGATTCTTTTATTAAACTTAAATTCACTTCATGTGAATATCTTCCCTCCTTTCTCCGGAGATCCAGGTAGGTGTACCTGATAACAGAAAAGATCCATGATTTGAATGCTGAATTCCTGGTCTCATCAAAAACAGCTTTTCCTTCATAAATTTTCAGATAGACCGATTGAATGATTTCAAGTGCCACCTCCCTCTGTCCCTTTGCGCAAAATAATGCCCAGCGATAACAATCATCATGAACTTCAGCTAATTTTTCTTTGGTCGTTTCAGAATTCATTATCTTGAATCATATTCAATTATTATTCGAATCGCGATCACATTTATATGACAGTTTTTATTGTTAAGAAGGCTATGATTCCGATCACATCCGTCCAAAACGATTTTTCTGATGAGCCGGATTACGGATGAACATACATGAGAGTTTGATTAATCAGTTGACTGACTAAGAAATCTGATTGCAAAAAACCCCGAGAGGGGTT
>CAYPZI010000139.1:0-7472 GCA_964415185.1 uncultured Balneolaceae bacterium | reverse complement strand
TCATTCCAGCAGATCAAACAGTTTGTACATTCGTTGCCTGAACAGCTTCCCGCTATCAGCTTTTTCATCTCACTACGGCTTAATATTTGGGCAGTTGATATTATATTAGTCATGATTATTCACCTTTGTTTTTGGTTATCACCTGTTTTGTCCCGTTCTGAACGAGGCACAGGTATGTTCAAAGCCTCTGTTTGATCGTTCAAACACTCATTTTGCCATTTCATTGTTTCTTTATTCGTTCCATATCATTTATTCTGCTTACATCTCTGCATCTGCAATCACCTCAACTCTTTTGTAATATTATTGTAAACCCTTTGCAGCAGCCGCATGTCCTGCGTGATAATCTCTGCCTGGCCGGTCATGCCGTTGCGGGGCGGGATCTCCCTGCCGTAGTTGGTAACAAGCCCTGATGGAAATTCTACGCGGGCAAAAAACAGGCTGTCACGCACGGGGATCTCCGAGATGTATTCCACCTGCCCGTACACCGATCCGAATTCGGCATACGGATACCCGCTCAGCTGAACCAGCACTTGCTGGCCTTTACTGACCTTGCCGAATGAGGCTTGCGCAAGAGCCAGTTCCCCGAAATAGCTGGTCTCGTTGGGGTGCAGGTAAAAGAGCGGCCGGCCGGCAGTAATTGTCTGGTTTTCCTGGATAATTCCCGCATAAATAAGGCTTCCCTCAAACGGGGCTGTGACCAGGTAGGTTTGTTTCCATTCATCGATAGCACTTCTTAGCGAATGAATGGCCTGCAGCAACTCTGCCTTCTGCTCTTCTTTCCGGCGGTCAATTTGCATGAGCTCTTTTTGCTGTGCCATTTGGGATGCCCGGTTGTTAATGATGGCCGCCTCGGTCTGCTGCAGCGGCAGTCGCCGCGCCGAGAGTTCCCGTTCAGCCCTGACAATTTCTATGGGGGCAAGGTATTCGCGGTCGGCCAGCTGCCTCTGGATCTCGTATTCACGCCGGGCCAGCTCGTAGTCCGCCTGCCGGATCTTTTTTTGTTCGTAAAGGTTTTCAAGCAATTGCCCTGTATAGGCCATTTCCTGGTGCAGGATTTTCCTCTGCTTGGGATAAAAGCCCCCGGGCAGATACGACACATATTCCCTCCATGCCTGTTCAAACACCTGGAAGGCAGGCTGAACCTCACCCAGCTCCGCGAATGGCGCCAGCTCCAGGCTGCCAATACTTTCTGCTTCACCCTCTAAAACCCGGCTTCTTACAGTGTCAATTTCCGAAGATAACCGGAGCACCTGCCCGTGGCCGGCTGTGCTTTCCATCCAGGCAAGCACCTGTCCCTTTTCAACCTGTTCGTTATTGTCGGCCAGCAGCCTGACAAGCTTCCCGCCAGTGCGCCCTTCCAGTGTTTTGGGAGCATCGATAGCCGTGATTAATAACGGCGCCCGGACCACCTCCGGATAGCGGATCACGGAAGACGCAACCAAAACCAGAGCCAGTACCCCGAAAAACCCCGTAATACCCCAGCGGACCAGCCCATGCGGCGGCCGGCCGATGATCTCCTGCACGTCCTCACTGCGAACATCCAGTTCGGGAAACGGGTTTTTAAGTGTTTCGGGTTTTGTTGGTATGTGATTGTTGTTTTGTGGCATAATTTTTAAATAAAAAGTGGAAAGCGAGAAGGAAATCCCCTCTTGAGAGGGGACAGATCAAAGAGCGTTCAGCGATTTGATCAGGGGTGTGTACTGCCCTGATCCGGGGCAGTGCCTCCTCGTCAAACACACCCCTCGTCAGTCATGAATCACGACAAGTCGTGTTCCTGACTAACTTTTCCCCTCTCAAGAGGGGACTTTCCTTTTCACTTTTCATTCCCATCACGTTCCCAGTTCAAGTTGATTCTTCACCAATTCAAAATAGGCCCCATCTTTTTGGCTGAGCTTGATATGGGTGCCCTGTTCGATAATGCGACCTTCATCAAGTACCACGATGTTCTCAGCGTTTTTGACCGTACTTAGGCGGTGGGCAACAACCACTACCGTACGGCCGCAAAAAAATTTGTCCATATTCTCCATAATCGCTCGCTCGTTATTGGCATCCAGGGCGTTGGTGGCCTCATCAAAAAAGAGAAACTCAGGGTCTTTGTAAACGGCGCGGGCAATCAGGATCCTCTGCCGCTGGCCCTGGCTGATGCCGTTGCCCTCGGCGCCGATTTTGGTATTGAACCCGAGCGGAAGAGACTCAATAAAGCAACGGATGTTGGCCACATTTACCGCTTGTTCCAGTTTTTGAATGTCGGGCAGCTCGTCTCCCACGGCGATGTTCCTGGCTATGCTGTCGGAAAAAATATACCCGTCCTGCATCACCACCCCGCACCGGCCTCTCCACACCCGCGGGCTCAGGTTGGCAAAATTACTCTCGCCGATCCGGATATCGCCTTTATCCGGCGGGTAGAACTTTAACAGCAGTTTGAGCAGTGTGGTTTTGCCGCTGCCGCTCATGCCCACGACCGCGGTGACTTTTCCTTCGGGAATGTCCAGGTTGATATCTCTCAGTACCGGTTCATTGCCGGCCCCCGGATACGTAAAATGAAGGTTATTAATCGTAATATCTTTTCTCTGCGGCAGCCGGTAGGTGTACATCTTTTCGGCCGGCTCTTCATCTTCCTTCTCATGTACCTCGTTCAAACGCTCCATACTAATGAGTGCATCCTGGGTGGACTGGACAAACCCGATGAGCTGCTGCACCGGGCTGTTGAGCTGTCCAATGATATACTGGATAGCCAGCATGGCGCCCAGGGTGAGCTGTCCGTTGACCACGGCAATGGCCGAAATAAAGGTAATACCGATATTCTTCCCCTCGTTGATAAAAAACGCCCCGCCCTGCTGGTACTGTTCCAGGGCAAGGTTTTTGACCTGATAGCGGAAAAGGCGGGCCTGCAGGTGTTCCCATTCCCAGCGTTTCTGCTTTTCGCAGTTGTTCAGCTTGATCTCCTGCATTCCCTGTATGAGCTGAACCACCGTGCTTTGGTTGCTGGAGGAGATCCCGAAGCGGCGGTGGTCCAGCTCCCTCCGTTTTTTCAAAAACAGGATGATCCATCCCACGTAAAGTACACTTGCCACAATAAAGACCGTAAAGATCATCATGTGGTAATACGCCAGCACTGCCGAGAAGACCAGCAGGTTCACAAATGAAAAAAGGGTGCTCAGCGACTGGTTCGTCAAAAAACTCTGGATGCGGGCATGGTCGCCCATCCGCTGCATGATGTCGCCCACCATTTTGGTGTCGAAAAACCCCATGGGCAGCTTCATCAGCTTGATCAGGAAATCCGACAGGATGGAGATGTTAATACGGGTGCTCATATGCAGGAGGATCCACGAGCGGATGAACTCCACTACGGTGCGGCCGAAAAAGAGCATAAGCTGCGCCATCAGGATGAGGTAGATGAAGTTGACATCCCGGTTCTGGATGCCGATATCGACCACCGCCTGGGTCAAAAACGGGAAGATAAGCTGCAGGATACTTCCGGCCAGCAGGCCCAAAGCAAGCTGAAACAGCAAATTCTTGTAGGGGAGGATGTACCGCAGCAGGATACCGAAACTCAGCCGGTTTCCTTCTTCTCCTTCCTCTTCAAAAAACGCAGGGGTGGTATGCAGCAACAGGGCAATGCCTGTCGGCCGGCCATTATTGCGGTTGGTCAGCCAGCGCTGCAGAAACTCCTCTTTTTGGTAGGTTACCTTCCCCCTCGCCGGATCGGCTATATAAACTTTATCGCCCTTGATCTTGTACACTACCACAAAATGAACCTGGTTCCAATAGATCACACATGGCAGTGCCGCCTCCTTTTTGAGCTGCTCCCAGGTCAGTTTTGCCCCCACCGTACGAAAGCCGATCTCCTCGGCCGCTTCGCTGATACCGAGCAGCGAAACCCCCTCCCGGTTAATGCCGCTTTTTTTGCGCAGGCTGTCCATCGAGTAACGCCGTCCGTAGTTTTTGGCGATCATGCGCAGGCAGGTGGGGCCGCAGTCCATCTGGTCGTATTGGCGGTAGAGAGGGAATTTTTTCATATACAATTATGCTTCTATGTTAATGTTTTCCTTTTTTGCACGTCCAAAATTGTGTCAATAGATTCATTAAACTAATGCTGGAAGGTTTGAATATAAGTTAACGAGAAACATGCTCATTATCTCTTTGTCCATTCCATCCGGTACTTAACAACATATTCGGCATCTGCTTCATCACCTCCATCACCGCTGTATAAATACCCGTATTCTTTTCCATTGTCTTTTCTGGCGTATAAATACCCGTTTTTTATGTCATATATTTGTTGAATACGAGGCAGCAATAACTTTGCGACAAGCTCTCCTGATTCTCTCAGTACCCACCATTCATAACTTTCACGTTCGGGACCCGCAGGGATGGGCACCCAAATCCTGTTTTCATCATCTGCTATCACCTGATTAATGATTGGGAAGGTTTTCGGAAGTTTCTCATTCATGTCATTAATCGTGCTCCTTATCTGACGTGCATTTGGAGCGAATGGTTTATCTTTTAGATACTTTTCCAGGTCAAATGCAGGACCCGCAACAGGGTAATAAAAAGCGGATTGATAGACCCCGTGAGCATCGAATTTTTTCACCAAAAACTCGTTGGTAGAGGCAGCATATAAGACGTCATCTTTTGACAAATCTGTCACTGTGCTACCCATAAACTCCAGGGGTAACGAAGGTTTAGGAATTTGCGATTTAGATTCGGTTTCAATGGCAAATCCACTCGGTGTAACGATAGGCTTGGCACTTACACTATTTCCTTCACTATCCATCACCTTATAGATCACTTCAAGTTGCCCCAGTTTTTGGGATTCGTCAGAAAAAACCAGAAAATAATTACCATCATTTCTTGGTATAACCATTCTTTTAAAACTGAGACCATCAAAAATATTCCATTGTTCGAATTTGATCGAGCGCTCAATAGAATAATCATAGGTTGAATACTCATTTAGTCTCATACTGGTAAAATCTGATATGAATACCCTTTCGGTTTTTGCATATATATCGATGATACTACCATATTCACCTGGCCCTCTGCCTTGCCTTCCCAACTGTGTTCTATAGGTACCATCCGCATTGTATACAAATACACTATTTCCATGATTTGAATCCAAGCCCCAAATAATTAATCTGCCCTTGTCATCCTCAACAGACTTATGGATCCAAAATAAGTTCGATTCCTCGTCTTCTCCAAAAACCTGCTCTGGGATAAGTTCAATAGTGTGTGTAGGCTCCGAATCTCCCGGGAAAATGGTTAGGTTTTCAACTTCCTGGATATTTGGAGGGATGTCGTTGATAATGGATATGTGTTCCGTCCACTCATTTTGATTTACTTGTTCTTTATCGAGATACTCCCTTGCCGAATCGGTACAACTGATACAAATAAACAGGTACAATAAAGTAGTTAAAAAAAATTTAAACATAATTTTTATAAAATTGCGTTTTGCAAGACGTATTTGGACACCTATATGAGCTACGATATTTAGATATTGAAACCTATGGAGATATACAAGATATATCTAACATAACTTCTCAGATAATGTCTACAATGCTATCATAATATTGCATGTAGACTCTACATAAAGTTTTGTCGATGCAACTTCTGCTACGCAATCAGCTGTTTGATTCCACGGAACTACATTCGGATCCATGCAGAGATTGTGCCAACAACTAATAACCCCAGCGGCGGAACCACAACCTTCCCAATTAGTTTCTATGGAACAACCCCCTTTTACATTTTTCATTTCACTTCTACTTAAAATTTGCATATTAATCCTCGTTTAATTAAAACCCGTTTCGCTGTTCAGCTGGGTACGGGTAGTAACTTACCCTCTGTTTGATCGCTCAAACATTCGTTTACTTCATTGAAATTTTTGCGTCATCGATGTTTTCTTTTACTTTGCTATTTTGTTTCTGATCAATGAAAATGTCTATTAACCCGGGAATTAATGAAAACAAATCCCTCACCCGGTAGGCGGATGGCAGTTCATATCCATTCATAAAAGTTGTCGGGGTTTTTGTGATCCCGGCGTTCTTTACCCAGCCGTAATGACCTTGTAGATACGCCTCTACATCTGTATCTGAAACCACACCATTTGTAGGATAAGTTGCTGCAAACTTATCAGCATCCATGACCTCATACCATGCATCAATCAGTGCCTGTCCGTCCGGTAGTCCGTTGTTTCGCTGCTTCAAAGAGTCTAGCCAGTTTTCCAACAACAGACCACTGGTTTTACCGTCATCTCCACTTTTAAGAAACCGCAGGGAGAGGCTGACTTGGCTGGGATAGATTGCAAGCAGTTCTTTTGCTTTCTCAAGTTCGTTTTTGCATGGCCCGCAATAGAGATTTACCGCCATGGTGAGTTTGACGGGGGCATCCGGGCTGCCGATCAGAAAGTCATTCTCAAAAGGTGTTGTGTCCACCTGCCGCTGCCTGAAAAGCAGGCTTGTAAATACTTCAGGGGAATTTTTCAGGCGAACAGCGGCCATCTCATTTTGCACAGCCCGGTTTTTCTGCTGTATGGTTTGTTTTAAAAGAAGAAGTGAGGAGCCCGCCAACCCTAATAGTAGAAGCGTAATGACTGCTTCCGGGAGAACAAATGCCATCAGATTGATCCATCCGGAATAGAATAGGTAGCCAAATATGAATGCCTGAACGGCCAGGATTCCACTCACCACCAGGCAGAGCCGACACCACTCCTTAATTTTTACCGCCTGCAGCCAGAGGGAGTAGCCGATTATCGGCACGGCCAGTATGCTCAGCCAGCCAAGTACCTCAAGAAGTCCGATTCCTCCCCAAAGAGGTACAAATAATCCCATTGCAACAAGCTGGGCGGCAAAGTAGCCCAGTGTCAAATCAGAAAAGGTAATAAACCCAAACAGTTTTCCCTCTTCAGATTGCAGAACCTTTCCGCAGCCCACACCTGTTCCGGCGTTGCAGAAGCTTTCCACGGCGCGGTAGGTGATGCCAAGGTCTTTTGCAAACAGGAAGTAACCGGTCAGAACACCGGCCACTGCCGTAGTAAGTAAAAACAGTTGCCTCCAGGTAAATGACAGTAACAACGGAATCGTAACCAGCCCTGCCACAGCGAGTAATAAAAAAGAAGCAAGAATTTTAAACCGTTTCTCTTCATCGAGGGCTTTTGAATTTTCTTTGTCAGTAATCTCTGTAACCGGCTCCGCTTTGATCATGACACCGCTCCAGTGAGCCAGTTTTTCTCCTGCCTCATCCAGATCCCGTTTATTATATACAGGAAACAGGACGCCGCCCATCGTCTCGAGGTGCAACAGGGACGGCAAAGGAAAACCTTCAGGGTTCTTTTTGTCTATACGTGCCACGGTGTGGGGAATACCGAACAATTGCAGCGTATCGGCTACCGCCAACAGGGAAGGATAGTCCGGGTGAGAGGCGATCCGTTTCTTACAATAACTTTCAGATATAGGAATGCTCAGCTCACGAAGATATTTTGA
>CAYPZI010000138.1:0-7659 GCA_964415185.1 uncultured Balneolaceae bacterium | reverse complement strand
GCGCCCTTCGCGTGAAACTGCCGCAGCAACAAATTACCCAATTCACTCCAAATCAATCGGAAAAAGAACAGAGCACCTTACCACTTCAGCTTCAACAGATTCAAAAGGCTCAAACCTGAGATCATTTTCAAAAGCCAGTTCAAATGCCTGTGGAATGCCTGTGCGGCTCATACGACTCACCTGTTCATATTCTAAAACGTCACCGTTTCTGCTGATCAGGAAATTATATTCAATCTCCCCTTTCATCACAACCCCTTCAGTCCAGGCCGGGAAAGGTATTCCGGATAAAAATTGGTCCATGCCGCCGGAAATCGTGGGCGTCACACCCAACTCCGCACAGGTCGGTGTATCCGTGTACTCCGGAATTTCCAATACACTGACCGTATCATCCGATACTGTTTCCGCATTATTCTGGCCGGCAATCTTCGGTGGTTCGAGGCTCTCTCTCAGCGCTTTTACTTTGGTTGCAATTCTGCTGTTGCCATTATTTCCTTCAATCTGCTTTAAAACCGCACGGGTACTATCCCAATAACCACCCTGGTAGGGATAGATGAGATTCAAATCCGGAGACGGGAGCGTGGAATCTGCAACAGACTCCCAATACTGCAGTTCATCTGATGTCAACGTTGTATCACGGAGTGCTTCCCTTGCAGATTCCTTGAGCGACCGGAACTCTTCTTTTTTCTCCTCCCATTCCCCCATTTCGCTATACCAGAAATTGATTCTCTCATCAAGAAACTCCGAGTTTTTTGCAGCTTCCATGTAACTTCTTGCCGCCTCATAGAGTAAAACCGGAACCTGGGCGGGATCCGCTTCTGTCATAGCAAAATGTCTCAGTTGCCTGGCCCTCGCGGCAGGATCATCATAAGAGTTCAAAATGTAATCTATCGGTTTTGATGATGCAGAATCCGGGAGAACAAGAGGCTTTATTTCTGTTTCAAATCTTTCATTCAACCTTCGTGTAAAACCGCTTTCCGGGAAGCTTCTGTTAAGGCGGATGGCAATTTGCCGTGCCTCAGCTTCATTTCCTTTTTGAAGTTCTACTTCAGCAAGAGAATACAAAGAACCGGCAAGCAGCCTTTCGGATTTTGCCCTGCTTGCAACCTTTTCGTAGTAAACTGCCGCACTGTCCGGCATATCCAGTGACAAATAAAACACATTTGCAAGCCGGTAAAACTGTTGGCTCAGCAGATCTTTCATACTGTCTTTTTCTGCAGCAGTAACAGGAATATCACTTACATCAAACATGTACCGTCCTATAACATTTTCAACATCCTCATCTTCATCCACTTCCCCGTTTTCGCTGCGGTCTGAAGACAGGACAGAATCCTCCCCTGTTGTTTCTTCTCTTACTCCCCGCACCGCTTCCTGCCTTCGCCAATTGTCAGCGAGAGGCCGGTCACCCCAGATTGCTGTAAACTGAAGCCTGGCATCCTGAAGCTGCCTCCGGTTTCTGATGTTTAAAAACCCGTTATTTGTAATATCAGCTGCCGGAGCGGTGGTGCTTGCCACTTGATCCTGATTCACAGTGGTCATTACATTTTGTTGCTCTTGCAGCCTGCGAAGTTCTTCAAGCCTTTCGTTCTCCATTTGTTGCTGAATTGCATTCAAAGCCGAATCCAGTTCAACCGGATTCATGTTACCCAGCGCCAGTAAACTGTCGATTCTCGTTATTTCCCGGTTTACATTCTTATATTCTCCAAAAGATGACGCCAGTTCGGAAGCATTGAAATAATCGGGCAGGCGCCGCGAGTCGGCCCTTTGGGAAGCTGCCGAATCAAAATAGGCTGCGGCAAGGTTAAAATCAGGCTTTTGAAACCTGTATATCTCGCCGATACCATAATACGTCCTGGCCTTGGTCACGGCATCAGGCGGCCGTGTTTCATTCGAAAGAATGGATTGATAGATTTCGAGAGATCTTTCATAATCTCCCCTCAACTGATGTGTAAGAGCAATTTCGTAAGTTAATTCGTTTCTCTCTTCAATATTTTTGTCATCTCTAGCCATTTCACGAAAAGCAGCAAGGGCCGCATCATAATCCTCCATAGCACGCAATATTTCAGCTTGCTTCTTCTTTGCATTGAAAATAAGGGTATAGGGAGGGTGTAAAGATTCAATCCTGGAAAATGCTTCAAGAGCCCGGCTATATTCGGAAAATGATTCCAGAAGCTGTCCATATAAGAACCAGGCTCTCGCCTTATGCCGCGAATCCGATAAATCCGGGATGGCTTCATCAAGCAGGCCTGCCGCAAACTCAAATTCACCTCTTTCAACATAATGTTCTGCAAGAACCGATTTTACTTCTGCGAGTAAGCTTTTATCCCACTCATCAACTGTTGGAATTTCACTTTCAAGAAATGAAATACCTTCGGTGTGCGATTGCATCTGAAGCAGTACCATGCCATGCCACACTATTGCTTCCTGCCTGTACCTGCCTTCAGCAATTGAGTTAAGCTCGCGGAATTTTTCGAGTGCCGAAAAATACTCACCTTTGTAATAATAGCTTTTTCCAATAATAGCAAGAGCAGGTTCTACAAAATCGGAATTATTGTGATCTCTAAGAATTTGGGCCCCACCCTCGATAGCCTTATCGAATTCAGCAATACCGGCCCTGCCGGGTTCTACGTGTACCGGCACGGGGTAGAGCGGATTTAAATCGGCAACCTGTTCACGATTCTTTTCAACTCCTTCTTCAAAAAACTTTTTAGTATTGTAATGGGTATTATAATAGGCTTTAAAATTATTCCAATTCTGTTTTACCGACTTCTGGCAGCCGGTACTGATCAACAGGAAAAGTAGTATGTAAACAATGTTCTTCACACGTAAAGCAACGAATAGAGGATTTTAAGATTATTCAATCGTACTTACTTTTACCATATTGGTGCGCCCTCTTTTTGCTATAGGCATCCCCGTTGCGATGATTACCCGGTCGCCGGTATTGGCCAGCCCGTTTTTTTTAAGATATTGCTCCATTTTCTTTACGCTTTTATCCGTATCAAATATCTCGTCAATTTTTACGGAATCAACCCCCCAGACCAGGTTAAGCTGTCTGCGCACAATCTGGCTTTCGGTAAAGGCAATGATGGGGACCCTGGGCCTGAATTTGGCAATTCTGCGGGCCGTATTGCCTGAATGAGTAATGGTACTGATAATTTTGGCATCCACATGCTGGGCAATGGTAACACAAGAGTAAGCAAGCGATTCAATAATTTGCTTCTCTTTCCAATCCGGTTTTCTGTATTTAAGGTTATAATACATAGTACCGGCTGTTGATTCAACCGACCGGATGATCTTATCCATTGCTTTCACGGCCTCGAATGGATATTTCCCGGCGGCTGTCTCTCCGGAAAGCATCACAGCATCCGTACCGTCGAGAACGGCATTGGCTACATCCGAGCTTTCCGCCCTGGTTGCACGCGGGTTATTAATCATCGAATCGAGCATTTGGGTAGCTGTGATAACAGGTTTACCTGCCATACGGCACCGGTCAATTATCCGCTTTTGAATCAGGGGAACCCGTTCACTTGCAATTTCAATACCAAGATCACCCCGCGCTACCATAATCCCGTCTGCTTCTTCTATAATATCATCGATCACCTGTACAGCTTCAGGTTTCTCTATTTTGGCAATTACAGCGGCATTGCTTCCGGCGGCACGAATTCGCGAAATCACTTCCTGAATATCTCTGGCTGCCCTCACAAACGACATTGCAACAAAATCAACTCCTTTTTCCAATCCGAATTTAAGATCTTCTATATCTTTAACGGTAAGTGATGACATCGAAATTTTCACTCCCGGCAGATTCACTCCCTTTCTCGATTTCAGCATACCTCCGACTATCACCTTGGCCTTAAGATCTTTTTCTGATTTCTTTACAATTTTGAGCTCCAAAAGGCCATCGTCTATCAAAATCTGGTCTCCCACAACGGCATCCTTTGCAAGATTCTCATAGTCGATAGGAATGGTTTCGGCATCGCCTGTAATACCGTTGGTGGTCAGGGTTATGATTGAATTTTCTTCAACAAGCTGCCCGCCGTCTTTCATATTGCCAATCCTGATTTTAGGGCCTTGCAAGTCCATCAAAACCGGAATAGAATATTGATGTTTCCTGGCAACCTTTCGAATAATGTCTATACTTTTGGAATGATCATCATAAGAACCGTGCGAGAAATTAATTCTTGCAACATTCATACCGGCAAAAAACAATTTCTCTATGTTTTCATAAGAATGTGTGCTGGGGCCTAAGGTGCATACAATTTTTGTTCTACTCGAACCGGCAGATATCATAAAATCTTAGAATTTGTAATTGGAATTAAAAATATCAACTTTTTTGCTGTATCTGAATTTACCAATAATATCAGTTGAATTTAAACAATTTTGGCAGGCTTACAGAGTTTAATAAATGATAATATGATAAAATTTAAAATTGCATTTGCAATAATAATTGTTGTATTTAAGGTTAAAAACATTCACTGCTGTATTTGTCGATGACTCAAAATAGATTTTTCCACTTTCTTGCATTTATTGGTGCCGTTTCTTTGGCAGGTGCATGTGCAAGTTCTTCCAATCCGGATGTTGAAAGAGGATCCATGTTTAAATTTCAGGATGGCCATCCTGAAGTTCGCTTGTCAGCGATTGGGCTGTTGAATGAACAGGATGAAGCGGTTATAAAAGTCTCGGCCGATATTGTTTACGGCAGCCTGATTTATAAATCAGACAATGACGGAGAACGCACCTACGCTTCGGTAACCATAGAGGTGCGTATCACAGGGAAAGAAGGCACGGATTTTAACGACACTTTCAGCCAGGCTATGGAAATAGAGTCAAATGGCAAGCAGCTGGTTCAAAGCCAGGAATTTTTCTCATTCGACCGCCAGGTAGAAGTGAAACCCGGCGAGTATAACGTATTTGTAACCGTTAATGATAACACTTCCGGAAAAGCGACAACCAGGGAGGCTTCCACCGTTATACCTGACCCCGACAATCCTGTGGTGAATCTCACAACTGTCAGAATGCTTGGTAAAAATATTGATAAAGAAAATCAATTTCTGCCGATTACAACGTATGATGTACCTTCAAGAATTGACAGCCTTCAGTTCGTATTCCAGGTAACCAATAATACCCTTGAAGACCCACTGGAAATTCGCACCAGGGTAATCAGATTCAGGAGCGATACAACCATCGCGCGGCCTATGAATTATAACAACTACAATGTATCGAGCGTCCAGTATAAAGGCATTGATTATGACAAGTTTGATGAAGTTGATTCCAGCATCAGGCGGCTCGATCAGGCCGGCAGCGTTTTAATTGAGTTTAATTTTGAGCGATTCGCGCGTGGCAATTACCGGTTTGAGGTAGAAACCGGCCGTGAAGGCGAAGAACCGATTTTCAAGGCACGTGATTTCAGTGTTAAGAGCCAAAATTATCCGGCTGTTAAAACATCAAGAGAACTGGCCAGGCCTCTTTACTATTTGATGGATGAAGATGAATATGAAGAAATGCTGGAAATCCAGAATCCGGATTCTCTAAAAGAAGCGATGGACCGTTTCTGGCTCAGCAATGTGCGAAGCGTTTCGGATGCCAAGAATGTAATAAAAATGTACTACGAACGTGTTGAAGAGGCAAACAAACAGTTTTCCAACTTTAAAGAGGGCTGGAAAACCGATACGGGAATGATATACATCTTGTTTGGCCCGCCCTGGTTTGTGGAAACCAGCGTAAATCAAATGTTATGGTCGTACTCCTACGACAGGTCCGATCCACGGTACAATTATTTCTTTGAGCGTCCGCGTATGCCAAATGAGTTTTATCCTTTTAATAATTATCTTCTTGAACGAAATCAGCAATATTTTAATGTTCAGTACCAGCAGGTTCAGCGATGGCTGAACGGATCTATTTTGAGAAGAGGAATTTGAAACTAATTTAAATCGTAATCTTAAAACCACAACATTATGAAAACGTTAATAAGTATAATCACCATTGGTTTATTTGTTTTTACAGGTCTTGCTGAAACCGGTTATTCACAAGACAGCAATACCATTGAACTCGATAGCCAGGAATTGCGCGATTTTCAGCTAACGGGCGTCTCCAGGACCAAAACAACTACAAAAGTGAAAGGTTCACCTTTTTTGGATGAAGACTTTACCCGCGGTTATGTGTTGCTCGATAAGGACAAAAACCTCAAAACAAATGTGATCCCCCTCAGGTTTGACACATACAGTAACCAGCTTCAATTTTTGAAAGATAACAAGGTATTTGCCATGGATCCCAATAAAATTGATGAATTTGTACTGCATGCAACAGATGGTGACCTTCATTTTAAAAAGGGATATAAATCTGATAAATTTGATAAGGATATTTTTGTCAGGGTAATTAGTGAAGGAAATGTCACCCTCTTGGCACACCATACAACAACCCTTATGAAAGGTGTACAGGGATATGGAAATGCCACTCAACTTGATGAGTACATAGACGGGATTAACTTTTACCTTGCTGAAAACGGAAATGAATTTGAAAGGATAAAGCTAAGAGAAAAAGACTTCCGCAAAAACCTGGACCGGGAAACTTATGACTCGTTAAAAAATTATGCGGATAGTAATAACCTGAGTTTTGAAAATGAAAAGCATCTTAAAAAAATACTTAGCCATCTAAATAAAGATTCTCAAAGCAGCTAAAGTGCTTGAAAAACCCAGGAGCCCCGAATTCTGCTCCCTGGGTTTACAAAATAACACCTTCGTTATTTTATTGACATTTTTGTTAGAACAAAGGTTTTTGAGTTAAGCAACACTCCCGATTCAATCCATATCGATCGTACCGGCGGCATTTAATTGTTAGTGATAATCAACAATTCAAATCATCCGTACTAAATTCCGCCGGGCTACAACACCGTTCTTCCGTCAAAAACAGATGGGTGTAAGAAGAGTCATTTAAACATTGTCTCACAACTGTCCAGAACGATTTTTCTGATGAGCCGGATTACGGATAAATATACATGAGAGTTTGATTGATTTGTTGCCAGACTAAGAAATTTGATCGCAAAAAACCCCTTTCAGGGGTTAGGATTTTGAAATTCATAAAAATCTTTATTGATATTTACATGAGCAATAATTTTTATTGGATTTTAAAACGTTTTGGACAGCTATGACATTGTCTATATCATTTTGAAAGATTATTTGCAATAAACCTACAATGGCAAAGTCATTCTGATTTCTTTTTGGTCTCGTATCAATCAAAACCTGTCAGACTTCATTCCACATTTGAACATTGCCCAAACACGATTCTGTGGATAATATTTGTCAACTCGCCGACGAATTCCGATAAAGCAAAAAAACAGGCTGTAAGCCTGGTGGGAACGAGGTTGAATCTTGTGATGTAAATTATTGAATCATATCCATCAAAGCCCAATGACTAATTCGATATTTTATCATTGATACAACACTAGTGTTATGTAAAGCATGAAATGTCGGTCAAGTCATCGGACCGTGTCCGGCCTTTGACGGATGAGTCAACCCTTGAACCTTCGCAAACATGCAAACATACTTGTTTTTTCGAAAAAACTCATCCGATGACTTTTTTCCAACAACCGTACAATTAAAATTGACAGGACACTAGTGTTGTGTCAATTATAATCTGTCGTAAGAAACCCGCAAAGTTTCTTTT
>CAYPZI010000137.1:0-7667 GCA_964415185.1 uncultured Balneolaceae bacterium | reverse complement strand
GGCTCACATCCTCAAAACGCATCCCTCCCTCGCCCGAAAACATGAAGTTGGAGATGGGCTCGGAGGGGATTCGCTCCATCAGCGTTAAAATCACATCATCCCTCTCCTCCCGGATCATTCCCCTGATCTCATTAGGATCGGCTAGAAAATTGATATAGTCCTGGTCCAGAAGGTCTTTAAAAATCCCATTTGTAACATAGATATCCGTGTGGCCATTCAGGTCATAGTCGGCCAAAAGAACCGCCCAGCTCCAGTCGGTTGCTTCCACAGCAGATAATCTACCCACTTCTGAAAAAACCGGCAGATTATCGTCTGTACCCGGCCCAAAATTTAACTGAAGCGTATTTCGGGTCACCTGGCGGTGAAATCCCTTTTCTGAATTTTCCCTGTATTCGGAATACGTCTCATAATTCATCTTCGATTTTCTTCTCTCTACGGAGTGCGGATACATATCCGCCACATAGATGTCCGGCCGGCCGTCATTGTTGATATCAGCGATATCAGATCCCATTGAACTCAGGCTGATTGAATTCATTTGTTTATCAAGGACTTCACTGAACGTGCCGTCACCATTATTAATGTAGAGGTAATCCCGTTCAAAAAAGTCATTGGCAACATAGATATCCGGCAAACCATCCCTGTTTACATCTGCTACAGATGCACTCAGCCCGAATCCAATCCGGCTGCTGTAGATACCCGCTTCTTCAGTTACATCCGTAAAAGATCCCCCATCGTTCCGGAAAAGCTTACTTCCGCCATCGGGATCAGGTAACTTTCTCTCATCACCGGTAATATTTTCATAACCGCCTACCGGATCAAATGAGTTATTGAGCAGATACATATCCAGGGCGCCGTCACCGTCATAGTCGAAAAATACGGCATGAGTTGACAAACCGGTTTCATCAATCCCGTATTCTTCAGACTTTTCAACAAATAAAGGGATATCGGATTGCCCGCCTTCAGGCATTCCGGTATTGATAAAAAGTTCATTGTGCCTGCGTTCACCTTCGGGCGGACCCGATTTTGTTACATAAATATCCAGCATGCCGTCGCCATTAACATCAATGAAACTCACTCCGGTCGACCATATCCCCTCCGATAAAAGCCCCGCCTCTTCGGTTACATCCTCAAAAATAAAATTACCACGATTCAGATAAAGGCGGTTCGAGACCATATTTCCGGTAAAAAAAATATCAGGCAATCCGTCATTATTCAAATCACCGATTGCCACTCCCCCGCCATTGTAAAAATTCCGGAATACATACATGTTGAACTCCTCAGTCGGGAAAAGGTTATTCTCAAAGTCGATTCCGGTTTGAGATGAAGACAAAGATTCAAACAGGAATTCAGATTTGCTATCCCTGTCTTTCGAACAGGACTGATTGAAAACCAGTATGGCAAGAGTGATTAGGTATTTTCCGCAAAATTTCATGCAGCAAAAATACTGGATTATTTACGGCTTGCCAATACCGCAATGCAAAATCAATCCTTTGTTAAAGCATCAGAGTTCTGTTAAAATTACCTTCTTCAAAATTTTGCCTTTTTACTTTTCACCCCTGAAAAATCAATACCATAAAGCTGCTGTGTAATACAATGAATACTGCCCTGTCCCCAAACAAGATCGTGGCAGGAAATTCCAACAACTTTTCTATCAGGAAAAAGAGATTTAAAAAGATTTAGCATTTGTTTATCGTAACGCTCATCATAAAAAGGTAAAAGAACAATACCATTGGCAATATAAAAATTGGCATAGCTTGCCGGCACATACCCGGAACCGTCAACCGTTGTACCTTCTATCCGGGTTTCAGGAAGAGGAATTGTAATAATTTCAAATTGATTACCATTCTGATCAAACGAATTTCTTAAAATTTCCAGGTTTTCTTCTAATGCCGGGTAGTTGATATCATCTTCACTTACAGGCAGAGCCGTTACAATAGTTGAAGGATTCACAAAACGGCTCAAGTCGTCTATATGTCCGTCTGTATCGTCGCCTGCGAGACCTTTTTTTAGCCAGATTATTTTCTCAACACCAAGATACTGTTTCAACTTTTCTTCGATCTGATATTTATTCAACTCCGGGTTCCGGTTTGGATTCAAAAGAACAGATTCAGTTGTTAAAAGCACTCCTTTTCCATTTACTTCAATTGAACCTCCTTCCAGAATCATCCCCGGTGCGAATACCGGAATATCAAATTTCTCTCCAATTTTTTTCGGAATGCGGTTGTCGTCATCGTAAGGCGGATATTTTTCACCCCATGCATTATAGCCCCAATCAGTAACTGCAACCTGTTTATCGTTCTTTCTATTGATGATAAAAATGGGCCCGCAATCTCTTGCCCACACATCATTCAATGGCACCGCATCAATTCTGACCCTGTTTATATCAATTCCCGATTTAGCAATTTTCCTTTCCGCTTCATTTGCAATCTCCCGGTTTTCAGCGAATATAAGAACAGGCTCAAAGGGAGCCAGTTCTTTTATGATATTCAGATAAACGATTTCTACCCTCTCCAATCGTCTGCCCGGCCAGGTTTCAAGGTTCGAAGGCCAGTGCAAAAGTGTGGCAGCATGCGGATACCATTCAGGCGGCATGATGAAATCTTGAATAATGTTGGATTTGAGGGAAAAAAACAAATTGGATGATTAAAGGAAATTAACTTTAAGTTTTCTCTAATATACTTATTTAGCATGGTATAAAATATGTAAGTATCTGTAAGAAAATTTAAGGTTTAAGATACTTTTTTGCTTAGGGAATGTAGCTTCGCTACGGATATCTGGATTAATGGGTTTATCGATCAACTCTTCTTTTTCTTTCAAATGAAAAAATTTCTGTTTTTTTCAGTGTCTCTGATTACAGTTTTATTGTTAAGCTGTGATTCAACACAGACTTCATTCGATGATACTGTACCTGAATTATTTACTTTAACCACCAATGTTTTTCCTGAAGAGAGCGGAAATGTTATTCCATCAGGAGGTGAATTTGTTAATAACTCACTTATCACAGTAGAGGCCATTCCTGCTGATGGATTCAGGTTCGACAGATGGGACGGTGATTTAACAAGTTCAGTAAATCCGGACTCGTTCAGAATGACCAGTAATTCTACCATTACAGCATTTTTTGTGCAGGGAGAACTTCCTTTAAATATTACAATAGTAGGACAGGGAGGAGTTACGAGAGAGGTTTTGAGCCAGACGCCAAGTCAGCCCGCAGGTGTAGAAACGGAAGCACCCGGAACGCAAAACAATCGGTCAACTGATGAAGGTGGCACCGAAACAGACAACGGCATTATTCAGGATGGTGATCAAATTTCAAATCAGAACGACATCTCTGAATCAATCACAAATACGAACCGAAAATTTAGGTTAGTTCAGCCGGCTGTACAGGCAATACAAACCGATATCAGGCTTACAGCAGTCCCTGATTCAGGCTGGGTATTCTCAAGATGGGAAGGCGACCTAACCGGTAATCAAAACCCGGTGGAGATCACTGTAGAAGATGAAACCAACATTACGGCTGTATTTGAAGAGCAGCAACCTGAGTTATTTACCCTGAATATTCAGGTGGAAGGTAATGGAATGGTGAATACCGATCCTGATCAATTGGAATTTGAAGCAGCTACCGTTGTAACTCTTACAGCCGTCCCCGATCAGGGATGGGAGTTTCTTGAATGGCAGGGAGACGTTACAGGCTCGGAAAACCCCGAAAGCATACTCATGGATTCGGATAAAAATGTTACGGCCCGATTTGCCCAACCGGGTTCTCCGGTTCTCAGTATTTTACAACAGCCCTCTCAAACCACAGCCGGTAATACCATTCAACCTGCTCCACAAACACTTGTATTAGATGGATTCGATAATCCGGTAGAGGGTGCGGCTGTTTCGGTTTTACTGAATAAAAATTCATTCACTGAAAACAGCACAACTACTGTTACAACAGATCAGGATGGAATTGCAACATTTGATAACCTGTCAATACCGTTTGCAGGTTCAGATTATACCCTCACTTTTAATTCTGATTTGCCTGATGTTCCTGAAATCACATCTGTATTGTTTGGTGTTGTTCCCGCTGCTCCGGATGCAGCCAAATCAACAGCGGCTGTACCAGACGGAGTAGCCGGTGAGCCGACCAATATTGCCATTACTGTTTTAGACAGCTTTGACAACCCGGTACCGGAGGCTGGTGACTTAATAACCGTATCTGTTAACGGTGCTAATAGCGACGAACCTGAAATAACCGAATCAGAGAATACCGGTGAATATATAGCTACATACACACCGGTTAATGCTGGTACTGATCAAATTGACATCACTTTAAACGATCTCGCAATCAATGGCAGTCCGTTCACAAGTCAAGTTACCACAAGTGATGTAAGTTCGTCAAATTCAACAGTAACTGCTGATCCTTCTGAACTTCAGGTTGGCAACAGCTCAACATTAACTGTTACCGTTCGTGATGACCAAAATAATACTATAAGCGGCCTTGCGGAAGATATTCAGCTTTCCGGATTGGGAAATGCTGCTGCCGGTACAATAACAGAATCCGGAAATAGCGGCATCTACACGACCGATATAACCGATAATGTTGCAGAAACCCTTACCATCTCCGTTACCGTAGATGGAGTTACACTTTCTGCAACCGCCGAGGTGGTTTTCCTTCCGGGTGATCCTGTTTCACTGACTATTTTATCAGGAAACAATCAATCAGCAAACGTTGCCCAGACTCTGCCCCAGCCATTGAGGGTAATGCTCGCGGACAGTTTTGAAAATCCTGTTCCGGATACAGGTATTAACTTTTCAATCACTGAAACACCTGACGGAGCTGCAGGACAATCTCTTGGTGAATCAGCCGTAAATACAAATTCTGATGGTGAAGCCTCAGTAACTCTTACATTAGGTGATAAACCCGGAACTTACATTGTCAGCGCAATAGCCGAAGCCATTTCTGCCGGTGTCACATTTACAGCGACGGCTCAGACAGGGCAAGCTTCACAACTGTCAATTATTCAGCAACCTACAGAAACAACGGCCGGTGAATCTATTTCTCCTGCTCCTGCTGTTAAATTAACTGACAGTTTTGGTAATCCCATTAGCGGGATTGATGTCAATGCAAGTTTGAATGGCTCACAATTTACAACAGGCTCTGCGTCTACAATTTCAACAGATGGAAATGGTGATGCAGTTTTTAATAACCTGGTCATTGAAACTGCAGGCTCCGGTTTTGAACTCGTATTTGAAGCCGGTATTTCAGATGTTAGCCAGGTTGCATCAAATCCTTTTGATGTGATTCCTGCAAGTGTTGATCCGTTAAACAGTTCAGCATCAGTTCCCGGTGGAGTTGCAGGTGAACTCACAACCATTCAAATTACATTGCTCGACAGTTTTAACAATCCTGTAAGCAACGCTGAAAACAATATCAATATCAGCATATCAGGGGCCAACAGTGCTTCAATAAATGCATCTGCAGGAACTAATCCGGGTGAATACACGGCATCTTATACGCCTGTCAACTCGGGCACCGATTTTGTTGCTATTGATTTTGATGGCACGCCCTTTAACGGAAGCCCGTTTTCGAGCAAAGTCGTAACCAGTGATATCAGCCCCTCGGTTTCATCTGTAACTGCAGATCCTCAAAGCGTGACAGTTGGAAGCAATTCCACGGTATCAGTTCAACTGCGTGACAGTAACAATAACCCCATTTCAGGGCTATCCGATTCTGATTTCAATATTAACCTTACCGGAGATGCTGAAAACGGAAGCGTTATTGAAGTTTCTTCCGGCAACTATGAATTCACCGTAACAAATGATACGGCTGAACAAGTTACGGTTACGGTTACCGTAAACGGAGTTCAGCTTCAGGACTCATTGGTAATCACGTTTACTGCCGGTTCCGCTGATCTGATGATTATAATCGAACAGCCGGGTGAAACAGTGGTAGCAGGGTCATCAATTGCAGGACCACCCACAGTAAGAATAACCGATGACTTTGGTAACAGGGTAAGCGGCTTTGATGTATCTGTCAGGGAACAGAGCGGGCAGGCGTTCAACAGTGGCACACTAACCCGTTCAACCAATTCATCCGGTGAAGCTGTTTTCAATGATTTGATCATCAATGAAGCGGGTGATTACAATCTTGTATTTTCAGGAAACGGCATAAGCAGTGTAACCTCAAATTTATTTGAAGTAATTAATGCAAATTTTGATCCGGCAAATACCAATGCAAACGTTCCAAATGGCTCAGCAGGTGATCCAACACAAATCACGATCACTGTTCAAGATGCCTTTGGCAACAGGGTTGAAGGAGTTGCGTCCCTTTTAAGTGTTGAAATAACCGGCCAAAACGGCAGCGCCAATGTTGAAGAGATTGTTGATAACGGAAATGGCATTTATACCACAAGTTATACACCTATCCGAACTGGCGATGACATAATTGTAATTGAATTGAATGGCATTGAAATAACAGGCAGCCCTTTCTCAAGCACTGTCTCTACAAGTGATGCGGCTAATATTGAGATCATTCAACAGCCATCTCAAACCGCGGCAGGCCAAACGATAAATGGCCCGCCCTCTGTCAGGGTTACGGATGACCTTGGAAACCCGGTTTCGGATGTTGAAGTAACGGTCAGTGAACAGGGAGGTTTCTCGTTCAACGGCGGTTCATTGACGGTCTCGACAGACAGTAACGGTGAAGCCCAATTCGGAAATCTTGTTATAAATATTACAGGCTCCTACACGTTGGTTTTTGATGCAGTTGGAGTTACGGTTAATGCAGTATCACAAACATTTGATATTACCCCTGCTGCGGGAGATGCTTCCGAATCGTTTGCAAATGTACCAAATGGTGTTGCCGGATCTCAAACTGAAATTACCATTACGATAGAAGATTCATTCGGAAACAGGGTTGATAACTCGGGTTCCAATTTAAGTTTAAGTGTGGGCGGAGCGAATTCCGGGGCATCATTTTCTGCATTAACAGATTCCGGTAACGGTGTATACACAACTTCTTACACGCCAACGAAATCAGGAACAGACCAGATTACCATCAGGCTGAGCGGATCAGACATTTCAGGCAGTCCGTTCTCAAGTAATGTAAGTGCCGGTTCTATTGCTGATTACACCATTTCCAATATTGGCTCACCCCAGGTTGCGGGTTCATCATTTAATGTAACTATTACAGCCATCGATGCAAATGGAAATAGGGCGACAGGGTACAATGGAAGTGCCGATCTCAGCACAAATGCAGGAAGCATCAGCCCTGCGAATGTCAATTTTTCAAGTGGCATTTTAAATTCTGATGTTACCGTTACCGAAGCGGGTTTAAATAAAAGGATAACAGCGACAGACAGTCAAAATTCATCCATAACCGAAATCTCTAATACATTTACTGTTCTCCCGGGTGTGATCAGTTCATCCGTCTCATCGGTCAGCCCTGATCCCACAACCCTGACCGCGGGTAACAGCTCCCTCGTCACGGTGACACTGAGCGATGCCAACGGCAACCTCATCGGCGGACTCACTGATTCGGATTTTAGTATCAATCTGACCGGCAATGCAACCAATACCGCCATCAGTGAAATATCTGCCGGTATTTACGAATTCAGCGTTAGCGACAACACCGCCGAAACCGTCACCGTCACCATCACCGCTAATGGCGTGGAACTTGATGACAA
>CAYPZI010000136.1:0-7752 GCA_964415185.1 uncultured Balneolaceae bacterium | reverse complement strand
CATGTCAACTGTAAACCCGCAAAGTTTTATCTCAGGGTTGCTTCCATTTTCACAAGATACTTCCATTTCAGAAAGGAAACTTTGCGGGTTTTTGACCAATATTTTATCATTGACACGACACTAATATCAGGCCCTGGCTTCTTCCGATTCGGATTTGGATTCAGAATCGGAATTATCGGAAGATGCACCTGAATCTGAACTGTTTTTGGATTTACTCTCCTTTTTTTCAGTATCTGACCAGTCGAATTCCAGTCCGTCACGAGATTTATTCATCTTAATTTTAATAACAGAGCCCTCGGGATGTTCAACACCAAGAATTTCTTCAGCCAGGGGATCTTCCACATATTTCTGGATCGCCCTTCGCAGTGGCCTTGCGCCGTATTTCTGGTCAAAACCTTTTTCCGAAAGAAATTCTTTAGCACCTTTCGTGATCTCAAAGTCATAACCGAGATCTTTGATTCGTTTGAAAAGATCTTCAGAAAGGATATCAATAATTTTAAAGATATCTTCTTTTTCAAGCGGCCTGAATGTGATCACATCGTCAATTCTATTCAGGAATTCAGGGTTGAATACCTTTTTCAATGCATCCTGAATGGTTGATTTCATTTGTGCATAGTCGAACGTACTGTCGTCTGCCGCGAACCCGATTCCTTTACCCATGTTACGGATATCGCGTGCCCCGATATTCGAGGTCATAATAATAATCGTATTTCTGAAATCGACTTTTCGGCCAAGGCTGTCAGTAAGAATTCCGTCATCAAGTACCTGTAAAAGGATGTTAAAGACATCCGGGTGAGCTTTTTCAATCTCATCCAGCAATACAACACTGTAGGGTTTTCTTCTGACTTTTTCAGTGAGAATGCCACCTTCTTCGTATCCTACATAGCCGGGAGGCGCACCGACCAGGCGTGAGACACTGAATTTTTCCATGTACTCACTCATGTCGATTCGTATCAGTGTATCATCTTTGTCAAACAGATATTTGGCCAATACTTTTGCCATTTCCGTTTTACCAACACCGGTAGGGCCAAGAAAGATAAATGATCCGATCGGCCTGGCGGGGTCTTTTAAACCGGCTCTTGTTCGCTGAATGGCTTTGGTAAGCTTTTCAATGGCTTCGTTTTGCCCGATTATGTTATTGCCCAGTTCTTCTTTCATTTTCAGAAGTTTCTGGCCTTCATTCTGGCTGATTTTGTTAACCGGTACTCCGCTCATCATAGCTACAACGGATGCTACATCATCTTCCTCAACATCGTAAATGATGTGTTCGGATTCTTTTTCCCAGTCACGCTGAGCCTGTTCGAGTTCTTCGGTCAGCCTTTTTTCGGTATCTCTCAACCTTGCAGCTTCTTCAAAACGCTGTTTTTTAACCATTGCGTTTTTCTCATTGCTGATCCTCTCTATCTCTTCTTCGAGATCGATAATATGCTGAGGTACAGTGATATTTGAGAGATGAACCCGTGCACCGGCTTCATCAAGAGCATCAATTGCCTTATCGGGCAGATAATGATCTGTAACGTAACGGTCGGAGAGTTTTACACACGCTTTCAGTGCTTCTTCAGAATATCGCACACTGTGGTGCTTCTCGTACTTGTTTTTAATTTGTTCAAGAATTTCAATCGTCTCCTCCGGAGTGGTTGGATCAACCATTATTTTTTGGAAACGTCTTTCGAGGGCACCGTCTTTTTCAATAAATTGCCGGTACTCATTCAGGGTAGTGGCACCGATTGCCTGCACTTCGCCCCGGGCGAGAGCCGGTTTCAGCATATTCGAAGCATCGAGCGATCCGCTTGCGCCACCGGCTCCGACAATGGTGTGCAACTCATCAATAAACAGAATCACATTATCTGTTTTTTCGAGTTCACTCATCACTGCTTTCATACGTTCTTCAAACTGTCCGCGGTATTTGGTACCCGCCACGAGAGCAGCGAGGTCAAGGGCTATTACCCTCTTGTCGTAAAGTACCCTCGAAACTTTTCGTTCGATGATACGGGTAGCAAGCCCTTCGGCAATGGCTGTTTTACCCACACCCGGTTCACCGATTAAAACCGGGTTGTTTTTTTTCCTTCTGCTGAGAACCTGAGCCACACGCTCAATCTCTTTTTCACGACCGATAATCGGATCAAGCCGGTCTTCTTCCGCGAGTTGTGTAAGATCGCGGCCAAAATTGTCAAGAACGGGAGTTTTTGATTTTTCCATTTTCTTTTCTCTGGAGCTTCCGGATGAACTTCCTCCTTTGGAAGAAGATATACTTGCACTAACAGACCTGGAGTCGCTGCCCCCCGAGTCTCGGGAGTTGCCTGTTATGATTAGGTCAAGTTCTTCCCTGACAGCATCGTATGATACACTGAATTGCTGCAGGATTTGAGCTGCGATGTTTTCTTCATCGCGAAGCAGCGACAGTAAAAGATGTTCAGTACCTATGGTTTCACTTTTGTAAAGCTTGGCTTCCAGGTAGGTAATTCGAAGAACTTTTTCGGCCTGTTTTGTAAGTGGAATATTGCCTACGGTAACGGAACCACCGGTTCCCCGTACTGTATCTTCAATAGTTTTTTTAAGTTTATAGAGATCACAGTCGAGATTTTTAAGAATGCGTACCGCCACACCGTCTCCTAATCTGACGATACCTAAAATAAGATGTTCCGTACCGATATAATCATGTCCGAGCCTCAGCGCTTCTTCGCGGCTGAATTGAATCACATCCCGGACTTTGCTTGAAAAATTACCCTCCATTGGATACCTGTAAATTTGAATGATTAATTACATCACTTAAACGAGCGTGATTGATCTTTAGTTCACGCTTCGTATAACGAAAGTAGTGTTGCATATCAGTAAATGCAAACATAATTACTGAAAAGGAAATGATAAAGTATTGTTAGGAAATTTTATCTCAATAAAGAATTTTTCCTGTCATTTCTCCCGGCTGCTCAAGGTTCATCATTTTCAATAGGGTAGGGGCAACGTCTGCAAGAACGCCGTCATTTAACCTTGCTTCCGGTTCACCGATCAAGAGAACCGGAACCAGTGCTGTTGTGTGAGCTGTGTGCGGGCTTCCGTCTTCTTCTTTCATGCAATCGGCATTACCGTGATCAGCAATGATTAACACTTTGTAGTCATTCTCAATTGCTGCAGGTATTACTTTTTCCATTTGCCGGTCGATGGTTTCAATGGCTTTTATTACAGCTTCCATTACGCCTGTATGGCCAACCATATCGGGATTGGCAAAGTTTACAATTCCAAGATCGTATTTGCCTGATTTGATGGATTTGCAAAGCTTGTCTGTTACTTCAGGGGCACTCATTTCCGGTTGAAGGTCATAAGTGGCTACTTTAGGGCTCGGAACCATAATGCGTTCTTCACCCTCGTTTGGCTCCTCAACACCGCCGTTGAAAAAATAGGTTACATGCGGGTATTTTTCCGTTTCAGCAATTCGTAACTGTTTCAGGCCTTTGTCGCTAATGTATTCTCCAAGTGTATTTTTCAAGTCTGCCGGAGGATAGGCCACTTTTATTTTGCCGCTAAATTTGTCATCATAGGATGTGAAGCTGTATATATTGAGATCGAGATCAGTAGTTTTGAACTCGGTTTCATCAAACCCGAGAAATGCTTTATTGATCTGCCTCATCCGGTCACCTCTGAAATTAAAGAAAACCAACACATCGTTTTTTTCGATTCTGCTGTTTTCGGCTGTCTGAACCAAATGTGGTTCAATAAATTCATCCGTAATATTATTATCGTATGAATTTTTAAAAGCATGTTCAGGATTTTCAACCTCAGTGCCATTGCCTTCCGTGAGAAGCCTGTATGCTTTCTCCGTTCTTTCCCACCGGTTATCCCGATCCATGGCAAAATATCTGCCTACCACAGATGCCATCGTTCCTTTTCCGATTTCATCTGCTTTTTCTTGAAATTCCCGATAGTATTGGAGTCCGCCATGAGGTGAAGTGTCCCTGCCATCTGTGAATGCATGAATACAGACGTGGTCAATGTTGTGTTTCGAGGCCATTTTCAGCAACGCGTATAAATGTTCATTGTGGCTATGAACGCCCCCATCGGAAAAAAGACCGAGAAAATGGATTTTATTTTTTCCGGATGCCAGCTTAAAGGCTTCTTTCAGGACTTCATTTTCGTAAAATGAACCATCATCGATTGACTTATTGATCCTGGAAAGTTCCTGCCAGACAATTCTGCCCGCTCCAATATTAAGGTGTCCTACCTCGGAATTTCCAAACTGGCCCTCGGGCAAGCCTACACTTTCGCCGCTGGCTGATAATTTTGCATGCGGATATTTTTCAAACAGTGAATCAATGTAGGGCTTGTCGGCTTTGTCAATTGCACTAACTTCGGGATTTTCGGGTATGCCGTATCCGTCAAGTATGACAAGAAGGGCTTTGGATTGCTTTGTGGAACTCACTCTTTAAGGCTGTTCACGTGCTTTGTCAATGAAGCTTTTTTTCTGGCTGCATTATTCGGATGAATAATACCTTTTACGGCGCATCTGTCAATAAAACTGACAGTTTTTTTTAAATTCTCTTCAGCCGTTTTTTTATCAGCAGAGTTCAATACATTTTTAATCAGCGTTCTCATTTTGGAACGCCTGCTTTTGTTATGTTCTCTTCTTTTAGCGTTCTGTCTCAGCCTTTTAACGGCAGATTTATGTTGTGGCATAGCTAAATAAATAAATTCTGTTTTATAAGGTAAAATTATTAAGTCAGGAAAATTACTATTTATCTTCTCTACATTCAAGAGAGGATTGAATCTTTAACAAATAAAATTTACCTTATCTGTTCTAATGGATATAATTGTAATTGATGGGCCGGCCGGCTCCGGTAAAAGTTCAACTGCCAAAGCTATAGCGAATAAACTTGGAATTCAATATGTGGATTCCGGGGCTATTTACAGGGCAGTAACTTTACTCTGGTTAAACCGGGGCAAGCCGACATTACAACAGTTCTTTAACTCACTATCAGGAGATATATTTGAATTTGAATTTGATCAAAACGAATTCAAAGTATCTCTGGATGGTGTAGATATTACTGATAAAATACGATCTGAATCCGTAACCGAACATGTGAGTGAGGTTGCAACCGAAAAGCGGATCAGGCAATTTGTAAATGATTTGATGCGGAATTGCCTGAAAAACGGTTCATTTATAGCCGATGGCAGAGATCTCGGCACTGCTGTCTTTCCGGATGCCCGTATTAAATTTTATATGGATGCATCCGTCGAAGAAAGGGCAAAACGCCGTTTCAGGGAATTAAAGGATTCAGGATCAGATACTTCGCTCGAGAAGCTGAAACAGCAGATTCGAAACAGAGATCTTAAAGATTCCTCCCGAAATGCTGACCCGCTTAAAAAAGCTGAAGATGCAATTTTAATTGATACTACAAATTTATCATTTGATGAGCAGGTCGAAAAGATCTGTTCCGTCATCAGAAATAAACAGTTAACTAAAACGTAAACCTTAATCCCGTTCTGAAAGTCAGAATGCGGTTCAATTATTAACAGGCAACTAAATGACAGATAATCTTAATAACGATAAAAAAGAAGAAACAACTGATATGACCGATGTGGCTGAAAAAGAAACAGCCGCTGATGTAAATGAATCGGAAAATGCAGTTGAAGAAACGGAATCGAAAAAGAAGGAAGAAAAAATAGAGGAATCCGTATCGGATGAATCAAGTGAGGCTGCTCAGGCTGAAAGCGAAACAGGAGAATCTGAGCAGGAGACTGAAGAGAAAGCCGTTTCACCGTCAAGTAACGGTGAAATTCCAGCCTATACCGGTGATTTAGACAGCGAAGTTTATACATTTGATCAGCTTCAGGCTGCTTCGGACGATTATACGGACGAAGAGTTTGATGAGCTTGCATCAATGTATGAGAAGACGCTTAATGAAATTGATGAAAAAGAGATTGTAACCGGAATTGTTGTTTCGGTTGACGACAAATATGTAGTAGTCGACATCGGTTTTAAATCGGAAGGAATTGTTCCTGTTAATGAATTTTCGAATAAGGTTGTTGAAAACCTACAGCCGGGTGACGAAGTGGAGGTCTTCCTTGATAAAGTTGAAGACCGCGAAGGACAGCTTATTCTATCACGAAAAAAAGCAGATGTTCTGCAGGCATGGGAAAATATCGAACAGGCCCATGAAACCGGTGAAATTATTGAAGGCTACATTAAAAGGCGCATCAAAGGCGGTATGGTTGCCGATATATTCGGTATTGATGCCTTTTTGCCCGGATCACAAATTGACGTCCGGCCCGTCAGGGATTTTGATGCCTATGTTGGTAAAACAATGGAGTTTCAGATTGTAAAACTGAATATGCAGGCTGAAAATGTTGTTGTTTCGCACAGGGCCTTGATCGAATCCGATCTTGAAGAGCAGCGTGAAGAAATCCTGGAGACAATCGAATCCGGACAGGTTCTTGAAGGAATTGTAAAAAATATTACCGATTTCGGTGTCTTTATTGATCTGGGAGGTGTTGACGGCCTGTTGCATATCACCGACCTTTCCTGGGGCAGGGTTGACCATCCCGAAGAGATTGTTAAACTGGATCAAAAGATGAACGTTGCAGTTATCGATTTTGATGAGGAAAGCAAAAGAGTCTCCCTTGGCCTCAAGCAGCTTCAGCCTCATCCGTGGAATGAAATCCACAAAAAATATCCTGAAAACCTGAGGGTTCAGGGCCGTGTGGTTTCTATTGCCGATTACGGAGCCTTTATTGAGCTCGAGAAAGGTGTTGAGGGACTGATTCACATCAGTGAGATGTCCTGGACACAACATGTAAAACATCCATCACAACTGGTTCAGAAAGACGATATCATCGAATGTGTTGTACTGAATATCAACGAAGATGAGAAGAAAATATCCCTTGGTGTGAAACAGCTTGAAAATGATCCCTGGGCAGATATTCAGACAAGGTACCCTGTCGGTTCAAAACACAAGGGAACCGTTCGAAACCTTACCAATTTCGGTGTATTTGTTGAACTTGAGCCCGGAATTGACGGACTGATTCACATATCCGATCTCAGTTGGACGGAAAAAGTTGAACATCCGAGCGAGATTGTTGATAAGGGACAGGAGATAGAAGTTGTAATACTCGCTATCGATTTTGAGAACAGAAGAATTACACTCGGCCATAAACAGGTTGCCGACAACCCCTGGGAGAAATATGCTGAAGAATATGGCCCCGGTTCAAAGGTTGAAGGCGAAGTTTCTAAGGTTACAGACAAAGGAATGTTTGTGAAGTTGCCTTTGGGTGTAGATGCATTCCTGCCGGCTAATAAACTTGCCGAACCCGTTGAAGACCTGAAGTCCGAATTCAAAGATGGTGACAAAATAGAAGGGTATGTTGTTGAATTTGATGAATCAAGTAAAACAATTGAAATCACCCAGGTTGCGACTGAAGCCAAAATGAAAAAGGACAAAAGTCCTAAGAAGAAGGATAAAAAAGAAAATGTTGAAACCGGAACTCCAACTCTTGGTGAGGTTTCAGGGTTAGCTGAAAAACTGGCCGGAAAACAGAAACAGGAAGAAGAAGCAGAAGCAGAGAAGAAGAATAAGAACGAAGAGGAAGGCGAAGACGAGGAGAAATAGTTTTCTGCAAATTTTCATTTTTCAATAAAATCTGAATCATATAAAAAAGCTTCCTGCAAAACAGGAAGCTTTTTTTTGTCCACCCCTAACTTAGTTTGACCAGAAACCACAAACAACGTACAACGAATTGACGAACCCGCTACAAATCTGATGC
>CAYPZI010000135.1:0-7771 GCA_964415185.1 uncultured Balneolaceae bacterium | reverse complement strand
GCTACAAATCTGATGCAACTACAAAATCACGACTTAAACTTTTACGTTAAGTCAGGAATTGTTAATCCGATTTTAAGGAACTTGTACAGTAGAGAGTATTTTTTCAATAATATCTTCGGATGTAATTTCTTCAGCTTCAGCTTCGAATGTCGGTATAATTCTGTGGCGAAGAACGTCCATTGAAATTTCCCTCACATCTTCGGGTGTTACGTATGCGCGGTGTTCCATAAACGCATGTGCCCTGGCTGCAAGGTTCAGGTTGATGGTAGCACGGGGCGATCCGCCGAAATTAATCAGTTCGGTAAGTTCATCAAGGTTATAGTTTTCAGGTTTACGGGTGGCAAATACAAGGTCAACAATATACTTTTCCACCTTTTCATCTACATAAATGTCATTGATTACTTTTCTGGCATCAAGAATTTTCTCAGGGTGAATGACCGTATCCAGCTCAGGTTTCTTTCCTGTCCTGGCCATCCGGCGCATAATTTCCATTTCCTCTGTTTCCGTAGGGTAACCAACATTGATTTTTAGCATAAACCGGTCTACCTGGGCTTCGGGCAGGGGATACGTGCCTTCCTGTTCTACCGGGTTTTGAGTCGCTAAAACGAGAAAAGGTTCATCCAGCGGAAACGTGGTATCGCCTATCGTAACCTGAAGTTCCTGCATGGCTTCGAGCAGGGCACTCTGTACTTTAGCCGGCGACCGGTTGATCTCATCAGCCAATACGATATTGGCAAAGATCGGCCCTTTTTTTACGGTAAATTTAGCTTCCTTCTGATTGTATATTAGAGTACCTATCAGGTCGGCGGGAAGCAGGTCGGGAGTAAACTGTAATCTTTGAAATTTTGTATTGATTACTTTTGCGAGTGAGGAAACCGTGAGTGTTTTGGCCAGGCCGGGCACACCCTCGAGTAGAACATGCCCGTCCGCCAGCAGGCCGATAAGCAGCCGGTCAATCATATATTTTTGCCCGACAATGACCTTGTCAAGTTCCCTGTAAATTTCATCAATAAAGGCGCTGTGCTTTTCAATTTTCTCACCCAGTGCCTGCATGTCAACCGTTGTGCTCATTTGATTAAATTAAATTATAATTTTGTGATTAGTTCAGTATCTTATCCGACCTCTGTCAGGGCATGTAAAGAACAAATTATCGATATCATTTACAATCCGTAAATGTAATATTTTTTAAATGCACATCACAGATTCAAACAGTATCTAACAGCGAATTCATGGATTTATTACAAGCTTTTTTACTCGGGTTGCTGCAGGGCATTACCGAATTTTTGCCTGTAAGCAGCTCCGGGCACCTGGCTCTCGGTCGTGCGCTCTTTGATTCAGAGCTTGCCCCGGGGATTACATTTGAGATTGTGGTTCACTTCGGTTCGTTTTGCAGTATTTCAGTTTATTACAGGGAACGCCTGCTGCACATCCTGAAAGATCTGTTTAAACATATGTCACCTTCAAAGATTAAAACAGGGGAATACCTTGAAAACGAAAGTGTCCGTTTGTCGGGATATATTTTATTGAGCATGATACCTGCCGGAATTGTCGGTTTTACAATGAAAGAAGAAATTGAACAACTTTTTATAAACCCGGTACTGGTTTCATTTTTGCTGATTGTCACAGGTATGCTATTATTTTTCACCAGGTATATGAAGAGGCTGGATTCACATAACAATGCTGTTAAAAGTTTTCTGATTGGCATTGCACAGGCCTTTGCTATTTTGCCGGGTATCAGCAGAGCGGGATCAACCATATCAGCCGCATTGTTCTTGAGAATTGGGAGGGAAGAAGCCGCCAATTTTTCCTTCCTGATGGTACTGCCCATTCTTGCAGGTGCCATGTTGAAAGAAATGGTGGATCTTTTCGAAGCCGGAATTCAGCTTGGCATGATGCCGCTTGCGGTTGGTTTTTTAACCTCATTTTTATCCGGCTACGCTGCCCTGACTTACCTGATTATTCTTCTGAAAAAAGATAAATTCCACTATTTTTCCTACTACTGCTGGTTTATCGGAATTACAGGGGTGATCTATTTTTATTGATTTAAAAAAATGATTAAAAATAATGAAAATAAACAGGGCTGTTTTCTTGAAGCCATTTTGAAATTTCTCTACCTTTCGTGACCTATAAGAACAGATATACCATATGATAACTTATACTTTTATTGTGCTTGCAGTTCTTGCCATTGCTTCGGCGTTGGCTATGATCCTTAACAAGAATACAGTGAACAGTGCACTGTTTTTAGTTTTGAACCTGATTTCAATTGCAGGTATTTATCTTTTGCTGCAAGCCCAGTTCCTGGCGGTTATCCAGGTACTCGTTTATGCAGGTGCTATTATGGTATTGTTTCTGTTCGTGATCATGTTATTGAATATTGAAGATGAAGAGAAATTCCTCGACAAATTCCGAATCCGGTATTTTATAGCTTTTTTGCTGGCTGTAGCCGTTATGGGCCAGATTTTTTACAGTATTGGCGGGATCACCGATATGCTGCCTGAAATATCACCTGAAATGCAGGAAATCGGAACCGTTGAAGCTGTGGGGGATGTGCTTTTTTCCGAATATCTTTTTCCATTTGAAATGACAGCCATTCTGCTGACAGCGGGGGTTGTAGGTGCACTTGTGGTAGCACAATTTAAAATCAAGAAACCGGAGAATTAGAATGATTGGAATAGATTGGTATCTCGCTCTAAGTGCAATTCTTTTTACAATAGGTACAATCGGTGTACTTACCCGGCGAAATGCAATTGTCGTTTTTATGTGCGTTGAGCTGATGCTGAATGCCGTTAATTTGTCGCTCGTCTCATTCAGTGCCTATCATGGTGATATAGCCGGGCAAATTCTTGTGTTCTTCTCACTGTCAGTAGCCGCAGCCGAAGTTGTTGTGGGACTTGCCATCATTCTGGCAATTTTCAGGAATAACCTGTCTGTTGATATCAGTGAAGTGAATCTTCTTCGGTGGTAGTTTCTTGTCAATCAAAACCTGTCAGATTTCAATCCACATTTGAACATTGACTTAACACGATTCAGTGGTTAAAATTGTACCCTCGCCGCCGGATTCCGACAGAGCAAAAAGCAGGCTGTAAGCCTGGTGGGCATTAAAGTTGAAAATTGTGATGTAAGTCATTGAACCGTTTCCGTCAAAGTCCGATGACTTACCTGGCATTGAATCATTGAGACGACAGAAGTATCCTTTTATATTGTGGTTTTAACTTTAAAGGTTTTCCTTGCTTCCCTCTACATTCATTGCAATTCAAAATGTAATTATCAGGTCGCATTCCAGACAGGCTTGCCCAGAAAGTTTGCAAGCCTGTTTGCATCTTCTATAACTTTGTTTTTATTGCCATGGTCAATTACGTTTACTCTTTCACCGTTTTTTAAAACAAGATTGAGTTCATAACTGTAATAACTTTTCTTGTCACCGCGGATATACTCGGAAATGATCTGGAGAGCGTGTATATCAACCAGCCTGACGGCATCTTTGAGTCGTTCATTTTCGGGATTATAAGGTTGAGGAGTTTTCCAGCCTTTCCAGAAATACCCATTCATTTTGTCAAATTTGACCGGTTTCATATAAGATCGAAGCATAAAAATACCTGCGCCGACAAAAACGAGTCCAAACAGTGAAATAAACAAAATCTCGCTTATCCCTACTGGATTTCCAACCGGATCATCTTGAAATGGCACAAGAATAAAAACGGGAACAGAAATTCCTGCAATAATAAAGGCAAAACTGAACAATTTTGCTCCCAGGGTAGCCTGAAAGGCCACCTCATTAGGACTTTTTTCAACTAAATTATGTGTTCCAAAATTGGATCCGCCTCTTTTTATCGGGGTCCACTGAATAGACATAGCCAGCGGGTCGTTGAAATGTGACGGGTCAAATGACGGACGGTTTATTGAATTTTGAAGTGTTTCTTTAAGATTTTTGAGTTTTTCAAACACAGGATTTTGATTGGTCTGATTTTATGTTCGGTGTAAGAATAATATGCGTAAAATATTTGAATCAGATATCATCATCCTCGTCTGGCGACTGAGGGCAAGGAAAAAAAGCAAGGTCGGCAATCTCTCAGCTCATCTGACGTGTTGCAAGGATGATGATCCAACCACCGACTGCAGCCGGGGTTTCACGCAGAGGGCGCAAAGGTATCGCAAAAGTCGCTACTCTGAATTTGATCCGGACCTCGTCTGGCAAGTTAAGGTTGCAGTGAATTATGCAGTGCCGCCCGGAGGTCACCAAGCCCCTGGCAATACGTCAGACGAGTGACCGGGGCAAACCTGTGAAATAGGTGATGCTTCCACTCGTCAGTCGAGAGAAACGGCACTTCGTCTGACGACTGAGGGCAAGATTAATCAACGGGTATATAATTATCCGGTCGTCTGACGAATTTTAGCGGCTGAATCCAACCGGCACTATCTCCACGCGCCATGCCCTTCAATGTTCGACAGACGAATGACCGGGACAGGCCTGTGTTGTAAGCCATTCCCTCTCGTCAGTCGAGGTTGCTTTGTTTTGCTCAGGGTGCATTGCCGGTTTCATCATCTATCGGCTTCAGGCGCAGTGCCCAGAGTCCCGAACTCATATCAGATACATAAATGAGGCCTTTATATGGCTGAGGGCCCCAGGCCATAGGGGTATTGGGGGCGCGGCCTTCACGAACCTTCGGCAGAAATCTTGCTATTTCCCGGCCCTGGTCGTACAGGTTACCCATCAGTTCTCCGCTGATATCAACTACCCGGAGTCCGCCCTGGTAATAGGCTACATACATCACTTCATCTTCAATCCAGAGATTGTGGGTACCGGCTTCGGGAACTTCATATCGTGCAACTTCTTCGGCATTTTCCCAGTCACCCAGTTCAAAGAAGTGAATCCATCCGGCAGGGTCGCCGTTCGGAAATGCCTCATCCCCGGCGGCAATGTAGAATTTATCTGCCGATTCACTTTTAAATGGAAATGCCGCATGATTCCAGCCGCTCGGATACGTATATCTTCCCAATTCAACCGGGTTTTCAGGAGAGCCGCCAAGGCCTTGCATATCGCCATCCAGGTTACTGCCGATATCAACGGCAACAACACCATCGGTCCAGTTTGAAGAGTAGATAACTCCGTCAACCACCCATACATCATGGACGGCATGGCCCGGAGTTTCAAGTTCAAACCGGCTCACGCGATAGGGATTGTAGGGATCTTCCATATTGATAATATCGTACCGGCGGCCGTTATTGATGGCGTAGATGTGATCTTCATACAGGAACACATTATGCACACCGCCTGTCAGCCCGTCATCAAACCTTGAGATGATTTGAACATCCCCTGGGTTGGTAACATCCAGGATTACAAGCCCGTTTTTACGATTGGAAGCTCCTTCACGAGTGATGACGGCATATTTGCCGTCATCGGTTACCTTTACATCATTCACAACCCGCGCATCAACGGTTACGGTATCGATTATTACCATGTTGGCGGGGTCGGTAACATCCCAGAAAAAGGCCTCACCGCGACCAACGTGGGTACCGGTTACAGCGTAATCGCGGCCGTCTACTCCTTCCCAAATCCAGAGATCTGATGTCGGGACATCGGTAACGGCGCCATGACCAACAACTTCGATTTCTCTTTGTACATTTCTGGGTTCAACGCGTATTGTAGCTTCGGCAACAGAGTTGGCATTACGGACAGTAAGAGTATACATTCCGGCTTTATTGGCAACAAACTTTCCGTTTTGAGCGATTTGTGCCGGAGCAGCGGGACCGCGGTTGTCGTCCGGCCTTGACGTAAAAGAGTACTCAATCGGGGCATCTTCAACCGCCCTGCCTTTACTGTCTATGGCCATTGCCCGGATATTGATCACGTCTCCGGTTCTGATTCCGCTGCTTTTGTCGAGGCTAATTTCAATAGTTTCAACCGGGTTTTTCACAACCGCAGCAGTAAACGAGTTTTCGATACCTTCAATTGATGCGGTAATATCAACCCTTCCGGGTTTTTTGCCTTTAATGAAACCGAAATTATCGACTTCGGCAATTTCAGGATTCGAGGAGCTGAAATTCGAGATATCAAGATCTTCTCTTTGGAAATCCATTTCATCATACACATCTGTTTCGAGCATAACAGATGTACCGGCATAGATTTTGGAAGGTGTATCTTTAAAAACAATTCTGTCAAGAGGAGGATGCTCAACCGTAACCTTCAGTTCTGCACGGAGCATAGGCCCGTTATCGCGGGAGGGCCTGATTGCCAGGATTGAAAATGTGCCGGGCGCCATGGCTTTGACGTTGCCTTCGCGGGTTACGGCAAGAGAGCGGCGTGCCCTTGAAAAAAAGAAAACGGAATCTGCGGTTACCTCTCCGTTTTCACCGGTAACGGTTGCGTTTATTTTTGCCTCTTCACCAACTTTTAATTGCAGTTCGGCCGGTTCAAGGACAATTTTCTGTTCTTGTGCCTGCAGTGGAATTGCCAATGAAAAGAGGAGAAGTGTGAGAATTGTATGGGTGAATCGAATTGATTTTAAATTTAACATGTACTCAAATCAGTTGTTTGGATTTTAGAAACTATTGTAGATAATCAATTTATATGAAAAATAGTATGGATATTTCAAAAGGTTTAAAAAAAATATGAACTCATTTTCTTTTTTTTACAATTTAGAGGTTAAAGGCGCAAAGGTTAAGTAACCCCAATGAGCGCAAAGTTGCGCAATGGTTGAGGAGCAGGGTTGGTAAGTGAAAGAATAATTTATCATGAACAAAATATCGAACAGTTTTTTTCTCGCAGATTTTCGCAGAATTTGCCGCTGAGTTTCGCAGATTATTCTCCAGGCCAAAAATTAGCTCCTGTGTGATAATTTACAATACCTGTTTAGGCACATTCAAACTATAACCCTCAACTTTTCCGTTTTGCCTTTTGCGTTTTCCCTTTTATCATTCATAGTATAAGTACTAACCTCAAAACCATTTTAAGATGAAAATCACAATTGTCGGCGGACACGGAAAAATTGCCATGCTGCTTCACCCGATTTTAAAAAAGAAAGGCCATTCAGTTCGTGGTATTATCCGGAAACAGGAACAGGCTGAGGATTTGCGAAAGGCCGGTGCCGAGCCGGTGGTTTGCGATATTGAGAAAGAGGAGGATATATCGGAGGCTGTCGGAGATGCAGATGCGGTTCTCTTTGCGGCGGGTGCCGGCCCGGGCAGTGGTGCGGAGCGGAAATGGACGGTCGATCGCGACGGCGCCATCAAGCTGATTGAGGCTGCCAGGAAAAACGGCATCAAACGCTATGTGATCATCAGTGCAATGGGGCTTGATGAGCCGCGGGGAAGCGAGGTGTTTCAGGTCTACCAGAAAGCCAAGGCCGAAGCAGATGAAGCCGTGCGAAAAAGCGGGCTCGATTACACCATTTTAAAGCCCGGCCGGCTGACCGGTGAGCCCGGTACCGGTAAAGTTTTACTTGGGCAGGATCTTGAGAGGGGCGAAATTCCCCGTGCGGATGTGGCAGCCGTGCTGGCGGAGATATTTGAGACACCCGGAACGGCAGGGAAGACGCTGGATTTGGTATCGGGGGATGTGCCTGTGGAAGAGGCGGTGAGGAGTGTTGCAGATTAAGCCAACGCCGGTACACACCCCTGCCTTATCAAAATCGCCTTCGGCATTTTGATAAGGCTGTCCCCTCTCGAGAGGGGACAGATTTGCCCGAACGCCGTCAGGCGATTCGGGAAAAGCAGGGGTGTGTACCGGGTGAGGGCAATTAACCAAAATCTCAGCTACATACACTTACCAATT
>CAYPZI010000134.1:0-7802 GCA_964415185.1 uncultured Balneolaceae bacterium | reverse complement strand
GGAGAGGGACAGCCTTGGCAAAACGCCGAAGGCGATTTTGAAAAGGCAGGGGTGTGTACAACGACGGGCTTGATGACCCCTACCCATTCTTATCTCGAAACCCGCGCATAAACGCTGCAAGTGCCTCGACACTCTCCATCGGGCAGGCGTTGTAAATGCTGGCTCGAATGCCGCCCACGCTCCGGTGACCTTTCAGGTTTACCAACTCATTATTTGCGGCTTCTTTCAGAAATTTTGCCTCAAGCTCTTCGGAGTTGAGGCGAAAAGTGACATTCATGAGCGAACGGGAATCATTTTCCACGGTTCCCCTGTAAAAATCATCTTTATCGAGTTCATTGTAAAGCAGATTCGCCTTTTTCTCATTGAAGGTTTTGAAGTTTTCAAGACCTCCTTTTTTCTGAATCCATTCCAGTACATAATTTACCATATATACGGCAAATACAGGCGGAGTATTGAACAGCTTCTCAATATGGGTCTTGTAATTCAGGATGGTTGGAATCGATCCCGATTTCTGCCTTTCAAGAAATGATTTCCGGATCAGAACTACGGTCACGCCTGCCGGACCTACATTTTTCTGTGCTCCTGCATAAATAATACCGTATTTATCCAGGTCGATTGGGCGTGAAAGAAAATCGGAAGAAGCATCACATACAAGCGGGATACCGTTTGTCTCCGGTTCTGAGAGAAACTCGGTACCGAAAATGGTATTATTGCTGGTAAAATGAACATAAACCGGATCATCCGAAAAATTCAGATCTCCGTTTCCCGGAACATGGCTGTAGTTATCATTCTTACTGCTGAAAGGAACATGTACGTTTCCAAAAAGTTTGGCCTCTTTGATTGCTTTGGCCGACCATGAACCGGTGTCGATGTAATCGGCCGTCTGGCCTTCCGAAAGAAAATTAAAAGGAACCATCATAAATTGTGAGCTGGCTCCTCCCTGCAAAAAGAGAACTTCCCAATCCTCTTTTTTGGCTCCCAAAATATTCAAAAGCCGTTCACCGGCCTGATTATTAATTTCGGTGTATTCAGGACTCCGGTGGCTCATCTCAATGATGGATGCTCCTTTATCCCGGTAATTGGGAAGCTCTTCCTGTACTTTCATTAAAACTTCCAATGGCAGTGTTGCCGGTCCGGCGCTGAAATTGTGTACTCGTTTCATATATGTAATTGGTGTTTTTTATTCAAAAGTGTGAACGATCAATCCGGATTTGAGCTTTGGCTCAAACCAGGTGGATTTGGGCGGCATCAGTTCTCCCGCGTCCGATACAGCCACAAGCTCTTCTATACTTGTCGGATACATACTGATAGCCATAATAGCTTTTCCGCTGTCAACCAGTTTTTCAAGTTCACCGGTGCCGCGGATGCCGCCGACGAAATTGATCCCGGGATCGGTACGGGGGTTTTCAATGCCGAATATAGGTTTTAAAACCAGGTCTTGCAGCCGAGCGGCGTCCAGCTTTGAGACTACATCAGGTTTTTGAGGTTCCGGAAGTTTCATTCCGTACCATTTGCCATCATAATAGATCGAAACCCGGCCTTTTTCTGTGGGCGTTGGCCTGGCACCGGCTTCCGGCTTAAATTCGGTAAAAAAATTCTTGATCTCACCGTCACTTGCAGTGGTCAAAATCCGGTTATAGGCAAGAATTTTCATTTGCCCCATGGGAAACAGAACGGCCGGGAAATATTCAAATTCGGCCTCTCCGGGAAAAATATTTTTTTCTTTCCTGAGCTTTTCGGCTGCCCTGGAAGCTGCTTTACAGCGATGGTGCCCGTCGGCAACATAAAAATTGGATACGTTTGAAAATGCTTCCGAAAAGCCGGCGGTTTTGCCGGTTTTCCAGATCTTGTGGGAAACACCGTCATCACCGCTGTGCTCAATAAACGGATCTGAACTTGCCACGGTTTTTTCAATCAGAAACTGAACCTCTTCATCATCCTTAAATGTAAACATGACCGGCTCGGCATGGGCCGATTGCTCAAGGATATGCCGGGTCCGGTCATCTTCCTTGTCGGGACGGGTAAGCTCATGCTTCAGGATAACGTCTTCGTCATAATCCTGTACAGAAACACAGGTGAAAACACCGGTTTGAGTATGAGTGTCGGTTTCAAGGCTATAAATGTATATTTGCGGGTTCTCATCCTGTTGCGCCAGGGAAGAGGAGAGCAGTTTTTTGAGATTTTCAGCCCCTTTTTTATAAACCGAATCGTCATTAAAAGGCGTGCCATCGGGCAAGTCAATTTCCGGCCGGATGACATGCAGAAAACTGTCGGGCTTGCCATCGGCCATTTGTGCCGCTTCTTCTTTACTGATCACATCATATGGTACGCAGGCAATATCGTCAGCATGTTCCGGTTTTGGCAGCCAGCCTTTAAAAGGATGTATAATAGCCATTTGTCAGTCGTTTTTAATATATTTTGAATAAGTATAAAGGTACAGATTATATTTGGATTGATTGAAATAAAAACTGTGAAACTCTGAAATAGAAAGAAAAATTTATGGCAGACCAAATACCTAAAAATGGTGACAAGTTAAATGAAGACCAGCAGCAACAGTTGTTATTTGTGATGCTTATTCAGCAACATCAGCAAATAGCCATGATGGGAATGGGAAAGATTAAAAATCCCGCTACGGATAAGACCGAACGTGACCTCAAATCTGCAAAATATGCAATCGACACACTTCACATGCTTGAGAAGTATACAAGAGGCAATCTGCCTGGTGAACTGAAACAGTATCTTGACCAAATTCTTACAACCTTGCGCCTGAATTACGCAGATGAAAAGAAAAACGAAAGCAAGGCATCTGAAAAAGAATCGAAACCGGACAAGGACAAAGACAAAAAAAGTGATAATGAAGAAGATTGAAGCCGGTGGCGGAATCATCTGTCGTGAAAATTCAAATGACGAAACAGAAGTGGTTCTTATAAAAAGAAGAGGTGTGTGGGATTTGCCAAAAGGCAAAAGAGACGATGGTGAGGGAATAAGGGATTGTGCCCTGCGCGAAGTACAGGAAGAAATTTCACCCGGAAAGATTACTGAAGCCGATTTTGTTGACACTACTTATCATGAATATGTTGAAAGCGGAGAACAGATTGGAAAAACAACCTATTGGTATCTCATGAAGACGGCAAATAATGATCCGGAATTTGATCCTCAAAAGGAAGAACAGATAGAAGAGGTGAGATGGGTGGTTTTCGGAGAGGCCGTTCATATGGTTGCTTTCAATAACCTGAAAACAATCCTCGGCAAAGCTGTTGAAAAAATAAAAATGGCACGAAACTGAACTTCGCGCCATTTTTTTTATTTTGAGCTTCACGCCATTTTTATTGTAAGCTTCGTGCCTTGTCACGTCAGATAAAAATGACCTGAATCAGTTCTGCAATTGAAATATAATCGGCAAACTGTACTGCACGCGAACGGGGCGTCCCCGTTGCATGCCCGGCTTGAACTTGGCCTGAGACACAGCACGCACGGCTTCTTCATCGGCACCACCGCCAATACCGCGAACAACGACCGGGTTCTCAACCTGACCTTGCTCATTTACGATAAACTGAACGTAAACACGTCCCTCAATTCCAGCCCTACGAGCCATTTCGGGATATTTTATTTTCTTTTGAAGTTCGCCGAGTCCGCCAATCAGTTCAGGCATTTCCTCTACCACAACAAAGAAATCTTCCTCTTCTTCTTCGGCTTGCGGCGGCGGAGGCGGAGCACTCAATGGCCCGTCGAGTGTTAATTCGGCATCAATGTTAATGTCGATATCTTCAATAATCTCATCATTGGGAACTTCTACAGGAACCGGGGGCCGTGGTGGCGGAGGAGGCGTCTCAATATGCTTGGTAATTTCAATTTCTTCCATTTCGACTATTTCTTGCTCATCCATCGTGTATTCGTCCGGAGGTGCGCTGTGAAGATCCAGCTTTACAGCTCCGATAAAGATGATAAGAGCAAGAATTAATCCGATTTCAAGAATTACCGTGTAGTATTTGCGTAAATCTGCTTCAGGTTTTTTTCTCTTTGCCATACGATTCGTTTATTTAGGATTTGTTGAACAGCTAAGTATAATTCAAAAAACGATAGTTATCAACGCAAATTACAATTATAATATTTTATTGGCTGTGATAATTTAGTTTTGTCTTTTGCCGGGCTTAAGTGTCAGCAGTTTAAGAAAAATAACCGCAGCCCCGCAGCCGGCAATATCGGTCAGTGCATCAAACGGGTCGCCGCTGCGGTTAATGGGCAGAATTTCCTGTAAAATTTCAATGGAAATTCCGAAAAAAGATCCTATTAAAAAAATTGCAATCAGCGGCAATTCGCGTTTTGTAGCAAAGAGCAGGTAGAGCCCGAACAGAAACGTCCATGAACCGAATAAGAAGGCATGCCCGGCTTTGTCATAATTCCACAGTTTGCTTTCAATAAGATTCTCGGACGGCATCAGTGTAAGCAAAAGCGTCAGAATTGTAAATGCCACAAACAAAAAGGTAAGCAGCATTTTATGCCGTTCGAGAAAGTGAATGGTTTTGTGGATCATAAAAGGTCGGCCGGTGCAAGGGTACCGGATATCTGTTTTGATTTAAGCCTTGCGGATAACAAGGCATGGATGATACTTAGAGCCGGTTTTTCTGATATAGCCAGGTTGGCTGCAATTGTTCCGCCAAGTACATCTCCGAACCCGGCACGCGTAAAGGCCGAGGTGTCATAACCGGTCAGATAAACCTGGTTTGTATCTCCGAACACTACGGGGTTTCCTTTGGCAAGCAGAAAAGCTTCGTTAGTTGCAATAAATTCTTTTGCCCAGTTAAAACGATCATATTCGGACTTGAAACCTGCTTGTAAATAGTTTTTCAGTTCACCCGGGTGAGGAGTTAATATCATTCTTTCGGGTCGATATTTCCCGGGGTTTCGGCTGATTTCCTCCCATGCCGAAAGGCCGTCGGCATCAAGTATAACCGGTTGATCACAATGCTCAAGCAGTTCCAGGAAAAGTTTTCTTGTCTCATTTTCGAGGCCCGCACCCGGACCCATCAATATAACTCCCCCGCGGCGTTGTATGTTTTCTGAAATTGTACTCAAATGATCAGGTTTGTAATAATAATCATCACGTTTGCCCACCGGGATTTTAATGATATCCGGAACTGCCGTTTCATAGACAGGAAGAAGTCCTTTGGGGGCATAGAGTATCACTGCACTTGCCCCGGAGTTCCAGGCGCTTTTGGATGCCATGACGGCTGCTCCGCTCAGGCCTTCGCTGCCTGCCAGGATATGCACTACGCCGTTATCATACTTATGACGGCCATCGCGCCTGATAGCCGGAAGTATTGGCAGCCATGATTGATCAATGGCCAAAGCCTCACTCTCAATGAACTGCCGGGCAAATGGCAATTGAAATAAAATTACTTCACCGGTTCGATTTCTGCCGTTCCCGAAATAGAAACCGCTTTTTTTTACACCAAATGTTAGAGTGTAATCTGCAACGACAGCATCACCCAGAACTTCCCCTGAGTCGGCATGCAGTCCTGTCGGAATGTCAACGGAAAATACGGTGGCAGAGTCAGTCCGGTTGATCAACTGAGTTGCTTCCTTGTAGGCACTTCTGAGAGGACTTGAAATTCCGGTCCCCAGCATGCCATCCACGATATAATCGTGCTGTGCAGGTGCAATTTGGTCAAAATTATTATGAAATTGAACGGGGAAACCGGAGTCTTTCAGTTTTTCCAGCAACCCGTAGTTTTTGTCTGCGTCAGGTGAAAGTTTATCGGTGCCAGACACAAAATAAATCGTGGCTTCATGCAGGAATTCCTGAAGCAGGTAACGGGCCATTGCCAGGGCATCGCCCGCATTGTTGCCCTTTCCACAGATAAACAACCCGTGCTTTGATTCTCCCTGATGCTCACCCACAAAACGGGCAGCCTGAAGAGCCGCCGTTTCCATCAGTGTAAAACCGTCAATCCCGAAATTGTCGATCGTGTTGCTGTCCAGATTTCGACACTGACCGGCCGTGCACAGAAAATAGGGATATGGGTTTTTAATTAGGCTCATATTTTAGTCTGATTAATAAGCTCGTGCAAAAAGTACTCTCTGTTCGGACGATTTTCCTGTAACCATGCATTTTCCTTTTCCGTCATAGCGGTCATTTAAAGGAACAAGACGGATTGTTGCTTTCGTTTCTTCTTTGATTTTGGCTTCGGTTTCGGGAGTGCCGTCCCAATGTGAGTATATAAAACCGCCATCTTCAATTTTCTTTTTGAATTCGTCATAGCTGTCAGCCGTAGCCGTGCTTTCATCCATACGTTTTTTTGCGGTGTTATACAGGTCATTTTGTATGGTAACGAGTATGGATTCAATTTTGCCGGCAAGCCCCTCGCGGGCTATGATATTTTTATCGAGTGTATCCCTGCGGGCGAGTTCCACCTTTCGGTTTTCAACATCCCGCGGTCCAACGGCAACCCGGAGGGGGGTGCCCTGTGCCTCATGTTCGGCAAATTTCCAGCCGGGTTTGTAGTTGTCGCGGTCATCCAGCTTTGTCCGGATTCCGGCTTCAGTCAGTTCATCGTAAATGGAATGGGCATACTCCGATACAATTTCTTTTTGTTTATCATCTCGCCAGATGGGAACGATCACCACTTGTACCGGGGCAAGCCGTGGTGGAACAACCATGCCGTTATCATCACTGTGGGTCATAATCAGTCCGCCGATAAGCCGTGTGGAGACTCCCCAGCTGGTTGCCCAGACATATTTATGTTCGCCGTCGCTGTCCTGGAACTTTACATCAAACGCTTTTGCAAAATTTTGCCCGAGAAAATGAGAAGTGCCCGCCTGCAGCGCCTTACCGTCTTGCATCAGTGCTTCGATGCAATAGGTATCAACGGCACCCGCAAAACGTTCCGATTCGGTTTTCACACCGGTGATAACCGGCATGGCCATATAATCTTCTGCAAAAGTTCTGTAGACCTCCAGCATCTTTTTGGTTTCTTCAATGGCTTCTTCCCGCGTGGCATGGGCGGTGTGGCCTTCCTGCCACAAAAATTCCATAGTTCTGAGAAAAAGACGGGTTCTCATTTCCCACCGTACTACGTTTGCCCATTGGTTAATCAGAATCGGAAGGTCGCGGTAGGATTGAATCCAGTCGCGGTAAGCATCCCAGATAATGGTTTCGGATGTGGGGCGGACGATCAGCTCTTCTTCAAGTTTTGAGTCGGGATCAACCTCCACGCCGCCACCGGCACTTTTGAGCCGGCTGTGCGTGATCACCGCACACTCCTTGGCAAAACCCTCAACATGCTGTGCTTCTTTCGAAAGAAATGATTTTGGTATAAAAAGAGGAAAATAGGCATTCTCATGGCCGGTCTCTTTGAACATCTTGTCAAGTGCATTGCGCATGTTTTCCCAAAGAGCAAACCCGTTGGGGCGAATAACCATACAGCCACGGACAGGGGAGTGGTCGGCCAGTTTTGCTTCTTTTACAACATCCAGATACCATTGGGAGTAATCGTCCTTTCGGTTAGTAATACGTTTTGCCATCAACCTTTGTTTGTTTCTCGTAAATTATTTGTGAACGGTCTAAAATAACCCTGACTTCAGTTAAGATAAAGAATGATTTTATAAGAAAGTATGAATCGGGGTTTCAACCTTATCCAAAAAACCCTTATTTTTAAATTCTTTTGGAAAATTGGATTTAGGACTTGATAGCTTCCCGAAAATATTCGGAAGAAAGAGCGCCGGATTCATACCCCGAAAGATTTCGTGTTTAGCGACCTGACAGCGTGGCCCGGTGCTTTTCCGGGTCTCCTGTCAGCGTC
>CAYPZI010000133.1:0-7832 GCA_964415185.1 uncultured Balneolaceae bacterium | reverse complement strand
AATGAATATATCCCCGAAGTTGCCAAAGAGATGGGATTGAAGACCTTGGTTGGAGCCTGGATTGATGATGACCTTGAAGCAAATAAAACAGAGATAGAAAATTTGATTAAAGTTGCCAAAGCCGGTCATGCAGATATAGTTGCTGTTGGCAATGAATGTTTATTGAGGGGAGAACTGAGTGAAGAAAAGATCATTGCTTATATCGATCAGATTAAAGATGCTTTACCCGGTAAGATGGTGAGTTATGTAGATACCTACTATCAACTCCGTCAGAGCCCGAAAGTGATCGAAGCCTGTGATGTAGTACTTGCCAATTGTTATCCGTTCTGGGAAGGCTATGACATCGAGCATTCATCGGTCTATTTGAAAAAGATGTATGAGGTGATAACTGAAATAGCTGATAATAAAAAAGTAATTATCGCAGAAACGGGTTGGCCCACCTATGGTAAAAACGTTGATCAGGCTGATCCGTCTGTTGAAAATATGATGAAGTACTTCATCCGCTTAAAAAAATGGAGTGAACAGGAAGGAATTGATGTGTTCTACTTCTCTTCATTTGACGAATCCTGGAAAGCCCGGCACGAAGGTGATGTTGGGGCAAGATGGGGACTTTGGAATAAAAATGAACAGTTAAAAGTGAATTAAAATGTCGTTTAGAAAAGAACAATATCCAGGTTTTAAAGAATCTGATGCTGTTTCTGGTATCAATTATTTGAATGAGTTTTCTGAAAAAGAAATAGATGACTTATTTCGTGAAATACTCGATAGAGGTATTTATGGATTTTGCTTCAGCCTTTACGAAGAAGGCCAAAAGCCCGGTGATCTGATATCGGCAGACCAGATTCGAAAAAGAATGGAAATTCTTAAACCATACACCCGTTCAATCCGGTCATTTTCCTGTATCGAAGGAAATGAGATCATCCCACAAATTGCAAAAGAGTTTGGGCTAAAAACATTGGTGGGCGCATGGCTTGGAAGTGATAAAGAAAAAAACGAAGAAGAGGTCAAGGGGTTGATACGGTTGGCCAAAGAAGGATATGTAGATATTGCTGCTGTTGGAAATGAGGTACTCTACCGGGATGATTTAAGTGAGAATGAACTTCTAAGCTACATTAAGCGAGTAAAAAAAGAGATCCCTGAAATACCGGTCGGCTACGTTGATGCCTACTACGAATTCGTTCAGCGCCCGGCACTTACAGAGATTTGTGATGTGATCTTGTGTAACTGTTACCCGTATTGGGAAGGAACGGAATTTCAACACTCTCTTCAGCATATGCAGCACATGTACTCTCAGGTTGTTCATGTTGCCAATGGCAAAGATGTTTACATATCAGAGACAGGCTGGCCAAGTGACGGAAAACCGCTGGGCGGAGCAACTCCTTCTCCCGAAAATGCAATGAAATACTTTGTAAACACGAATCTGTGGGCTAATTCAGAGAATATCGGAGTGTACTACTTCTCTTCATTTGATGAGTCATGGAAAATTGGAAATGAAGGAGATGTTGGAGCTTTTTGGGGCATTTGGGACAAGTCAGGTAATCTAAAATATTAAAATAGAATGAACACTTATAAACATTTGGGAATAAAACCCGGCAGGGCAATTTGCTACTCCGGTTTCAGGGAAGGCCATCAGCCCGGCGGCAAATACCCGGGTTATGCTCAGGTAAAGGAAGATCTGCTGATCCTCCAAAACCATTGGAAGTACCTGCGGCTGTTTGACTCTGACCGGCACGCAGAAACTGTATTGGATGTCATAGAGAAAGAAAAACTTGACTTTCAGGTGATGCTTGGAGCCTATATTGAAGCTGAAATGAATAACTTCAATTGCCCCTGGGATGGCGGAATTTATACCAAAGAGCAACTGGAATTTAATTGCAGAAATAATCGGCAGAAGATATCTAAGCTAATTGATTTCGCCAATCAGTATCCGGATATCATTTTTTCCTTATCAGTAGGCAATGAAGCTTGTGTAGAGTGGACCGATCATTTTGTAAGTGAGAATAAGGTGATTGATTATGCAAAAATGGTAAAAGATGAGGCTGAACAACCGGTTACCTTCTGTGAAAATTATGTCCCCTGGCTCATTAAACTGGACAAACTGGCCGGCGTGCTCGACTTTATTTCCATCCATACGTATCCGGTATGGGAATACAAACACATAGACGAAGCGATTGACTATACAAAAGAGAATTACTACTCAGTCGCGAATAAATATCCGGATAAAACAGTAGTAATCACCGAGGCCGGCTGGGCAACGAATTCGAACGGCAGGGGAATAAATCCCGAACATGTAAACGAAGATTTTCAAAAAAAATACTTTGAGAATTTAATGAAGTGGACTGAAGAAGAAAATATACTAACCTTCTTTTTTGAAGCTTTTGACGAAGCCTGGAAAGGCTCACCTGAGCCACTCGAACCTGAAAAACACTGGGGGTTATTTAAAATTGACCGAACTCCGAAGCTGGTTATGAAGCAATTAATCGAACATAAATAATTTGAGATGATATTCCATGCGCTTATGATCTTTTTTCACTAAAACATAAACCCAAAAAACAGTGCACATAGTAAACAACTACAACTTAAATTTAACCTTTAAAAGTTATGAAAACACTAACACTACTGCTGACCTTGCTTTTCGCATGGTCAACAGGTTTTGCACAAAATAACCCAATTGATTTTGAGGATGGCGGGTTTGGTGCTGATTTTGAATGGGAAGTATTTGAAAACGATGATAATCCTGCTTTAGAGATTATCGATAACCCGGATGCTACCGGTGCGAATACCTCTTCAAAAGTGGCACAGTTCACCGCAAGAACCGGTGGCGCCTCCTTTGCAGGTACCATCACCAGGGGAACCGGTACATATTTGCTGGATGAGACGAACCGAACCATTAAAATCATGGTATGGAAATCTGTCATCAGTGATGTCGGTATTAAACTGGAAACGGCTTCCGGTTTCTCTACAGGCGAATTAAAGGTGGCCAATACCGTAACAAATCAGTGGGAAGAGCTTACTTTTGATTTTTCTGATGTTCCAAATCCACCCGAAGGCGAGTCTTACGACGGCGTAACGGTTTTTCCTGATTTCCAGGATAGAGCTCAGGAAAATGTGATCTTTTTTGACAATATTACGTTTACGGAACAGGCTGGCGGTGGTGGAGGCAGTCAGGAAGGAAACCTGCTAACCAACGGTGATTTTGAAGCAGGCGATGACGGATCATGGACCGGCAACGCACTCGATATCAGAACGGAAGGCGGAAACAGTTTCAACTTTGCTGATATAGCTGTGGCAGGTAATGCTTTTGATGTTAATTTAAGCCAGGTGGTTGAACTCATTCCGGGTGAATCGTACACATTAACATTCGATGCGTCTACCGGCCCTGGCAATACCCGGAGTATGGTAGTAGGTATAGGCCTGAACCAGGCGCCATTCTATGCAGATGTAGAAACCGTAAACCTGACGGAAACGACTCAAACATTCACTATCGATCTCGTTGCAATTGATGACGGCACAGGTTCCCCTTTCGGTGGTGCCGATCAAAGCCGTGTTCTATTTGATATGGGTGCCGATGTCGGTATCGTTGTTATAGATAATGTGTCACTGGAGTTGGCAGGTGGAAATGGCGGCGGCAATGGTGGCGATCCGACAGGAGAATTAGTGACCAACGGTGATTTTGAAGCAGGCGATGACGGATCATGGACGGGCAACGCGCTCGACATCAGAACAGAGGGCGGAAACAGTTTCAATTTTGCTGATGTAGCTGTAGCAGGCAATGCTTTTGATGTTAATTTAAGCCAGGTGGTTGAACTCATTCCGGGAGAATCGTACACATTTTCGTTCGATGCATCAACCAGCCCGGGCAATACCCGGAGTATGGTAGTAGGTATAGGCCTGAACCAGGCACCATTCTACGCAGATGTAGAAACCGTAAACCTGACGGAAACAACTCAAACATTCACTATCGATCTCGTTGCAATTGATGACGGCACAGGTTCCCCTTTCGGTGGTGCCGATCAAAGCCGTGTTCTATTTGATATGGGTGCCGATGTCGGTGTAGTTGTGATTGATAACGTGTCGCTGGAGTTGGCAGGTGGAAATGGCGGCGGCGCTGACGGGCCATTAAATCCCATTGATTTTGAAGACGGTGGGATCGGAGCTGATTTTGTCTGGGAAGTATTTGAAAACGAAGATAATCCGCCGTTAGAGATTATCGATAACCCGGATCCTGCCGGTGCAAATACCTCTTCAAAAGTTGCGCAGTTTACCGCCAGAGCCAATGGCGCCTCCTTTGCTGGAACCACTACCAGTGGAACAGGTGCCTTTTTACTGGATGAAACAAACCGATCCATTTCAGTTATGGTGTGGAAAACCAAGATCAGTGATGTAGGCATAAAGCTTGAAACCGACTCAGGTTTTGCTTTCCCGGAAATAAAAGTTGCAAACACAGTAACTGAAGAATGGGAAGAATTAACTTTTGACTTTTCCGAAGTGGATAATCCCCCTGGTGAACCATGGACAGGGATTACAGTTTTCCCTGACTTCCAGGAACGGGATCAAGATGCAACCATATTCTTTGACAATATCACATTCTCCGAAGTTCAAGATGACGGCGGAAATGGCGGCGGTCAAGAAGGAAACCTGTTGACCAACGGTGATTTTGAATTGGGTAACGACGGATCATGGACCGGCAACGCACTCGACATCAGAACAGAGGGCGGAAACAGTTTCAACTTTGCTGATGTAGCTGTAGCCGGCAATGCTTTCGATGTTAATTTAAGCCAGGTGGTTGATCTCATTCCGGGCGAGTCGTACACATTAACATTCGATGCGTCTACCGGCCCGGGCAATACCCGGAGCATGGTGGTAGGTATAGGCCTGAACCAGGCACCATTTTACGCAGATGTAGAAACCGTAAACCTGACGGAAACGACGCAAACATTCAATATCGATCTCGCGGCAATTGATGACGGCACAGGTTCCCTTTTCGGTGACGAAGAAAGCCGTGTCATATTTGATATGGGTGCCGATGTCGGTATTGTGGTCATTGATAATGTATCACTGGAACTGGCATTAGCAACAAGTGTGGAAGAGCTGGATAATAACCGGCCTGACCAGTTTGCTTTGGATCAGAATTTCCCAAATCCATTTAACCCGACTACAAATATTTCTTTTACCATTCCGCAATCTTCGGATGTTAAACTCGAAGTATTTAACGCAATTGGTCAAAAGGTTGCCACGTTAGTTAACGGAGTTCGTAATGCCGGTTCACATACGATTACATTCGATGCTTCAAGATTTGCTTCCGGTGTATATCTGTACAGGCTTACTTCCGGAAACAATGTGCGAGTTAACAAAATGTTGCTGCTTAAATAAGCCTGCAAGATTTTGGTTTATCAGAATACTCGTATTCTGAAATCATTTAATCCCGGCAATACATCATATATCGATGTGTTGCCGGGTTTTTTATTTTTAGAATGACCGGTGAGTCGCTGGAAATTATTTCCGAATTCAACGAAATTGTTTGGCGTTTCCCGGTAGATATTATTCATAAGCTTGAAACACCTTTCCTGGTGAAAGAGTAGATATCGGAATTGAACCGGTTTACCAGGAAAAAGACACCATCCGAATAGATCATTTGCTGGAAAACCATAGGGGTACCACTCTCATCAGCCAGTGAGATTACATGCTCTGCCTGACCATTTTCATAATTGAAGATTACAATTTCATTCTGTAGCCTGAAGTATATTTCATTCCCGTTAATGAAAAGATCTCTTATGACCGACTTTACAGGAGCCCTCTCGTTTTTCGGTTTTGGACTCAAATCTATATTAAAATCTGTCAGCTTCTTTCCAGGCCAGAAATTATAAATAACCTTTTCATTCTTACCGGGCGTTTCCAGCAATATCAAAGGCAAGCCATGATAAGCATAAGCTAATTTGTTTTTGACGGATTCAACATCGAAATGAACCCTGTTATGTGTTGAGGGCTGATATCCCAGGGGAACTATACGGTTAACAAAACCGTCAATTAAATCCCCTTTCTGATCGATGACACCCAATACATGTTTTTTATGGTTCAGTAGGGGAACAAGAAAAGTACTGTTCTGTAAGACAATAAGCCTGTTTCCAAAAAACTCCGGTAAAATATACTCATTTTGGATTCTGCCGGTTTCCTGTCCGTCAGCGGAAAACTGTATGATGCCTTTTAAGCCTGAATCCAAAACCCATATACTGTTTGTTAAAGATGGATTGGCCTTATCAAAAAAAATAGTTGCCGGCTGCTGAATTTCACCGGGCCCGCCTCCTTTCGTTGCAATTTTACGTGCAAAACCTCCCCCTTTTTCAAAAGCGATGACTTCACCCTTCACAGGATCCGCAATCCAGATTTCATCATTTATTTTTTCAACCCAAAAAGGAGTCCCGATAAAATTTTCTGTCTGTTCACTGCCTGAAATCAACAAGCCGGGAGTTAACTTCATTCTTTTCTCTTCAAGATGCTCCTCGTAAACGGGAAGATATCCGTATGAATCGATACCCGGAATTTTGCTTATATATTCCGGCCTGCCATCGGCATTGCAATTTGCAAGCAGAAAGGCGAAAACCGGAATATATAAGCTTGATATGTTGATCCTCTTGATAATCATATTGTCATTAATTGACAATTACCTCCATATGCTGCACCATCAACCCGATCTGTTTCAATAGTTCCATCCATGCATTCTATATGCCAGCTGAACCCTTCGCTATCCTCAATGACATACATTGCGCAGTCATCGTTATTTCTGCATATGTAAAAGTTTCCGAACAGCGGAGATGTATTTGTGATTGCTATGATGAATAGAAATAGAAATAACTTCTTCATGATGATTATCCTCCGAATTTATGAAGTTGTAGTTTTTATTATAAGTATAGTCCAATATATTTTTCCTATACTTTATAAGTAAGAACAAAAAACCGGCAAATACTTACAGTTAATCTTAAATTCTAATATTCCGGATTGACCTCTTTAAATTATCACCTCAGCATTGCCATCAACCCAATGCTTTTCGTTTACAAATGTCAGCTCATAGCCGTGGACTCTCTTTCCGAAATGACCGAAAAAGCACTAAAAAAATCCGCAACCATTGCCATTTTGCGTCTGATTTCATCTTTCGAATTGGTTTCAAAATAGCGTAATTACACTATATCCCGGAAGCCGCTTTTCGATTATAATTGGAATGGTATTTAAAATCTGTATTTACATATTCATTTTATATTAAATAAAATGAAAGAGAAAATCCTTCCGATTATTTATGTCCGTGGTTATGCCGGTACAAAATCTGCTGTTGAATCGACCGTAAACCTGCCTTATTACGGGTTTAACCTGGGGAGTACAAAAGTCAGAACCGGAGCCGAAGGTGATCCGGAGTTTTTCATTTTTGAAAGCCCGCTGATTCGACTAATGAAAGAATATAACTACACCGACTATTTTGTGCGGGCAAGTGAGGGCGTTGTGGAATTGTTGAAAGAGAATCAGGATGATTCATTTTCTGCTGCCTCGCTCTGGATATACCGGTACTACGATATCACATCCAAAGTAATTGGCGATGGCGATAGAAAAGAGATAGATTATCTGGCCGAGAATCTTGGAGCGGTGATTGATGATGTGCTTGAAAAAACCGGTGCGGCAAAAGTGTACCTGGTTGCCCATTCCATGGGCGGTTTAATCTGCCGTTCACTAATTCAAAAATACTGGAAAGCCGGATCGGCTGATAAAGTTGAAAAACTGTTTACGTACGGAACCCCCCACCGCGGTATCAACTTCAGAAGAGGATTAGACTGGATTACGTTTGT
>CAYPZI010000132.1:0-7907 GCA_964415185.1 uncultured Balneolaceae bacterium | reverse complement strand
CTCTATTCACTTCTGCCTTTTGCCTTTTGAGTTTTCACTCAATAATACCCCGCAAAACGAATTGCTAACCCCTTCTAAACCGGCTCTTCGGCATACTTTTCAAGATACTCTTTCACCTTTTCGACGTTGTTTTTCGAACCAATATAGATTGGCGTCCGCTGATGAATGGCCGTGGGCTCAATTTCCATAATTCGTTTTTTCCCGTCAGTGGCCATACCGCCTGCCTGTTCGATAATAAAACTGAGCGGGTTGCATTCATACATGAGCCTTAGTTTGCCCTCGGGATATAACTTGCTTGACGGGTAAATAAAGACACCGCCTTTCACCAGTGTCCTGTGGATATCGGCAACCATAGACCCGATATAGCGGGCCGTATAAGGCCTCATGGTTTCCGCGTCATCTTCCTGACAATATTTGATATATCTTTTCAGGCCGTACTCCCAAGAGTTATAACTGCCTTCATTGATACTGTAAATCTTACCGTATTCCGGAATCTCAAATTGGTCATCATACAAAATAAATTCACCGATACTCGGGTCCAGCGTAAAAGCTGATACACCCAGCCCGGTTGTGTATACCAGGATTGTACTTGAGCCATACAAAACATACCCGGCGGCAATTTGGCGGGTGCCGGGCTGAAGGGCATCGCTTTCCCTCAGGTCTTTTCCATATCTTGACGGACGCATATAAATTGAGAAGATACTGCCAATCGACACATTCACATCGATATTGGAGGAGCCGTCGAGCGGATCCAGATAGACAATATATTTTCCGCCTTCGTTGCTCAGTTTCACTATTCCGTCGTTTTCTTCCGAAATCACCATGCAGGTAATGAGCGAACGGTTGAGTGCAGAGATAAGCTGCTGATCGGCAAACGTATCCAGCTTTTTAACCGACTCACCGTGCACATTTGTATTGCCATCGGCTCCAAGCAAATTGGTAATACCTGCCTTGTTCACTTCCCTTGATATGATTTTTGCCGCAAGCCCGATATCCCTGAGCAGTTGAGATAACTCACCGGTGGCACCCGGAAACCGGTTTTGCGATTGAATGATGTACTCTTCAAGAGTAATCAGCCCGTTTCTCCTTCTTTCCTCTGTCATGATACCCGGTTTATTTTCTTTTAAGTTGTATGGTTAAAAATGTACAAATTCGAATAGAATTTCCATACCGGACATTTTAATTATTGAATTCTAATACGTTCAGAATTCTTCACGTTTTCTTCATTGAGATAGCTGATGGTTCGCTGCGGAAAAGGAATGACTATACCCTCCCGGTCAAATCGTTTTTTAATTGATTCATTTAAATCACATCCCATCACAAATGCTGATGCAGGGTTTGCTGCCCAGACCCATGCCCTGAGATTTACCGAAGACTCGGCAAAAGCGATCACCCTGACAATTACAGGTGGCACTCCGTCATCCTTCTCTTCTTGAGAACGATTATCCAAATATTCGGGATGTTTCATCGCCTCTTCCTGTATGATTATTTTGGCCAGATCGATATCTGATCCATAGCTGATACCTATTTCGACAAAGCGACAGATTTTATCATCCGAATAATTTGAGTTGATCAGAACCTCATTGCTTATCAATGAGTTCGGTATGATAATTCTCTGGTTTTCAAAATTTCGTATTACCGTATGACGAAGATTGATATCTTCAACCAACCCCCTCAAGTCGGTTCTGAGTGAAATTCTGTCATTGATGCGGTAGGGCTTGAACATCACTATAAATACACCGCTGATAATATTTCCCAGAGCCTGCTGGGAGGCAAAACCAATAGCTATTGCCAGTATTCCCGCACCTGCAAGTGCTGAGGTAGCGACATGTTGAAGCATTGGAATATTCCAAAAAGCAAAGCTGAATCCTGCAATGTAGATGAGCGCGACAATTAAGTGTTGCAGGAATTTATAATTGGTCGGATCATTGTCAAGGTCGTCGGTAGAACGGCTGATGAACCTTGTAAATGCCCGTTTAACAAGCCAGGCAAGAAAGATGGTGCCAGCAATCGTAATTATTACAATGATTGCCCTCTCAAATGTTGAAAAAAATTCAATTAAGTTACTCATGCAACGGATTATTTATATTTGCGATCTAGTTCTGTTGAAGTGAATCAGGCACGGCCGGGCTGTCCTGTTGTTCTTCAATGATTTCCAATGCCTTGATGAATTCCACATTCACTTCGGAAACAAATGCTTCTTTGACAGGTATTTTGGATTGTATGAAAAGCTGTTCGGGCTCGGAATAAGGAAGCAAACTTCCGCGATCCCAACGTTTGTTTTTATTTTTATCTTCAAATACTTTTACCACATATTCAAGAGGTGGCAAATCTTCGATTTCAACCGTCCCCGTAAAACTTTCTTCGAAACTCAGCTCTTCACTTTCATTTGATATTACAGCATGATAAACAGCAGTCGTATCGGCATTTTCAACACTGATTTCAATACTGCCAAGCTGATTCCTGTGCCAGATTTTCGGCCTCAGGTTTTTGTGTGTAAACTCAAATGGATCCCACACACGAAATTCATAGGCAACTCCACCCTGCCACGCCTGCTGCGGGTTGATAACCAGTTTATTGCGTTCCAGCTCGAGTTCAGGCCAGTTTCTGACCGGCCGGTCCCCTTCAATCACAATGAGAGAATCGATCACTGCCTGGTTGTCAATAAATTTATTATAGGCCAGCACAGCCGGTTCATCCGGAAACAGGCCTGACTCGGATTTGCTTCCAAGATACCTGGTAGAAATGGTATCACTTACTGATGACCCCGGAAACGGTTCCATCTGTGCTATTGCCCTGTTTCCCGCTTCATCATGCAAATTTTCAGGATTCACGGTGAAAAATTGGCCTTCATCAAGCGGATCATCTGATTGAGCAATTAAAACCAATGGGTCTTCGGGTGGAACAAACAGCGGATATGCCGTTGTTTTTAAGTTGCCGAGCGTATCGTTCACAGCTATATCCGAATCGTCATCCCAGAATATCTCTTCATTAAAACGCATTCGCAATCTGTCTGAGGTCAACAGGCCGACACCCTCAAGTACGGGAGCTGTTGTATCAACTCCGGAGGTGTAGAGAGTTCCGAGATCAACCAAATCTCCCCGTTTTAGTTCAAAGTTCTCAACATAAAACGGCTGAGCCGTTTCGCGCTCTTGCTCCCATGTTCTGTTATTATTGATATCATCAACCCATAACGGACGATATGTCCCCTCACCGAGATATGAAAATTCAACAGTTCCTGAAGTGTCGGTTTCCGCCACATAGTTAGCCGGGCTTTCAAAAGTACCGGGTTCACGGACCAGGAAAACCTTCTGCCCGGCAACAGACTTTCCATCGGCTGATGAACGTATTTTGGCACGAACCTTTCCCCTGTCGATAACAGGGCCTGTTGAAAGTGCCAGGGTAAAAGGCCTGGCCATTTTATTACTTCTCGTATCCTGTAAATCGGTTCCAACTGTCATTATGATCGTCGTATTTTCCGGCAAGTCCGAGCCAAATTCCACCTTAACACTTTTTCTACCCCAATTTATTTCAAAATCGAGATTCAGGTCGGGTTCAATGCTCAGTGCTCTTGTAAATGACTGGCGATTAACAAACTGATCGAATTCGAATTCAACCTCATCATCACTGAAATCAACTGTCCCGGGTTCAGGATGAGTAGTGATTATAGACGGACCTTCCCTGTCGGGCTCTCCGCCGGAGGGAGATATCGGCGTTGCACAAGAGCTGAAGAAAGCAAATGCCAGGCAAATGATTATGATCGAAAATCGGTTAAACATATAGGGTAAATATCGTGAAGAGCAAATATAAGCTTAATTTTTCCTGTACAAAATAAGTGGTTATCTGAACATGATTTTTCTCATGCTACAAATTGACAATACTATTACTTGAAAACGCAGGATTTAAAATGACTTTAATCCAAACTGCCATTACTTTCTATAGTACCATATAAAGAATTCAATTAACCGTTTTATGAATTACGAAACATTCAAATCAGCGCTTTACACAGACTATTATGAACTAACCATGGCCCAGGGCTATTTTCTCACAGGCCGGAAAAACGATACGGCAGTATTCGATTACTTCTTCAGGAGCAATCCCTACGAGAGCGGTTATGTGGTTTTCTGCGGATTGACCGATTTTCTGAATATTCTCAGCAATTTCACCTTCGATGAGGATGAACTCGAATATCTGAAAGAGGAGGGATTTAAAGACTCATTTCTTGAATTTCTGAGGGCTTTCAAATTTGAAGGAACCATTTACTCTGCACATGAAGGAGAAGTGGTCTTCCCGAATGAAACCGTTTTAAGGGTTGAAGGAAATATTATTGAAACGCAGATTCTTGAATCGCTGCTGCTGAATATCCTGAATTTCCAGTCATTGATAGCAACCAAAGCTTCAAGGCTGAGATATGCTGCGGAAGGCAAAACCGTGCTTGATTTCGGTTTACGGCGGGCACAGGGATTCGGCAGTATTCATGCCACCCGGGCTGCTGTTGTCGGCGGTGTAGATGGAACATCGAATGTATACAGTGCTTACAGGTACGGGTTACCTGCCGGCGGTACCATGGCTCATTCCTGGGTACAATCTTTCGACAGCGAACTCGAATCGTTCAGGCGTTTTGCAAAACACTACCCGGACAATTGCATCTTGCTGGTCGATACCTACAACACCCTTGAAAGCGGCGTTCCGAATGCGATCAAGGTGGCAAAAGAACTTGAAGAAGACGGCCACCGCCTGGCCGGCATCCGCCTCGACAGCGGCGACCTTGCCTACTTTGCCAAGCAATCACGCAACATGCTGGATGGGGAAGGACTCGATTATGTTAAAATTGCAGCTTCAAACCAGCTTGATGAACGGGTAATTCGCAGCCTTAAAAGCCAGAATGCACCGATCGACATTTTCGGAGTGGGTACCCGCCTGGTTACCGGGCACGAATCAGCGGCTCTTGACGGTGTATATAAACTTGCACAGACAAATAGTGAACCTAAACTCAAAGTGTCCGAAAATATTGAAAAGATAACCCTCCCCGGCAAGAAAATGGTCCACCGCTATTACAATGGCGACGGTTATTTATACGCTGACGGAATTGCCATGGATGATGAAAGCGCACCGGAAATGATCTATCATCCCAATTATCCTGCCAAGAAAAGCAGGGTATCGAATTATGAATCAAAGCCGTTACTCCATCCCAAGGTTGAGAATGGGAAAACGACTGTAGAGCCCGGCAACGTTCAGGATTCCGCAAAGTATTGCAGGCAAGCTATTTCGGAACTTCAGCCGGAATACAAACGTTTTGAAAATCCACATATCTTTAAAGTGGGTGTAAGTAAAAAACTGCTGGATACAAGATCTGAACTAATAGAAAAAGTAAAACCATGAAATCAACAAAAGCACTTTTGATTGTAGATGTACAGAATGATTTTTGTCCCGGCGGCGCCCTTGAAGTGCCGGACGGCGACCAGGTAGTGCCTGTAATCAACAGCCTCATCGATGAGTTTGACATCATCATTCAAACCCAGGACTGGCACCCGGACGGCCATCACTCATTTGCTTCCGCGCACACAGGTAAAGATCCTTATGATACCGTGGAGATGGATTACGGCGAACAGGTATTGTGGCCTGATCACTGTGTACAGGGCAGCCATGGCGCCGAATTCTATCCTGACCTGAACACCAACAAGACACAGGCAATCATAAGAAAAGGATTCAGAAGAGAGATAGACTCCTATTCCGCATTTTTTGAAAACGACCAGGAAACAATGACCGGGCTCACCGGCTATCTCCGGGAAAGGAATGTTAAAACCCTGTATGCTACGGGGCTCGCTCTTGATTTTTGTGTGAAATGGTCGGTGCTTGACGGAATCTCACAGGGGTTTGATCTATATGTTGTTGAAGATGCCGTTAAGGGAATTGACCTGGATGGCTCCGTCAAAGCTTCATGGAATGAAATGAAAGGACAGGGATCCAAAGTTATTCACTCTGATGAATTCCTTAGACAGACTGCCGGTATTGAATAAAATAGAATATACATCTTGCTGATATTCACAATGTAAACACGCAAAGTTTTATCTCAGAGTTGCCTTCATTTTCTGAACATACAGCTTTTCGGAAAGGAAACTTTGCGGGTTTTATTCGATATTTTGTCACGATACTGCGATATGATGTTTTTATTTAACATAAATGGATGATATCCCACATTACGACTGCGTAATTTTAGGTGCCGGCATTGCGGGAATATCTCTCGCCCGCAGTTTGGTTCGCAATGGCAATAAAGTGTTGGTGTTAAACCAATCCGGCGCTGGGGACGGTGCGTCCGGTGCTCCACTTGCACTGCTTAATCCTGCTACCGGACGAAGGGCACGCAAGGCATGGAACGCTGAAACATGCATGGCCAAAACTCTTGCTGCCTTAGATGATGTTAAAAACAGATCGGGTAAAGATATATACTGCCAAAATGGTGTGTTAAGGCCGGCCGTAACTGAAAAACTCGCCGATAATTTCCGCAAAGCTCTCACTAAGTATGATTGGCCGCCCGGCTGGATAGAATGGATCGATGAACTGAAAATTAATTACCTGCTTGAAGGAGTTACAGGCAATTCCGGGGGCTTGATGATTAAGACAGCATCTACAGTCCGCCTCGGATTATTCATTCAAGAAGCCGTTACACTTTTGAAAAAAGACGGAGCACGTTTTATTACTGCTCAACACTATGAAATTGAGAAGAAAAGCAATTCTTATGCGGTCACAATAGACGGGACATCTTTTCAAACAAGGTATATTGTTAATGCTGCCGGGTACTGGGTGCAAAATTTTCAAGAATGGGATTTCATCGATTTTGAATTTGTGAAAGGTCAGCTTCTTACAGTTTCATTCAAATCAGATATACAAATCAAACATTCCGTTTCCAGCCTCGGGTATTTTGCAGTAATGCCCGAGAACAATTTTGAAATGGTGGTCGGAAGTACGTATGAGCATAATTTCAGCGATATTATCCCGGATAAAAACGGACGCAATTATCTTCTAAAAAAATTGCAAACTACTTTTCCCGGGTTAACCGGCTCTATTGATAAAACATCTCTTTGGAGTGGTGTGAGGGTCAGTACTCAGAACAGGCTGCCCGCAGCCGGAGAGCACCCACAACACAAAGGGATGTATATCTTTAATGGACTGGGTTCAAAAGGGCTGCTGTATGGACCACACTGCGCGGATTTGCTTGCAGACTTTATTCTAAATCAAAAACCTTTGCCAGCAGGGATTGATGTTAAGAGGTATTTTTGATGTTGAGCTCTTCTTCAAAAACTACAAACCAAGAAAAATAAATTAAGGCCTGTCCCCCGGCTTACGATAAGCTGAAGAGCCGATTTCGCTGTTATATTGCCTGAGGTTTCCCGCTTTATCGATATAAAAATCAGAAAGCAGATCACTATTGTTTAAAGATTCAATTTTCTCTCTTATGTATTTCAAATACTTTTCCGGTGTGTCATTGTAGAAATAGTGCCGTTTTACCATCTGCCAGGCATAAAGTTCAGATTCCGGCTTGCCGTTCCAGTACTGATGAAATATCTGATCAACTTCATGCATGTAGCTTTTTTCTTTTGAGTTACGAAAATACCACGCCAGCCCATAACTTAAAGGCAATGCAATGGCAATTGCGATAAATTCAAAGATTGCTAAATTGGTCATAAGCTCATCAGATTGACATCTATTTTAATCTAACAAAAAGAATGAGAAAATCAATTGGTAAACGAAGAAAAATTAATTTTTTGTTTTATCTCACACAGCAGCTTCGACTGACGAGTTAGCCTGTCACAATTCTACGTCATGCCCCGGCCCTTCGACTGACGAGTGGGCCTGTCACAAATCCACGCCAGGCCACGGTCACTCGTCTGTCGAATTCGAAAAGG
>CAYPZI010000131.1:0-8090 GCA_964415185.1 uncultured Balneolaceae bacterium | reverse complement strand
GCGCCCTCCGCGTGAAACACCCTGGCTTGATTTCGTCATCCATTTACAACCGGTATTCAAGGATTTTATTCCCTCTCAACCACCCTGAATTCAATCTCACGCACAGATTCAAGGCCTGAGGTGAGATCGGTGGTTTCGATTTGTAACCGGTATTTTCCCGGTGGAAGCTCCCTTGTCCGGATGGAGAGGTTCTCTGCAAACCGGCTGCCCCGCACCTCCTGTTCCAGCGTCAGGCTCGCCGGAGGCTCCTCCCGCCCGCGAAGCCATTCCATCGCCCGCACCGGTGTCACTTCATAATGGATTTCAAAACGGGCAACTCCATCCGGCGCCCGTTCGAGATTATAAATCTCAATATGCAGGGCCAGCTCTTCCCCGGACGGTATCTCCCGGTCATTGGCCACAATGAAGGGAAACAGCACGCCGTCCGGAGCCTGTTCCTGCATCCGGTAACCCAGCACAAGATCACCCATCACCACCCGGCCCGGCCGGGACTCCAGCGGCTCCGGCAGCGGTGAGACCAGCCTGCCCGCACCCCGCAGAGAGTTCGGAAACGGGGCATCCTCATGCAGCCCGCCGCCGGCCGCGTTGTTGTGAAGCTCGGCGTAGAGAATCAACTGCCCTGCCTGATCGATGTAGGGGATTGTAAAGACCGAACTGACCGGACGGTCATCTTCAGGCCCGTAAAAAGTGGTCGCATGCTGCCGGGTGTGACTCAATATCTCGCCTTGGGGGGTGCTTACCTGCACCCCATGCAGCAGTTCATAGCCGGGCCGTGAGGCCCCAGCCGAATCCCGCTCACTTTGCCGCGAGGCATTGGCACCGGAGATCATATCGGCCAGGGCCGCCCGAACCGGCCGGCTTTCCAGGAAGGTTGCGACTACCGGGCGACCCCGCTCATCCAGCAGCCGGTAATGGTACGCCTCCACCGGGATCGTGGGGAATTCTTTTTCATAGCTTGAAAGCTCCGAGGGTGCCTTGTTCCTGTTTTTAAGCGTAAGCCCCTTGGCTTCAAGAGACTGAAAATGACCTTGATATTTGATTTTGCCAACAGATGGATCTACTTGAAAATATTCTGAATTAAAACGGGATAAGCGGTGCGCAAAGAAATAGTCCACACCGGCCAATTGTTCGTAATACAGATACTGGATGATCATGCCGGGAGTAACTTTTTCGCTGGGTGCATTTGATTGCCCTGAATTAAGCGAAGCAAAATTAAATCGGCTGGAGAGTGTAAACGAGCTCGAGGGTATCAATTCCTCAACCGTGACCACACGTCCAAAAGAACCACCCGGCCTCTCTCCAAAAATAGCGGTCATATTATAAAGCATATCCCGGTCGGGCCGGTCATACACCCATATATCGTAAAAAGGCTGGCGATCCAGTTCGTATACAACTTCCGCCATAAGATCCACATTACACGCCCTATCCATCTCCTGACAAACCTGGATCACTTTTGACCGTTCGGCCCGCAGCCGGCCTTCGGCCTGCCGGTCCGGCGGCCCGTATTTCACGTACATTACGCCCCTTTCATCCGTACCGTAGGGCGGATTTGATTTCTTCAGAAACTGCTCCCGTGCCACGGCAATACGCTCCCAGTGCTCCAGCAGCCTCTCGTTGTAGAGCGTGCCGGGAGTGGGATCCAGCAGCTGCCAGAATCTCCGAAGCTCGCTGTAAAGCCCGGGGTCCTCCTGTTCAAGCAGCTCCCGCCACTTCTTGTAGTTTTGATTGCCGGCCACCGGACGCAGCATAGCCAGCTCTTCTTGCAGAACATCCCGGCTTGAGGTTAGTTCACCAGCCGAGAGCCCCCAGAGATACATTGATGATGCCTTCCGGTAGTGACTGCGAAGCCCCCGGGCGGTAACCAGCCGGATATACTCACGGCCAATGGCCAGGCTCGGCGTATCCAGTTTGCCGGCGGCCGAGGCCCAAACATCCAGGGCCTGTTCATACCGCTCATTTGCTTCCAGTTCCAGACCCCGCTCCAGGTAATCCTGCGCGGCCTGCGGCTGACCGGACGCTAAAATGCCGCTTGCCAGCAGTATAAGGATCACGGAAATCATATGGTTTCGCAGAAAGGGATGAATGCCCGAATATTTAACTGTAGTAGTTCAATCCCGGCTTCCCTCTTTTTATACTCATCAAACTCTTTGAGGCTTAAGGCAAATAACACACCGCTAATAAACAAGAGGAAAGCAACGGCAATATTAAAATAACTTACTTTCATACACGGTGAGCTTAGGAATAAGTTTTAACTACCTTAATAAAAAGTATAAACAAAAAAAAACAACTGTCAATACTAAAGTTCATATTTTACAGATTTGTTACAATTGATTTTTGATTTTCAATTTTTAGATACCCGATTATTTTGGGATCAATTATAACAGCGTTGCGTCCCCTGTGAACCCTTAGCAACCCTCCGCGTGAAACACCCCGGCTCGATTTCGTCATCCACTTATCCCTTCACAAACGGATTATTCCTTTTTTCATGTCCGATGGTGGTTTCCGGGCCGTGCCCCGGACAGACAACCGTATCATCCGGCAGGGTGTATAACTTCTCTTTGATGGATGAAGCAAGCAGTTCAAAATTACCTTTGTAGAGATCCGTCCTCCCGATACTCTCCCTGAACAGGGCATCTCCTACGATTAGCAGAGAATCCTCACCACTATAGAGTGAAACATGATCAGGTGAGTGCCCCGGCGTGTAGAGCACATCCCAGCTAAACAGGCCAACCTCAAACCCTTTTTGTTCGGCAAGAGGTTCCGGGATAAAACTGAAACCACCTGCACGGATACCAAACATGGCCGATTGCTGTTCAAAATTTTCCCACAAATAAAGATCGCTGTGGTTCAGGTAAACGGGGCATTCAAATGATTGCAGCACCTGGTTCAGGCCAAGAACATGATCCACATGCGCATGCGTAAGTAATACCGCAATCAGTTTTGATTTTCTTTCGTCCAATTTTCTTTTGAAGGATTGGAATTCACTCACCGACGAAAACCCCGGATCTACAAGCAACGATTGATTTTCAATGGTTAGCAGGTATGTATTCTCTGCAAACGGGCCGACGGTAAATATGTCTGTATTCATTTTCTGTTTTTTTCGGTTTGGAACAAATATAAGAATTGGACCTCGTAATTGCGTCTATTCAATTTATTTTGAGACTATTGTTGTGTCAACCATACATGTTGGGTTGCAGGAGATAAGTCTTCGGATGAGTTTCCCATTACTCGTCACTATCATTTAAAATTGGTAATATTATCGAAAAACTCACCCGATGACTATACCACATTTAGTTGTTGAAACAACACTTGAAAAATCGTCATAATTAAACAGTAGACTCTTTGCCAAACCCTGCGAAACTCTGCACCACATCTGCGTGACTCAGCGAGAAACAATACCGGGATTTTTGATCACGGGATTTCGCTGTATTATAAGCTGATTTACACAGATTTTTTTATTGAATATGACCTAAAAGTCTGCTTTAGGTACCTTTGGCGAAGACGCGACGGGGTGCTTCGCACGCCCGGCGGTCTGGAGGAGCCTGTCCTTCCGAAGCCTTGGCGTAGGAAGCTCGGTCTTTCCTCTTGCTTTTGGCCCGGACACGCGGAGGTGCTCACTTTGTTCGCACGCTTCGCGGTCCTGGTTTATTGCCATAAATAAAAAAGGATGAAATGCCTGGCATCTCATCCTTTTTAAAAAGCAAACGTTTCCGCACTGATTATTTCTTGTAACGCTTATTAAACCGGTCAATCTGTCCGGCTTTCTTACTCATTTTCTGGTTATCGGTATAAAACGGGTGGTTTTTGGAGTCGACCTCGCTTTTATAGACACCACCCTTCGGGTTCATGGTGCTGCGGGTTTTGATCTCCGTCCCGTCGCTGAGTACTACCGTAATTTCGTTATATTCGGGATGAATTCCTTTCTTCATGGCTCAATGCATTTGTATTTTAGTAAAGATTTTAAAGATAAGGTTTTACATTTCTATTTGCAATCAGCGATTCGTATCCCAAAAATCATCGTCCTCATCCAGGTCACTCATATCCCCGAGCATGCTTCCGAGCATGTCACTGAACACCCTTGTATCATCCAGGTCTTCTTTTCCGAGTTTTGAGTTTTGGTGCAAGCCTTCAAGCACCAGGTCCATCCACAAAACAAGCTCCTCTTTTGGAGGATTCACATGTTTCTTTACCAGCTTTTCAAGTCCGTTTATACCTGCCAGCCGTTTATGGTACTCTTTTTCACTCAGCGTATCGGGCAGTTCAACGGTTTTACCGGCAGCAAACCAGTTAATAATTTCATCAAATGGCCCCTCTTCATCTTTCATTACTTTCTGCGGGTCGGGGAAATGTTTCCTGAACACGGTTGATACCGCTTTCCCGATCAGGTGCTTGGCCACATTCACGGCTCCCTCCTGCTCGCCTTCGTACACAAGCTCAACCTTTCCGGTTATGGCCGGTACCATCTGGTAGAGATCCGCTATCCTGATGCCTGATTCTTTTTCGTTGTTCATAAGGCATCTCCGCTCGGCCGACGACTGCACCTGCTCGAACGCCGTGATGGTCATACGGGTAGAAACACCGCTCTTCTGGTCGACATACTCACTGTTTCTCGCTTCAAAAGCAACATACTCAAGAATTTCCCTGTACACATCCGGGATGTGAATGGTCAGCCCGCTGTTTCTTTTCAGCCACGCTTCCTGAGCAGTAATTTTCTTTCCCGTCTCCGGGTTTTTGGGATAGTGCGTCAAAATCTGGGCATCAATCCGGTCTTTCAACGGAGTGATGATACTGCCACGGTTCGTATAATCTTCCGGGTTGGCAGAATAAGCCATGGTAATATCCAGCGGAATTCTCACTTTAAAGCCCCTTATCTGTATATCACGCTCCTGCATAATGTTCAGCAGGGCAACCTGGATACGCGGCTGGAGGTCCGGCAGCTCATTAATCACAAAGATACCGCGGTTGGTTCGGGGAATCAGTCCAAAGTTAATCACATTCTCATCGGCAAGTGACAGCCTTTGGGATGCCGCTTTAATAGGGTCGAGGTCACCAATCAAATCAGCCACTGTAGTATCCGGGGTGGCAAGTTTTTCGCCGTAACGGCGTTCCCGGTGAAGCCATTGGATGGGCGTATCATCCTTCATATCTGCGATTTTCTCAACGGCAAATCTTGAGAGCGGTGCCATGGGATCATCATTAATTTCGGATCCCTCAACTACCGGGATATATTCATCCAGAAATCGGATCATCATCCGCAGAATACGGGTCTTGGCCTGGCCCCGAAGGCCGAGAAGGATGATATCATGCCTGGCAAGTACGGCATTCACTATTTGGGGAATCACCGTTTTTTCATAGCCGAGAATCCCCGGAAACAGCTCATCTCCTTTTTTCAGTGATTCAATCAGGTTCCGGCGCATCTCGTCCTTCACGGTTTCCGGCTTCCAGCCAGACTCTTTTAAATCACCAAGTGTTTTAATTTTTTCTATCATGTAATATCAGGTTGTATTCGTTAATTTTAAATTGGCAATATCCAGGATATCCGTCAGAGCTTTCGCCTTCAAAAGGGTTTCATCCCACTCTTGGCCCGGATCGGAATCACTTGTTATGGCACCACCCACCTGGTAATAGATCTTACCGTTTTTTATGATGGCCGTACGGATAACAACATTAAAGTCAAAATCATTTTCGGGAGAAATATATCCGATACATCCGGAATAGATTCCTCTTGAAGTTTTTTCGAGCCGGTCAATCGCTTTCATCACACTCACTTTCGGAGCTCCCGTCATACTGCCCATCGGGAAACAAGCTTTTATAATTTTGACGGGATCTGAATCCCGTTTTACCTCTGCTTCAACTGTAGACAAAAGCTGATGTACCGTTTTAAAACTCTGGATCTCGAATAAACTCTTCACATTCACACTACCTTCAACGGATATTTTTGAAAGATCATGCCGCACAAGATCCACTATCATCAGGTTTTCAGCCAAATTCTTTTCATTCAGAAGTTCATTACTGTTCCGGGCATCCAGGGCCGGGTCATCATGCCTTGGCGCTGTGCCTTTGATAGGTTGTGAAATCAATGTTGATCCTTTCTTTTGCAAAAATCGCTCCGGTGAAGCCGAACATAATACCATATCATCAACATTCAGAAATGCTCCAAAGGGTACCGGTCCGTGAAGTCTCATTCTCTTGTAAAGCCCTAATGGATTTCCGGTAAAGCTTCCTTCAAGCTGGTGTGAAAGGTTGATTTCATAAAAGTCACCCTCGTATATGTAATCCTGTGACTTCCGTATCATCCTGACATATTCCTGCCTGTCAACCGGCATTTTTAAATCATAAACAGACCACTCATCATCATTTACAACTATATCGTTCGCCGACAGATCAAAATGGCCTTCAAGCACGGAAATTTCTCCGGATTGATGATCACAGCGAATAACAGTTTCCGGTTTCATCATGTAAAGATCGGGAGCGTTTACCGGGTCAGGATTTTCTGACTGCAGGTTTTCTACATGATTTTTCAGGTCATAGGCAAGATACCCAAACCACCACCCCCCTTCACTATTCCTGAGTTCCCCGAACAGTTCCCACGGATTGCCGGTTCTTGTTTCCGGCTCCCTGCCCATTCTTCTGATTTGGCAATGGGTGCCTTTGCAAGTGATTTCCACCGCAGGACGTGCAGCAAGAAATGATACCTGGCCTGAAGGGTGGTTTTGATCCTGAGATTCGAGCAGGATTACAGCTCTTTTCTCGCTCACCCTGAGCAGGTTTTTTAAAATAGGGTCAATCGGCCGGTTGAGATTCATATCCTAAAATAAATAAAGAAAATTGGAAAACCATTTGAATCAGGATGGTTAATAAATTTGATTGTAAAATCTCGGTAAACCTCTTTAAATTTACTTTCAATGGAAACACTTTATAAAATCCTGACAAGGCCGCTTCTTTTCCGGTTCCCTTCTGATACCATTCATGAACTTACGGTAAAGTATGCAGGCCGGATTTCAAAATCCAAGACGCCTCTGAAGCTTGTAGAGGCGCTCTATAACTACGAACATCCCTCAATGAAACAGGAAATTTGGGGGCTAACATTCAAAAACCCAATAGGGCTCGCCGCAGGATTTGACAAAAACGGAACATTGATACCTGTAATCAGGCATCTCGGATTCGGTTTTACTGAAGTTGGAAGTATCACAGCCAATCCCTCTTCCGGAAACCCAAAACCCCGGAGTTTCAGGCTTCCATCCGATTTATCAATAATCAACCGTATGGGGTTGAACAATGATGGTGCAGCAACCATCGTGAGGCGGCTTGAAAAGTATGTAAATGATTTCCCGGTAGGTGTTAACATTGCCAAAACGCATAACCCGGAGATAGCCGGTGAAAAGGCTCTCGATGATTACAGGGAAAGCTACCTGCTGGCTAAAGAAACTGCGAGTTATATCACACTCAATATCTCCTGCCCGAATACATCAGACGGCAAGACGTTTGAACAACCTGCCCTTCTGGAAAAACTGCTCAATTACCTCGACATCGGGACAGATGCAACCGAACCACCGGTTCTCGTAAAATTTTCGGTTGATGTAGACCGGGCTCAATTGATAGAACTGCTTGATGTTTGCAGGCAGTCGGCGATCAGCGGATTTGTGGCCACAAACACTTCAACCTGCCGTGAAGGGTTGTCCACATCTGCACGTGTTTTGTCAAAAATCGGCAAGGGCGGATTGAGCGGACAGGCTATTTCTGAAAAAAGCACGGACATTATTCAAACTATTTCGGAATACACAAAAAGGGAAAAAACCATTATCGGTGTTGGCGGAATATTCAACACCCATGACGCCATCGAAAAAATGAAAGCCGGGGCTGATTTGCTGCAAATCTACACCGGGCTTGTGTATGAGGGGCCATCTATTGTAAAACGCATCAACCGCGGGCTTGCCGCGTATCTTGAGAAAAACGGGAAGAAACATATTTACCAGATCAGGTCGTAAGCGGGAAAGGAGATTTGGTTGTTGGCTGCCGGCGGGTCTTCCTGTTCTTAACCGGGCTAAATCAAATATCCAACTTGCTCCGGAGGAGCATCCTGTTTATAG
>CAYPZI010000130.1:0-8235 GCA_964415185.1 uncultured Balneolaceae bacterium | reverse complement strand
CACCCGTTTCAGTTCCTTGATTCCATCCAGCACTGCATTGATCACATCGAAAGCTGCGTCGATCTCCCGTGAAATCACATGTGCCAGGGTAGTCTTACCGGAACTGGGCGGGCCGTAAAAAATCACGGAGCCAATCACTCCGCTCTCAATCATACGGCGAAGCATCTTACCCTCTCCCACCAGGTGGAGCTGTCCTACAAACTCATCAAGCGACTGCGGACGCATCCGCGTGGCCAGGGGCCGGGATTTATTGCCGGTCTCCGGCTTGTTTACCTTATTTGTGTTTTTGGAATCATTAAACAAATCCATAATCGAAAAAAATGACGGTTCGGGTTTTCAAAAGCAATAGGATTAAGGTATGGATTTCTTTAAAAAACACTGAATCGAATCAGGTCAATAAGCTATTTCCTTGTATACAACGTGTTACCCAAATCAAGTGACAGAATGAATTGTTTTTGGCAATTTCCCTCTTTTCTTCAAATATTATATTTTATTTGAAATTATTTTTTTAATCCTTTTAAGATCAAGCTGTTAATAGGGAGATTTTTCGATTCACCCCGACTGGCAATATTAGACGTCATTGGTTGATTTTGGTGTCGGAGTTCACTCAAAATGACAAAGCGCCCCGAGACAAAAGGGCGGCGTATTCAAACTGAAATAGTACAAAGGCATATTTCTACGCCGCCAGCTTGAGTAATATTACTTACGCGAAGCATAATATTGCCAATGTACAATATAGTGATCAGACAATTAAACGATTTACGATTATGTAGTTGCCCTTTTCAACCTCTGCGTTACACTGCGCCCACTGTGGTTTCAGTCACTCGGTTTAATATTCAGCGAGGGGTTACCCGCTAAAGGCATAATTTATCGCACGTCAATTCTCAACAAACTCCACCTCATAAAGTGTCCGTATTACACTTGACTCCCTTGAATCCACATCCTCTTTCAAAAAGTAAACGCTGTTACCATAAGCACCCAGGATCTGATTTCCGATCCTTTCATGTACATCCGGTTTGAAAACGATTCTATCGAGATAATTCAGCTTATTGTCAAACACGTAAAAATGTTTTCTCCTTTTATCTTTTTCCGAGAATGAATAGTTCAAATTGAATGAAGGAGCCAGGTCAGCAGGATCAAATTTGCCAATATCAGCAACTCCTATGACATAATCGTCGAGTGAATAAAATCCGATGAATGAACTGTTCGAAAACAGATATTCATTGACTTTCTCTATATTCCGGTTTACTTCTGCTACAGAATTCCAGCCTGTCGAACTCACCCTGAATTTTTCATCTTCAATTTTTGTAGTCTCAACTTTGTTCTCAGAAATGTGATATTTATACATTTCAAGTTTGGAAGGGTAGCCATAAATCACGGAATCATTATTACAAGCAATTCTTCCGTTCGAATCCATGAAAAGCAGAACACTATCGTCTATATCCGGTTCATCGGATTTATAAATAACAGAGTTATCCTTTTTGTTATGTATTTGAATAACACCATTACTTTGGTAAATCGCGATAAAATCGTCTGTAACACAAAAATCTTTTACCTGTCTTCCAAATCCTGCAAATTCATCAACAGGTTCGGCATTTTCATTGAAAACGATAAATTTTAAATTTCCCTGGTCCCAGGCATAAAACAAGTCACGATAGATATGTAAAGCCTGCGGTGTTTCGTACTCATTCGGCCCTTTTCCGTTGCTTCCGATTTGAGAAATTTGCCGGCCGTTTTTATACAGATACAGCAGCCCGTCTGCACTTGAAGAAATTCCGAATAAACTGTCATTAAAAAAAGCTGCGCGGTCAACCCGGGTAAGCAGTTGTAAGTTTTCTTCCAGTTTTACATGTTCCCGAATATTCACATCTACGATATTATCTTCTGTTTCTGATAGAAACAATGCAGATAATATAAAATAAAGCCACAAAATCCATTTATGCATCATACAAAAAATAAACCATTATTAAAGGTTTCATGCAATCTCAAGATTGCCAATGTACGATATAGCGATCAGGCGATTAAGCGATTTATCGGGCTAAAAGTTTACTAATCCCGCTGTAAAGTCATGTTTTGCATTAAATCAAACATTCTCAAGATTGATTTTTAATATTTTAGGCCCGTTTCTGCTGTTTGAAAGCAGATAAATATTTCCTTTATGGTCGCTTGAACTTGTAGAAAGCTGAAAAAGATCATCATCGTCAATACCAAACTCATTCAGGTTGATAACCGCTTTTAATTCAATATCGGAATTGAAGATATATAACTTCGAATTACGGTCACGATTATTTGCAATGTTTACCAGGAACAAATCGTAATACTCATCGTAAGAAAATCCGATATTGGCATAGGTGGGAATTAGAAATTCTCCTCTTTCGAAATAGGGGTTATCCCTTTCTTTGACGCGGTAGGTTCTGATCTGTTTTCCATTTTCATCAAATTCCTTGAGGATAAATGGAAGTGACATCAGCATAAAATATCTCCCTTTGGCATAGACAGGCATAGCTATGGTATTTAATTGTACATTTTCCTTGTGAGTTTTTGCAACAATTTTATATGATTGATCAAATTCCTGAAGAACTTCCCCGGAAATACCGTCAAAAATAAAACATGTGAATTCATCCGGCTTGATTCTCAAGAGATTTCTCGCAGCAAGAACTTTGCCGTTTTCAAGTGGCTGCATGACCAGATTCAGAGTAGTGGTATGATCTGTAAATTCATGGAGTACATTAAATTCAAGGTCAAATACGGTCAATCTGAACAGATTTTGATCATAAATATATAAATGTTCTTCACCGGCCTCGAATGCAAACGCACGCACAAACTCACCCGGGCCTTTTCCCTCCTTTAATTTATAAGAATGAAGTAGATTACCATCATTTTGTATGACATATATACGATTTACCGAACTGTCAAAAATATAGATCAATCCGTTTTTAACTACAGAAAGGCCCGAAATCATTGCCAGCGGATACTCTTCCGTATCCCCGAAAATAAACTCGTGATTTCGTACCCTGTATTGGTTAACAGAATCTTCAAGAGAAATAAATTTTGTAGCTGTTGTCTTATTTAGATCATTTTCCTGATTTTTACATGCTATCACTGTCAGTGCAATAATTAAAAACGACAAATATAATCTCATCGAATTCACCTAATTTTCTTCAGGCTCATCACAGGCACCACCAAAGCAACATTTACTTTGTTCACCTTGACATTCTGCAACCTTATAAATGAAACAAGTTCTCGTTAAACAACAAGGCTCATCAGTACTGCTTTCACAGTCACATTCACCGAAGCAATTTATACAACATCCAGATGAATTATCTGCCAGGGAATTCAGATTAATAGATAATACGACAATTAAAAGCATAAATACTGCAATAAGAATTCGAATAAAATTTAGATTTTTCGTTTTTATTTTCATAATGACACCTCATCATTTTATGATTCAGAGAATTGAATCTTTAATATTTTTGGCCCTTCTCTGCTATTCGAAAGCAGATAAACATTTCCTTTATGGTCGCTTGAATTAGTGAGGCTCTGAAAAAGATCATCATCATGTATTTTAAACTGATCAAGATCAATCACAGAGTTTAATTCAAAATTTTTATCAAACAGATACAGCTTAGATGATCTGTCCCGGTTATTCAATATTGTTATCAAAAATAATTCATAGTGATCGTCCCAGGAAAACCCGATATTGGCGTATGTGGGATTAACAAAACTGTCCCTTTCAAAATAGGGGTTCTCCCTGTTTTTAACCTGATAGGTATTCAAAAGCCTGCCTTGCAGATCATACTCTTTAAGCTGAAATGGAAGTGACAACAAAACGTAGTACTTATCATTGGCATAGACCGGCATTGCCATATCGTTAAGCTGCACCCTCTCTTTTTTGGTTTCTATAACGGTATCGTAGGATTGATCAAACTCGAGAAGAATTTCATTCTCATTCGAATCATAAATAAAACAGGTATATTCGTCCGGTTTAATTCTGAAAAGGTTTCTTGCCGCAAGAATTTTCCCGTCACCAAGAGGCTGCATCACCATGTTTAATGTGGATGTCTCGTCTTGAAAAATATTTACCGGTTCCAGGTTTAAATCGGCTGCTGTCAATCTGAATAAATTCTGATCATATATATAAACTCTTTCACCAGATGCAGCAAACCCAAGAGGATCACTGTACTCTCCGGGGCCTCTCCCTTCCGGCAGGGTTATAAAATCAAGTACATCTCCTGCGGAATTTAACTTATAAAATCCCTTCAACGTATGATCAAAAATGAAAACCTGTCCACTATTTGTAACCGATAAACCAGCTACAAGTGCAAGGGGCATCTTATCTGAATCCCCGAAAATGTACTCATGACTTGAAACCTTATATTGATTATCGGTATGTTCAATTGAAAGAGATTTAATTCCTGCATTATCACCAGTTTTAACTTCCTGATTTTTACATGATATCGCTGTAAATGTGAAAAGAAAAATGATAATTAATCTCATTTATGTCTCCTAATTTTCTTCAGGTTCATCACAGGAACCACCATAACAACACTTTGAACTATCACCAAAACACTTTACTACAGGTAAGTTGTAACATTGTCGTGTAAGACAACACGGTTCATCCGTACTGATTTCACAATGACATTCCCCAAAGCAATTTATACAACAACCGGATGAATCATCTGCCCGGGAATTCAGATTTAATGATAGTACTACGATCAGGAGTATAAAAACTGCAATGAGAATTCGGATCAAATTTAAATTTTTCATCTTAGATTTCAACTTTTTTAAAATTTCAATATAAAAGAGGCTTCGGTCGGGATTTCACATGAATCGCCAAAGCAACAATTGGCGCCAATACCTGTGCAAGTAAACCCGACAAAAGTGTTGCATTGGGCGGTTGTGCAACACTCATCTTCTGCAGCCGTTCTTTCGCATTTACAGAAATCGGGGCATGTAACACAGCAATTTGTAGAACTTTTTACTCCGGATATAAAACCTACAAGCAGTAGAATAAAAATTGAAGTAATCAGACTTATGGATAATTTATTCATTTTAGATATCATAATATCACCTCGTTATTTTACGATTTTGAGAGTTTGATTTTTAAGTAATGAAATATCCTGAGACAGGGCCATTAGGAAATTCTTTGATTAAATGTCCTTCTCCACTTTTCGAGAGTAGATTGAGATATTTCTTTTAGTGTCATTTTATTAAATAAAAAACTGAATAGAGATCATCCACATTCATTCAGCACTCATTTATTATTTATAAAATTTTTAAAATCATTAAAATTATTTGATATCAATTTACCATTGTGGAAAAGTAAAGATGAACTTCTGGTAATAAAGTTGTTATTATTTACATAGTTGTCATCTAAATAAACATCAAAATCGCTCTCATCAGAAATATTTTTTAAAATCAATTTTGCATAGTTTTCATTGATTTCCGGGATAATGTGGTAAAATTTTACATTCTCATTGTTTTTTAAATCTTCATACCAGTCATCCCAGTTTTTATACCTTTCTATACAATTCCTACACTGAAAGTTTAAAAAATTAAGGATTGTATATTCATCTAAATTCAATTTTTCATAGCTGTTTTTCTTCAAAGAAAAAAGTGAATCTGAGTGATTTATAATCATATTCAGATTATTTTTCGGATCTGATAAATTGTTGATTGTTAAACTAGTAATGTTAGCTGCTAGCAATAAAACAAATATGAAAATTAGTACATAGAGCAAGTAATATGATAATTTTGATTTACTAACTTGCATATTAAAGTGGAATTTCATGTTAGCATCTGATGAGGAATTGTATAATCGACTTTACAAAAAACAAAATTAAGAAACAATTGATGGATTGAAAGTTTAAACTTTTGTGATATCTATATCATTTTTTTACCAGCCTATTCTAAACCAGTTGATTCACACTGAGTGATGCGCTGATTTCCGCAGATAAACACCTTGCCTGTTTTTCATATTTGCCCTTTCCTTTTTTAAAAAGTAAAATTAAAAACTAAATTCTATCTCATAGGGCTGTAAATTATAATAAAATATATAAAGCCATGAAATCCACACGCCGCCAGTTTCTCGCAGATTCCGGAAAAATGATAGCGGGCATGGGTGCTGCTTTTCTTGTGCCTGGTTCTGCATTTTCTATTTTAAAAAGCCGATCTCCCAATGAAAAAATTACAGTCGGACTGATCGGCTGCAAAGGCATGGGATGGACAAACCTCGACCGTTTTTTGAATGTTGGTAATGTAGAGTGCAAAGCACTTTGTGATGTAGACCGCAATGTGTTGAACCAGCGTACAGATGAGCTGTAGAAACGAACCGGTTTCACTTCAATTTCCGCTGGTACTGGGATTATGCCGGCGGACTGATGACCGATTGGGGAGTGCACCTGATTGATATCGTACTCTATGCAATGAAACCCGGCGGGCCGAAAACCGTGATGTCGAGCGGCGGCAAATTCGGGTTTCCGGATGATGCCATGGAAACACCTGACACACAGCAGGCCGTTTATGAATTCGAGAATTTCAATATGATCTGGGAACATGCGGCCGGAATCGACGGCGGGCCGTATGGACGAAACCATGGCGTGGCTTTTATCGGCAATAACGGCACTTTGGTTGTTGACCGCGGAAGCTGGGAAGTGATACCCGAAACCGAAAATGTGGATGGTAAACGGCAGGATACCATCAAACGGATCCATCCGTCGGGCGGTGGCGGAGACCACCTTCAAAATCATGTGAACAATTTCCTTGATTCGATGAAATCAAGAAAAAAACCGGCAGCCAATATCGAAGCAGCGGCAAACACAGCTATCATTTCAAATCTTGGCAATATTGCATTCCTGACGGGTGAAAAGCTTCACTGGGATCATCAAAGCAGGCAATTTAAAAACCATCCCAAAGCGAACAGTTACCTGAAGCCCCAATACCGGCACCCATGGACCTTCCCCCTCGTGTAATTTTTCTGCACATTTCCTCTGCAAAACACTGCGCCCCCTGCGGTTTCATACACTCGGTTTCTAACCCAGCAAGAAATTAACCACGATATACCGCAAAGAGCGGATTGAACTCTTTTTACCCTGTGTATAAAAAAATGAGAGGCCCGGTTCCCCGGACCTCTCATGTGATCAGCACACCTCACAAAGATTGTGAGCTGTAAGTTATTTACAGGTTGGTTATTTATTTGATCAAAGTCAGGCTGCGTGTTAGCGTGACAGAGCTGCTTTGCAACCTGTACAGGTACACACCACTCGCCAGGTTTGATGCATCGAACCTGATTTCATTGGTTCCTGCCGAACGCACACCATCAACCAGTGTAGTAACCAGCCTTCCGGTTACATCATAAACTTTCAATGTAACCCGCTGGCTTTGCGGAAGCTGGAACCGGATTACCGTACTCGGGTTAAACGGATTCGGGAAGTTTTGCTCAAGGCGGAAATCCGTGGGTGAATTAGAGGCAATCTCATCATCAGTGGAAACCGAAATACCGCTTGTTCCCAAAAATGCCCAGGGCACATACCAGCTTTCTTCACCAAAAGCACCGATAAAGCGCGTAAAAGTATAGAAACCATCTCGCGGCTGAACAAGCCTGTCATTGGTAAAAGCGGGGCTTCCTTCAGCGGGGCGAGGATCCAGGCCAACCTCATTCTGCCGGGTGATATTGCGTATCTGCGGGTCTTCCACAAACTGGTCGCCAGCAATCGCATCGATCACAAATTGCTGCGCAAAGATATTATTTGCATCTATCGCAACTCCATTAATGTCTCCAAAGTCAAACCAGATATTATTGGAAAACGCAATGTCACCCGATTCCAGTCTCGACCGGCTGTCTTCACCACTCGACAAATCTTCAATGGTTATGCCCGCTCCTGCAAAATCGGTAAAGATCGAATTGAAATACTTACCTCCTGCATTGTCATCAATGGTCAGGGCAAAATCATTACTTGTCAGAATGGTTTCTGCTCCGGACCCGATGTAGGTAGCATTGTATACTTCAGGAATGGCAAACGGCGTACCGGTTTCCGGATCTGTTCCGCCATCATGCTCTCCGCCCGAACCGGCATCATCATCTCCGTGAATGTTAAACCAGAACTGGCCTTTTCCACGAAATCCCTCATCATAATCAAAGCCATCATCTCCAACGAAGGCTGAAATCAGGTACTTGGTGTTTACCGTCCCGCCAAACCATTCAAACCCGTCATCCAGGTTGGCAAAGACTTCCAC
>CAYPZI010000129.1:0-8259 GCA_964415185.1 uncultured Balneolaceae bacterium | reverse complement strand
TGACAAGGACAGTCTCTGGCCATCAAATTCTAAATCTTATCTGATGCTCCATTTAAAAATCTTGTGATAAAACAGTTGAAACGACCGTAACAATTCCGTCACACATTTTGATCTGAACTCATTTATTTCGATTTTTATTCCCTATCTTGTTAATTCAAAAAAACGCTTACAAACAAATTATTTATCATGGCAAAGGTTGAAGTCGTCATGCCCCAAATGGGCGAATCCGTTATGGAAGGAACAGTAATCGAGTGGGTAAAAAGTGTCGGGGATACTGTTGAAACAGATGAAACTCTTCTCGAAATTGCAACCGATAAAGTGGATACGGAAGTGCCCTCGCCCGAATCCGGTGTTCTTATTGAAATCCTTGTCGAGGCGGACGAAACCATAGAAGTCGGACAGCCTATTGCTATTATTGAAACGGACCCTGAAAAGGCAAAAAGTGTCACCGGCAGTGGAGACGGAAAAGCTGAAAAAGAGAAAGAGAAGGAAGAGAAAAAAGCTGAAGCTGAAGAAATGAAAGCTGAAAAAAGTGAAAAAAGCAAAGAAGAAGCCGAAGCCGAAGTTGAAGATGAAGGCGGCACCGAAGAAAGCGAGCGTATCGAAATTGTGATGCCCCAGATGGGTGAATCCGTTATGGAAGGGGAGGTAATTGAATGGCTGAAAGAGGTTGGCGACAAGGTTGAGGTAGATGAGCCGTTGCTTGAAATAGCCACGGATAAGGTAGATACGGAAGTACCGTCACCCGAAGCGGGCACACTCGCCGAAATGCTGGTTGAAGCAGGCGAGACCGTAGAAGTGGGCCAGCCCATAGCCATTGTTACCACAGGAAAAGCCTCATCAGGCAAAGCTGCTAAAAAAGAGGAAAAAGAGGCCAAAGAAGAAAAATCCGCGCCGGCTTCAACCAACGGTAAAAGTAAAGAGTCTGAGCCCGAGCCTGTAACTACCGGCGGTACGGAACCGCAACGCGAAGGCAGTGACGGACGCTTTTATTCGCCCCTGGTCCGTTCGATTGCAAAAGAAGAAAGAATCAGCCAGGAAGAGCTCGAATCGATTGAAGGTAGCGGCCAGGGCGGACGCGTTTCAAAACACGATATCCTGGCATACGTGGAGGAAAGGAAAACCGGAAAAACGGCGGCATCAACCGAAAAAGAAAAACTAACTAAACCGGCTACTGAAAAAGCGAGAACATCTGAAGCAGCGAAAAAAGGAAAGATTACTGCAGGTGAACTGAGTGTAACCAGGCCAGACGATAATGTTGAAATTATTAAGATGGACCGCATGCGCAAAATGATTGCGGAGCATATGGTCAAATCCAAGCAGACCTCGGCCCATGTAACCACTTTCAGTGATGTGGATGTCACCAATGTAGTGAAATGGAGGGAGGCCAATAAACGAAAATTCCAGGAACAAAACGGGATCAAACTTACATATACGCCTATCTTTATTGAAGCCTTTATCCAGGCTATCAGGGAGTTCCCGCTTATTAACAGTTCGGTTGACGGAGATGAGATCATCGTTAAGCGAGATATCAATTTTGGCCTGGCTGTTGCTCTTGGAGAGGGTGGAAAAGGCGGCTTGATTGTACCCGTCATCAAAAACGCACATGAACTGAACTTGTCGGGGCTTGCCCGTGAGGTACATTCAGTTGCTGATAAAGCAAGAGAAAAAAATCTGACTCCGGATGATCTTGTCGGCGGAACCATCACGCTAACCAACTATGGCAGTGTCGGGAATTTGATGGGGACTCCGATTATCAATCAGCCACAGGTAGCCATACTCGGAACAGGTGTCATTGAAAAACGGCCGGTTGTGCTTGAGACCGAACACGGAGATGTAATCGGCATACGGCAGAAAATGTACCTGACTATGAGTTACGATCACAGGATTATTGACGGGGCTCATGGCGGCGCCTTTCTCAATCGCGTTAAAGAACTGCTTGAGAATTTCGATTCCAATCGTGCAATTTGATTTCTGTTATCAGAACGCAATGATTTTCTTTCAGAATTCAAGAGTTTTATTAGATATTTAATGGTTCTTGCAAAAACAATTGACGAAATCAGGAATTGTGTCCGTGAAAAGCGAAAAAACGGAAATTTAATCGGTTTTGTGCCCACGATGGGTGCATTGCACGAAGGCCATATCAAATTGATTGAAATCGCACTTGAAAAATGCGACTCGGTTGTTGTATCCATTTTTGTGAATCCCGAACAGTTTGGCCCGAATGAAGATTTTGAAACCTACCCGCGGGATCTTGAAAATGACCTTGAGAAGTGTCGCGAACTTGGTGTGGATATAATTTTTGCACCAGACCGGGATGTGATGTACGGCCAGAGTAAATTTTTTTCCATTCGGATCCGGGATTTGAATAAATATATGTGCGGAGCCAGCCGCCCGGGTTTTTTTGAGGGGGTTGTACTTGTAGTAAATAAGCTTTTCAATATCGTTGAACCGGACATTGCCGTATTCGGGCAGAAAGATATTCAGCAGTTTCTGATCCTGAAGCGGATGGTTTATGAATTTAATCATCATATCGAGCTGGTAATGGGTCCGGTAGTTCGCGCCGGCGACGGCCTTGCCTTAAGCAGCCGCAATGCTTACCTGTCGGATGAAGAACGCAAAATTGCACCCGGCCTGTATCGTTCCTTGCGCTATATCAAAAAGCAGATACTTGACGGGATTGATGAGCCCGGATTACTGATCAGCCATCAAAAAAGTGAACTTGAAGCAAAAGGTTTCAAAATTGACTATCTTAACGTTTATTCCAGACAAACGCTGGAGCCGGTAAAGACGTTATTAAAATCTGAAGATTACGTTGTTGCCGGTGCCATATATCTTGGCAAAACAAGGCTGATCGATAATATTATATTTCAATATTAAATTAGTTGATGTTATGAAACTAACGATGTTCAAATCGAAACTTCACCAAATGAAAGTAACCGAGGCTAACCTCATGTATGAGGGAAGCATTACGATTGACGAAGATTTGCTTGACCTGAGTGGTATTTTACCATATGAGAAAGTCCAGGTTTTAAACATCACAAACGGATCGCGTATCGAGACGTATACCATACCCGGTGAACGAGGCAGCAGAATTTGCTGCCTGAACGGTGCAGCTGCCAGGCTTACCCAGGTTGACGACCGGATCATTGTTATCTCTTATGCTGAGATGTCTCCCGAAGAAGCCCGTAAACACAAACCTGCGGTCGTGATTGTTGATGAAAACAATGAACCGAAACATGTAAACGAGGGAACGATTCACGCCGGTTCTTATGATCTTCTTTCCGGGTTAAAAATGTAGCTTTATTAAGAATATTCAGGAAGTATCTGAAAGAATCTTGCTGAAGTTTTGATCCCCCTGTGAAAGTCTTTGAGGGCAAAGCTTTCGTTGGGAGAGTGAAGGGCATCTTTAGTCAGGCCGAATCCCATCAGAATGGAATTGACTCCCAGAATTTTTTTAAAGTCTGCAACAATCGGTATTGAGCCGCCTTCCCGCGAGAACAGCACATCGGTTTCATAAACATCCTTAAAAGCCCGTGCAGCGGCTTTTAGTCCATAGAAATTCAGGTCAATCACAACGGGATAGCCGCCGTGATGGCTCTTAACCTCGGCCTTTACCGACTGCGGAGCCAGTGAATTCACATAATCAGCAAACAGTTTTGAAATTTCATTAGGATCCTGGTCGGGAACAAGCCTCATACTCACTTTTGCGGCAGCTTTTGATGGGAGAACCGTTTTGGCACCCTCTTTCTGATATCCGCTCCATATTCCATTCACATCCAGAGACGGGCGGGCAGTTGCTCTTTCCAGGGTTGAGTAATCATCTTCACCCTCAAGTTCCAGCAAGTTTAAATCTTTTTTGAATGACTCTTCATCAAAAGGCAGCTCCCGGTAAGCTTTCCTGTCGGCTTCACTTAGCGGTTTCACTTTATCGTAGAAACCCGGGATATTGATTGTGCCGTCATCGTTTTTCAGTTTTGAGATTATATCACAAAGCACATTGGCAGGATTGGCAACGGCTCCTCCGTAAACACCCGAATGCAGGTCACGGTTCGGCCCTTTTACATGAACCTCCATATAGGCAAGGCCTCTGAGGCCGTAAGTGATGGACGGCTGGTCTTCAGCAAACATGGCGGTGTCAGAAATTAATACCATATCGCATCTCAGCATCTCTTTATTTTCCTTTACAAAAGGAATCAGGTTTGGAGAACCAATCTCTTCTTCCCCCTCCAGGATGAACTTTACATTGACAGGAAGTTCCGTGCCCGTTTTCCTGTATGCCTCGAGAGCTTTTATATGTGTATAAGATTGTCCTTTGTCATCACTGGTGCCACGGCCGTAAATTCGTCCGTTGCGAACAGTAGGTTCAAAAGGTGGTGTTTCCCATAGTTCATCCGGTTCAGATGGCTGGACATCGTAATGGCCGTAAACCAAAACGGTTGGCGCATTTTTATGAGGAGCGTATTCAGCGTAAAGAATCGGGTGTCCATCCGTTTCATAGATTTTTACGGTATCTATTCCGATATCTTCAAACCGGGAGTAGAGGTAATTTGCTGCTTCCAAAACGTCTTCTTTTCTTTCGGCATCCGTGCTTATACTCGGAATCCTGAGCAGTTCAAACAGTTCTTCTTCAAATTTTTCCCGGTTATTTTCGATATATGAAAATATATTCTTCATGTAATGATTAACTATTTATTTTTAGATTGTGTGCATTAGGATTAGTCACTCCTTTCAATGCAAAAACACACATTATTTTTCAAAGATTTATTAACCTTAATCCTTATCAAAGACCGCCTAAAGGTATTGGTTTAAATACAGAAATGCATCCGAATTATCTATGCAGGATATCAATTAAATATGGTGAGATCAAATTAATAAGCAGGGATATCTGCACAGGTTTTTAAGACTTGGCGCGCAGCGGGCTACTCTTGGCTATGTCGTCGAGGACAGTTCTGATTACACTCGCATAGTCTTCTTCGGTTACTTCACTGGATACTTCTTTTGATGTATTGAACTGACCATAAGCTGCTATCTTTTTATTTTCATTATCCCACAGTGAATATTTGGTTTCAAAATAAAGTATTCTTTTGATTGATTTGCCGTGGCCGGCATATGAAGAACTCCGAACCTCCTGGGTTTGGGTGTTAAACGCAAATTCATCAATAAACAATACAAAACCGGAATCAGAAAAAACTTCATCCTGCGGTTTTAGTATAAAAAATTCGGTTTCGTTCAGGGTAGCCCTTTCCAGCGAAAAGCTCTCACTGCTAAATGATCTGCTATCATCAAAGATTTTTACGGGGATATTGAGCTTATTATTGAAAAAAGCTTCGAGTTCACTCTCAAGAATAGCTTTTTGTGAAGAGTCGAGATATCCGAATATTGGTTTTGGTGTTTCAGTAAACTGTTCACGATACACCGGCACAATTAATACTTCTTTATCGGTGACAGTATCTTCGTAGTCGGATGATATAAAATAGTTTTTGCTTGAAGAGCAGGATGATAACAAAATAAGCACAGCCAGCAAGCAGACGTTTCTCGTGAAAGACATATTGGAATGATTTAGTCAATTTGTAAATAATGCAATTCTGAAAATATCATGAATAGGCGTATTCATGCAATTAACAATCTGTAAAACTTTGAAAAGAGCAATAAATCGATGTTATTGCATTAACTACAGACCGCTATTCGGTATACCGAAAAAGATGCGTCTGATATATAAGATTAGACTGAACGGCTTTAGATTTTAAGGGTAAAATTGATATTTTAATTACGGCTTACAAGTCACAGTAAAAATCACGTTAACTCATCATAAAACTTGCCCATGTATCTAATTTTTGATACTGAAACAACCGGATTACCTCAAAACTATTCAGCCCCGCTTAATGATTTTGATAACTGGCCCCGGTGTGTTCAACTGGCATGGCAGGTACATGAAATTTCCGGAAAGCTTATCTCATCCGGCGACTATATTATCAAGCCGGATGGTTTTACGATTCCGTTCAATTCTGAAAAGGTACATGGCATTTCAACCGAAAGGGCAGAGAAAGAAGGCCACCCGCTCGATAAAGTTCTGAAAATTTTTCAGGAAGAAGTTTCAAAAGCCCACTTTATCATTGGACATAATCTTGAATTTGACCTGAATATTACCGGCTGTGAATTTCTGCGCCGGAACCTGGATAATCCGCTCCCCGATAAGATCCACATCGATACCAAGGATGAAGCAACCGAATTCTGTGCGCTGCCCGGCGGACGCGGCAAGTACAAGTGGCCTACGTTAGCCGAATTGCATCAAAAGCTTTTTGAAACAGGATTTGAGGAGGCACACAACGCATCTGCTGATGTTGATGCCACAGCCCGCTGTTTTCTCGAGCTGGTCAGAATCGGGGTGATTCAGCCGGTTTTCCCCGTTCATGCCGATGTTCCGGCCGGAAAGCCAGGCAGTTTTATCGATCCGGTTGCTTATATGCCAAAGATCGAAAAACTGAAAAATTCGGATATTGAAACCGAAGGCGAAGAGGCTGAACAATCTGTAAATCTTGCGGTTGAGCGTAACAAAGCTGTTGATATTGAAACACCATTTGTCCACCTGCACTGTCATTCCAAATATTCGGTTTTACAGGCTGCAGCCGGAATCAAGGATTTGATCTCAGAAGCGAAAGAAAACAACATGCCGGCAGTCGGCCTGACGGATATGGGCAATATGTTCGGGGCTTTTTCTTTTGCTCAGGAAGCCAACAGCCAGGGAGTCAAACCGATAATCGGCTGTGAGTTTTACCTGACCGAAGACAGGCACAAGAAAAAATTCACCCGCGAAAACAAAGACAAAAGATATCAGCAGGTGTTCTGGGCAAAAAATATGGCGGGATATAAAAACCTGTCCAAATTGAGTTCCATTGGTTTTATCGAAGGGTATTATCACAAATATCCGAGAATAGACAAGGAAGTTATCGTTCAGCATAAGGAGGGGCTGATTGCATCCACCGGCGGCTTGAACGGGGAAGTACCCGACCTTATCCTGAACAAGGGTGAGCAGTTTGCAAGGGAAGCATTTAATTGGTGGTATGATCAGTTCGGTAAAGATTTCTATGTGGAAATTAACCGGCACGGCCTTGAAGAAGAAGAACGGGTGAATGAAGTGCTGCTCAGGTTTGCGCGGGAAGCAGGTGTGAAAGTGATTGCAGCTAACAATGTTTATTATGCTGAGAAAGAAAATGCAAAGGCTCACGATGCCCTGCTTTGTATCGATGATAACGTCCCGATTTCGGTTCCCATCGGAAACGGCCGCGGTTTTCGATACGGTTTCCCGAATAATGAGTTCTACTTCAAATCGGATGAGGAGATGAAGGCGCTGTTTGCCGACCTTCCCGAAGCGATTGAGAATACAATGGAAATTGCCGATAAGGTTGAGCCGCTGAAACTGGAGCGGGATGTGATCCTGCCAAACTTTAAGCTGCCGGAAGGATTTGAAACGGAAGATGACTATTTGCGCCATCTTACCATGGAAGGGGCAAAAAAACATTACGGTGACCCGGAAGAAGAGGTTTTACAGCGTATCGGTCACGAGCTGAAGATTATCAGGGAAATGGGTTTTGCCGGTTACTTCCTGATTGTACAGGATTTTATCAAAGCCGCGAGAGAGATGGGCGTTTTTGTTGGCCCGGGAAGGGGTTCAGCGGCAGGCTCGGTTGTGGCCTATTGTACGGGTATCACCAATATCGATCCCCTGAAGTACGACTTGCTGTTTGAACGGTTTTTGAATCCCGAGCGGGTAAGTATGCCCGATATCGATATCGATTTTGACGATGACGGCCGTCAGCGGGTGATTGACTGGGTGGTTGAGAAGTACGGTAAGGACCAGGTGGCTCACATCATCACGTTTGGCACGATGGCGGCAAGATCTTCGGTTCGAGATGTGGCCCGTGTGCTGGAACTGCCCCTGAATGAAGCCGACAAGCTGGCCAAAATGGTTCCCGAAACAATTGGGATCTCGCTTGAGGAGGCTTTCAATTCCGTGAAAGAACTGAGGGATATCAAACAAGGCGATGACCTTCAGGCACGCACCCTTCAAATGGCCGAAACCCTGGAGGGATCGGTCCGGAACAGCGGCATTCATGCTGCCGGTGTGATCATCGCCCCGGATAAACTGACCGAGTATATCCCGGTCTGCACTTCGAAGGACGCCGACCTCTATGTAACTCAGTTCGACGGCAAAGTGATTGAAAATGCCGGCATGCTGAAGATGGACTTCCTCGGCCT
>CAYPZI010000128.1:0-8265 GCA_964415185.1 uncultured Balneolaceae bacterium | reverse complement strand
TCGGCCCAGCTGAAACTTCCGTCAAATCGGTAAGTTCTCTGCTCCTGAATCCGGATGACTCCGTTTTCCATAATTTCAGCTTCAACACGAATTTCGGGTATCGAATATTCCTTGGCGTTTGCTTTCAATTGCCCGGGAATGTTTAAAATCACGAAAAAAAATGTAAACAGGAGGCTGAATTTCATAATTGTATTATACTTTTGTGAACGTGTTTTATAACCTTTAACAGTCAGGCGATTTAAACGGTGATTAATGCTAAAATATATGTTTCAACTGTTTTTCTACGGGATAACAGCCATTTTGTTTTGTTTTTCGGTTGATTTGCTAACGATTTCCAAATCCGAAGCATATTTTTCCCCGCCGGATACCTCTCAAGTGAGTCGTATTATCAAAGAGTTTAAAGAGATCGGTACTGTTAACAGCCTCCTCATTGAACAGGAAAACCGCCTGATTACGGAAGAGTATTTTGGCACTATGAACCGCAACAGGACAAACAATATTAAATCGGCATCCAAAAGTATTCTCTCACTCTTGGTTGGAATTGCCCTTGACAAAGGATACCTGGAAAGCACGGAGCAGACAATCGATCAATTTTTCCCGGGTTGGTTTGATCAAAATCCGGACTCTGTTAAAGCTTCCATCACCATAAAAGATCTGCTAACCATGCGCAGCGGACTCGAAACCACCAGCTTTCATAATTACGGCAGGTGGGTTTTAAGTGACAACTGGGTTGAATATGTTCTGGATCAGCCGTTGACCGGCAGCCCCGGAGGGCGCATGATATACAGCACCGGCACTACCCATTTGCTCTCCGCTATACTGACAAAGGCCAGTGGAATGAGCACCCGGGAATTTGCAAACCGGTATCTTTTCAGGCCCATGGAAATTGACCTGGGCGGATGGGACCGAAGCCCCGAAGGATATTATATGGGTGGGAACAATATGGCTCTGCGTCCCGGGGCACTGCTTAAGATTGGCCGTATGGTGATGGATATGGGTAGGTACGAGAGCAGACAAATTGTCCCGTCCGGCTGGATTGTGGATTCATTTAATATTTACACCCGCAGCAACTTCAATCCGTACGATTATGGTTATCTCTGGTGGAGGCGAAAAATTGCCGGCTATGAGGTGGCCTTTGCATGGGGTAACGGTGGACAATATATCCTTATGCTGCCGGAACTTGATGCAGTTATCGCGATCACTTCAGACAACAACAGAACCAACCGCTCCCGCCGATATCAAAGGGATATATTTGATTGGCTTGGCGAAGATGTAATTCCATTTCTCAAATCAGAATGTACATCATGTTAATAAAAAGAAACAATGAACGGAACTTGTTGATGTTTGCTGACCACTGACTGTGAAGGCCGGGCTTTTGAGCTGAATTTTCTGCATCTTGCCAAACAACGCTCAGCGCTTCAAGGTGCATAATGCGCACGCTTGGAGGTTTCGCTATTATTATCAACTTTTTACAATGTGGCACTTTTTTTACTTGATTGAGAGATGCAGAAATTGCAGTTTTGTCAACTACGATTAAAATAAAAATAAACCAACTACAGGACATGAATGTATTAATTAGAAAGATGTTGATTTTAAGTTTCTCCGCATTTCTTATAACAGGGTGTGGAATATTCGGCTCGGCATCAAAGGATGATGGCCCGACAGGTGCCTCAAGTGAGCGCCCAACAAGGCCGGGACGTGGCGGTGACCAGGAAATAAAGCCGTTTAGTGAAGTAATCAAAAAAGACGCTGAAAAAGACGAAGGATTATTTAACGTCTACAAACAGGAAAACAAGTATTTTTACGAAATTCCCGATTCATTACTCGGTCGAGAGATGCTGATGATTTCAAGAATTGCCAAAACAGCAGACGGAATTAGTTTCGGAGGCATGAAAAACAATACCCAGTCTCTTCGATGGGAAAGAAAAGAGGATAAAATCCTTCTTCGAAGAGTCTCTTATGAAAATGTTGCCAACGATACGCTTCCCATTTTTGAAGCGGTCAGGAATTCAAATTTTGAGCCGATCATTACTTCATTTGATGTCAAAGCCCTGAATGAAGATTCAACAGGCACGGTTATTGAAGTCACAGACCTGTTTACATCCGATGTACCTGCACTGGGACTACAGCAAGGATTCAGGCGAAGTTTCCAGGTTCGACGCGTGGACGGCTCAAGAACATTTATTGAACATATCCGGAGTTACCCGGAAAATATTGAGGCCAGGCACCTGTTAACTTATGAGGCCAACAACCCTCCAAGCAATTCGGATGCCAATACCATTTCTCTCGAATTTAACCACAGTATGGTACTTCTGCCTAAGGAGCCCATGCAGCCGAGAACGCCGGACGCAAGAGTCGGCTATTTCAATGTGGACAAAATTGATTATGGAGCCGATGCACAGAAGGCAAAAGAAGTGAGCCATGTTACCCGGTGGAAGCTGGTTCCCAAAGATAAAGAAGCCTACCTGAGAGGCGAGCTTGTTGAACCGGAAGAACCGATTATTTTTTATATCGATCCCGCTACGCCCAAAAAGTGGAGGGAATGGCTTATTCAAGGCGTTGATGACTGGCAGGTCGCTTTTGAAGAAGCCGGCTTTAAAAATGCTATCATGGGCAAGATGGCTCCCACACCGGAAGAAGATCCCGATTTCAGCCTTGAGGATGTACGGTATCCTTCCATCCGTTATTTTGCTTCCCCCATTCCGAATGCATTCGGTCCGCATGTGCACGATTCGAGATCAGGCCAGATTTTGACTTCCGCAATCGGTTGGTATCACAATGTAATGACCTTATTGAGAAACTGGTATTTTGTTCAGACATCTGCAGCAAACCCTGAAGCACGAGGAGTTGAATTTGAAGATGAGGTGATGGGCGAGTTGATTCGTTTTGTATCTGCCCATGAGGTTGGCCACACACTTGGCCTGCCACATAACTGGGGGTCCAGTTATGCCACACCGGTTGATTCACTGCGCTCACCAACATATACCGATACCCATGGAACAGCGCCTTCTATCATGGACTATGCACGTTTTAACTATATTGCCCAGCCCGGCGATGGTGTGACCAACTTTCAGCCGCGCGTAGGCCCCTACGATAAATGGGCTGTAAAATGGGGATATACGTGGTTTGGCGATATGCCAATCGAAGAACAGGAAGAAATACTTAATGAATGGGTTCTTGAACGTGCCGATGACCCGGTATTTTTCTATGGCCGTCAGACTGGAAGCAAAATAGACCCGCGCTCTCAAAATGAGGATTTGGGCGACGATGCCATGAAAGCCAGTCAATATGGCCTTGCCAACCTGCAGGTAATCACCGATAACCTCGTTGAATGGACCCGAAGGGAAGGCGAAAACTTTGATGAACTCGAAACACTTTATGGCCAGGTTCTCGGTCAGTGGAGCCGTTACATGGGCCACGTTAGCCAAAATATCGGCGGCGTGTTCGAAACACATAAAACCTACGAGCAGGAAGGCCCGGTGTATGAGTTTGTGCCAAAAGAAACACAGCAAAGAGCCATGCAATTTATTGGACGTCATGCTTTTAGTTCACCGACCTGGGTAGTTAATGATGAAATACTGAGCCGAATTAACCAGGCTGATTTTGTTGATGGTTTGAGAAGCCGCCAGGTATCCGTACTGAACAGCCTGCTCGATCCACAAAGAATTGCAAGGCTGATTGAATACGACCAGCGCGAAGAAGATACCTACTCCCCTTTTGAGTTTATGGATGACATTCGCAGTACTGTCTGGAGTGAACTGAGGAACAACTCGGCGATTGATGTGTACCGGCGAAATCTTCAGCGTGCCTATATTGAGAGGATGAAATTTCTGATGACGGAAGAGTTGCCGAACATTCCTGCTGCATTCAGGCAGTTCTTCGGGTTCACTTCCATTAATGTAAGTCAGTCGGATATCCGTCCGATTGTACGTGAACAGCTGGAAAATCTCTTAAGGGATGTAAGAAACACAAGACAACAGGTAAATGACCGTGCAACTCGCGTTCATCTCGCCGATGCTGAATCAAGGATTGACAATATTTTGAATCCGGATTAAACAAAAAACAAAAGTACCGGCATTGAAATGCGGGTCTTTGTTCTATTATCCCCCCATTTTGGGGGGATTTTTTTTGTCTTGATATTGGCTGGAGTAATGCAAAGAATCACTTTTTGCACGAGTGAGGTGTTTTTTCAGGGGATTGACAAGTGACATGCTACACAGCTCTCTAATTGTTGACCTCAATTTGCGGAGTTTTTAATTCCTGCTTTCTTTTTCCCATTTTTTTCGTTCCCGCCGGCTCAGCTCGGATAGGATAATATCCTGGGGATGAACGCTGATATACTCCTGATTTGGTTCAAGGTACCCGCTGCCATTATTTTCAGTGTTAAACCTTGGTTTAAAAGAGAAGAAATTTTTAAACTCGTCATTGTTTTCAACAGGGTTTAAAATAGAATCATCGTTTCTGTAATAAACATACAGCCTTACCTGGTTACCGAACTTATATTCATCTCCTGCCGACAAGCCAAGTACATCGCCGGGGAAAACCAAATCGCCGATACTGACATCAATATGACCGTCTTTAAAAGTAGAATAGCGTGCAAAGGTACAGTCGTCATGTACAACGATTACATAGTTCCTTTCACTCGTAAATAACAGGTGCTCGCTGGTAAAATTCTGATCATCGCGGATTGAAACCACACGGCCTTTCCTTGAGGCATGGATAGGAACTTCACCGTTTGTTAAGAACAGGAGATTATACCAATCCTCCGGAGTCTCACTGCCAACGTGCCGGCCTACGTAACTCAGCAAACGAGCTGTGGTTTTGGTGCCTTCGGGAAGAGGAAGCAGGTACTCTATATCATCCGGTTTAGTGTCGAGACATCCTGTATAATACTTGAAAGTGTACCTGAAGGTGCTTCTTCCCGTATTGGATACAGGATCCAGTTTTAATATACGCGCGTTTTTCTTACCGAAAACATTAATGTGGCGGGGAAGGGCATAAGAGGCTCTTAAATTATTGAGTTGGGTAAAATCAAAAGCAATTACAAACGGCATGTATTCGGTGTTTTCAGCATAGAAGGTGTAAACACCCTTATTGTTTTTGTCGTAAGTAACTTTTAATGGCTGTGTTTGAGATAAAAGTAAGGTAGGTTCAAGCAGTAAAAATGAAGTTAGGAATAGTATTATAAATCGAAAATACATGGCTCACTTACGGTTAGATTAATAATTAAAAAGTTCCGGAACAGAACCGTTTACACAATTGTGTCGTGTCAATACTCATTTGTCGGATAAAGACCTGACAGTTCCCGGAGCTTTTGCCGTCCCGACAGCGGTCGGGATGTCAGCGTCAAAATCCAACGCTGTCAGATCCAGTAGGTGCTTATATGTTTGATTTAACAATAGAACCCTATCAAAATATAAAATTGAATGATTTTACAAAATCCCTCATTCAGCAAATTTAGCTTCTTCCAGTAATGGATAATCAATGTACCCTTTTTCACCGCCGCCATAAAACGTATCGGGATCAGGTTCGTTCAGAGAGGCACCTGATTTTATGCGCGCAGGCAGATCCGGATTGGCAAGAAACAGCTTCGCATACGAGATGAGGTCGGTAGTTCCTCTTTCAATAACCTCAATTCCTGTTTTTCTGTCATATTTTCCGTTTGTAGCCAATACTCCCTTGAAAATTGGCCTGAAATACTCTGCAACGTTATCAACCAGTTCGGGCCTGTTGCTTACATCATCAAGCGGTTCAACAAGTTCAAGAAATGAGAGGTTGTAATCATTCAGTTTATTAATGACATATTCATACAAATCGCGCGATTGGGAGTCATTATCCGTGTTAAATAGATTACTGGGTGATAGCCGGACTGATGTCCGGTCTTCGCCAATTTCATTTGCAACGGCTTCAATGATTTCGAAAAGAAAACGCGCACGGTTTTCAATGCTGCCGCCATATTTATCCATTCGTTTGTTGGATGAATCGTGCAAAAATTGTTCAACAAGATATCCGTTAGCACTATGAATCTGGGCTCCGTCAAAACCGGCCTGTTTTGCCCTTGCTGCTGCCTGCCCGAATTGATTTATTACTTCCCGAACTTCATCGGTAGCAAGAGCCCTTGGTTCGGTTGTATCCACAAAACCGGATGGGATGAATGCTTTTGAATCGGCTTTTATGGCAGAGGGAGCAATTGGTTTTCCGCCGTCCTGAAAATAGGGATGTGAAACGCGCCCGGTATGCCACAACTGAATCTGTATTTTACCGCCCTTTTTATGAACGGCTTGTGTTACCTTCTGCCAGCCTTTCACCTGATTATCATTGTAAATTCCAGCCGTATGAATATACCCCCTGCCCTCTTTTGAAATCTGAGAGCCTTCCGTAATAATCAATCCGGCAGAAACCCTCTGGCTATAGTATTCAACATGAAGGCCGGTTGGGGCTTCGTGTTCATTATCAGCACGGTTTCTCGTCATGGGAGCCATGACAAACCTGTTTTTCAGTTTAACCGGCCCGGTTTTGATAGGTGTAAATACTTTCTTTTCCTGCATATATATGGATTAATGTTAGATTGTTTTTGCTTGTTACATCTAAAGTAAAACAAAAAAAAATCTTAATTCATTGCGGAAAAATAAAAAAACCCGGCAGAACCGGGTTTTTTTAATTCAAAAATTGAATGAGTTTGTGAATGCGATGATTACATCGGCAGTATCACTTTATCGATTACATGCACTACACCATTTGATGCTTCAATGTCGGCGTTTACAACATTTGCATCGTTTATTTGTACGCCATCATCGGTGATATTGACCGTAATATTTCCGCCTTCTACGGTTTCAACGCTCATGTCGTCGCTCAGGGCAGTTGATTTTACGGAAGATGGTACCACGTGGTATGTGAGTACTTTTACGAGCTGATCCTTGTTTTCAGGTTTAAGAAGGTCTTCAAGTGCTCCTTCAGGCAGTGCTTCGAAAGCCTCGTTGGTCGGGGCAAATACTGTGAAGGGCCCATCACTTTGCAGAACTTCTACCAGTCCGGCTGCTTGTACGGCTTTTACAAGAGTAGAAAGAGCCGGTGTCTCTGCAGCAAGTTCTACGATGTTTTTATCGTTAGCTTTGGTGTTTGTTATTTCAGCCTGATATGGCATCACTGCAATGCCGGTGAGAACAATCAGTGAAATAACTATTGAATTAATCATTTTCATTATTTTAAAATTTGGATTAGAGATTCCGACTGAATGTGACTCCAATCGATTCAGTGATTAAACAGCAAGCTTTGATTGGGTGTTCCGAGGCACAGTTATTTCAGGTAAAGAGTGGCATTATTGTAAACACTTACATAGCAATGAGATATCATTATAACTATATTTTACAATGATTAAAATAAAAAGTGCAGGCCGTAAAACCTGCACTTTCAGAGAGTTTAATGTTCCAAAATAAATTAAATTATTTAATTTCGGCTTTTACATCCCAGTGTGGAACTTCAGCGGAACGGTTGCCTGTCATCAGGTAGGCATCGAACCACCGCAGCATTCTGAGGTTGTATGCAATGTGAAAGCCGTCCGGAGATATTTCAACTCCTGTTACCGATTTAATTTTGGCAACATCTCCGTGTGTGAGAATATTTTGGGCCTCTGTAACCGGCTGCATAAAAAATAGAAGCATTAATAAGATGAGCCCCGGATATAGAGTTCTATGATTCCGGGATACTTGAAGTAATTTATATTCCATAGCTTTATCCCTGTTTAAGTTTTTTATGATTTGAAAAAATGAGCCTCTTTAAATTTATGATTTCTTGTTAATGAATACTAAACATACTATTGGCTGGCGAGGTGTTTTATAGGCACATGAAGCTTCATTTCGAATCAGGAGCTCGAAATCGATCCATTCAAAAACCTTGTAAACGAAACTATATCAAGATAACCGCGGCGGGTATTCACGATGTTGCCTTCGGAATCGAGTACAACAATGTAGGGATAGGCTGTTGCACCCATTTTGTTTGCAAACTCTTTTTCGGTCATCGTCTCGCCGAGAAAGGTGACGGTGTCGTCGGAGTGGCCGTTGATTTTGGTGACGGTAAATTTCTGATCGAGGATATTGCGGACGGCAGGAGCGGGATAGACTTCACGGTCCATCGCCTTGCAGAACTGGCAGCCTGTTTCGAAGATATCGACAAGAACATAGCGATCATTGGCTGCAGCTTCGTTCATGGCAATCTCAAGATCGGCCCATTCAGGTGCATTTTCAATCTCTTTGGGTTTTACTTCCT
>CAYPZI010000127.1:0-8567 GCA_964415185.1 uncultured Balneolaceae bacterium | reverse complement strand
TCGAGGAGCCGCTCTGTAGATGAGGAGGATGTGGAACGCAAGATGCGTGAAACCATGCAGCAAATGAAGCAGGGCGAAACGGTGGGTTCCAAACGGCAAAAACGCCGAAGGCAGCGCCGCGAAGAGAGAGAAGAGGAGCTGCAACAGGAGGGGATGCAGGAAGAAGAAAATCTGATAGAAGTCACCGAGTTTATCACGGTGAGTGACCTGGCTGATTTACTGGATGTGAAACCCACTGATGTGATCACGGCTTGCATGAATATCGGGATGATGGTTTCTATCAACCAGAGGCTGGATGCATCAACAATCGAGCTTGTGGCTTCGGAATTCGATACCGATGTTGAGTTTGTGGATGCCGAGGAAATGATAGAGGAGATTGAAGTGGATGAGGATGATCCCGAAGATCTCGAGCCGAGAGCCCCGATCATTACCGTGATGGGACATGTGGATCATGGCAAGACCTCGCTTCTTGACTACATCAGAAAAACGAAAGTCGCGGCCGGTGAAGCGGGCGGCATTACACAGCATGTCGGTGCATACGAAGTTAAAACCGATGATGACCGCAAAATCACATTTCTCGATACCCCCGGTCACGAAGCGTTTACCGCCATGCGAAGCAGGGGTGCCCAGGCTACCGATATCGTCATCCTCGTAGTGGCTGCCGACGACTCGGTGATGCCTCAAACCATTGAGGCTATTAACCACGCCAAAGCAGCCGGTGTGCCGATTGTAGTTGCCATTAATAAAATGGATAAAGAAGGCGCCAATCCGGATAAAATCAAGCAGCAGCTTTCCGAGCATAATGTAATTGTCGAAGAGTGGGGCGGTAAGACCCAGCTTGCGGAAGTGTCGGCCCATACCGGAAAAGGCATTGAAGAGTTGCTTGAAAAGGTACTGATTGAAGCCGAATTGATGGAGCTTCAGGCTAATCCCGACCGCAGGGCACAGGGTATCGTACTCGAAGCCAGAATTGACAAAGGCAAAGGAATTGTTGCTAACCTGCTTGTTGAAAACGGAACTTTAAAAATCGGTGATCCGTTTGTGGCAGGGCCTTGCTTCGGCCGTGTCCGTGCAATGGAAAACGAACATGGGCAGCGCCTGAAAGAAGCCGGACCTGCTACACCCGTACAGCTCACCGGCTTTGATGATATCCCACAGGCAGGTGATAAACTGATTGTGACCAAAGATGAAAAAACCGCCAAGGAGATTGCCAACCAGCGTCAGCAGATCAAACGTGAACAGTCGCTGCGCACGAGCAAGCATCTTACACTCGATGACCTCTCCAGAAGGCTGGCACTCGGTGAAGTTTCAGAACTTAATATTATTATCAAGGCCGATGTGGACGGCTCGATTGAAGCCCTTTCGGGAGCTCTCCAAAAACTGAGTACCGAAGAGGTTGCAGTGAATATTATCCACACAGGCTCGGGGGCCATTACCGAATCGGATGTGTTGCTTGCATCAGCCTCGGAAGCCATTATCATCGGTTTCCAGGTCCGTCCGTCTGCTTCCGCAAGAAAGCTTGCTGAAAATGAAAAAATTGATATCAGGCTCTTCAGCGTAATCTATGATGCCGTGGATGAAGTCAGGGATGCACTCGAAGGATTGCTCAGCCCCGAAATCCGTGAAGAGGTGATGGGCTATGTTGAAGTTCGTGAAGTGTTCAAGGTTTCAAAAGTAGGAACCATTGCCGGTTGCTATGTGGTTGACGGCAAAATTAACCGGAATAACCCCGTACGTGTGATCCGCGACGGCGTTGTGATCTATGACGGTGAAATCGATTCGCTTAAACGATTTAAAGATGATGTTAAAGAGGTGCAGTCAGGTTATGAATGCGGTATCAGTATTAAAAACTACAACGATATAAAAGTGGGTGATGAACTTGAGAGCTACACGGTTGTAGAAGAGAAGAGAAAACTTGAAGATGTCTCAAAATAATTTTCATAAAACAGATATAACGTACAATGAGCATCCGCACAGAACGGCTTGGATCGGTAATTCAAAAAGACCTTGGAAAAATTTTACAGGAGAAATTTCAGCCTCCGGGTACGTTTGTCACCGTTACAAGGGTGCAGATGACCGAGGATCTTACAATTGCCAAGGTGTACCTGAGTGTCTATGCTCCCGGACGTGAGGAAAAACCGATTTATAAGCTGATTGATGATAGCCAGGATGAAATACGGTACCTTTTGGCTCAAAAAATTAAAAACCAGGTAAGGCGAATTCCCGAATTACTGTTTTTTGAGGATGATACGGCGGAATACATCAACAAGCTGGAAAAGATTTTCGAAAAGACCCGAAGAAATGACCCGGAGAAGTCCTAAATGCCTGAACACTTAAACCTGCAAGCAGAATGTCAAGGGTGATTCCGCTGGAGGATCTGCCGGTTCTCGGCAAAACAGAAAAGATTGAAACTCCGGTCGATTTTAAATCCGGCGCAGTGATCTTAATGGACAAGCCGAGAGAATGGAGCAGTTTCGATATTGTCAAATATGTCAGAAACCGGATCGGCGTTAAAAAAACGGGACATGCCGGAACACTCGACCCGCTTGCAACGGGGCTCCTGATTTTATGCTGCGGCAAGGCAACAAAATCCATATCACAAATCCAGGGCCTCCCAAAAACATACGCTGCTGAAATAACATTTGGAAAATCAACCCCAAGCTATGATGCTGCACTCGAACCCGATGCATTTGCCGAAACAGCCCATATCACCGAAGATCTGGCCAGGCAGGCAATGGAAGACAAATTTACCGGTACTATATTACAGAAACCGCCCGTCTACTCGGCTATTCAAAAAAAAGGGAAAAGGCTTTATGAACTGGCACGGCGCGGGGAAGAGGTTGAAATTGAGCCGCGTCCGGTTGAGATCTATGAATGGAAAATAGACTCATATTCAGAACCGGTACTTGAAATGGAAATCCGGTGCGGCAAGGGAACGTATATCCGCTCACTTGCTCATGACCTTGGCCTTGAGCTTAACAGCAGGGCAGTTCTTTCGGGGTTGCGCCGAACTGAAACAGGGCCTTATCATGTTAAGGATGCATTCACACCTGAAGAATTTGATCACAATTTAAAAACCGCAGGAGTAAATGTAAAAGATTGATTTTGAAATAAATGAGTCATCCCGAAAGCATTCGGGACTCGCAGGTAAAGATTTATTTAAGTACTTAGAAATCAACAAGTCATCCGATGACTTGCGGTTATTGATCACTATATAAAACAATCGAATGGCTAAACTTTTGTACCTGAATGATGTTGAAAGGGATGAAAATACGGTTCTGACTGTCGGAACTTTTGATGGAGTGCATGCCGGACACAGGGTTTTGATCAGAAAGGTAATTGAGGAAGCGGAAAAAATTGATGCCAGAAGTGTGATCGTCACTTTTGATCCCCACCCGAGAGAGATTCTGAATCCGGGTAAGGGCGGTATACGCTACCTGACTTCTCTCGAAGAACGGTGTGACCTGCTTGCGGATATGGGAATTGACCTGATGGTGGTGATACCGTTTGACCGTGATTTTTCACTTTTAACATCTGCTGATTTTGTAAAAGATATTGTCTGGAAAAAAATCGGTGTTTCCAGGTTTATTATCGGGTATGATCATCAATTCGGAAGAGACAGGGAGGGCTCTATCGAAACCATCCAAAAATTCGGAGAAAAACTTGGATTCGAATCGATGGTAGTATCAAAGTATGAAGTGGGCGATAAGGCAGTAAGCAGCACAAAGATCAGGAATGCACTTGAGAAAGAGGGAAATCTTGAAGAGGCATCCAAATTTCTGGACCGATACTACCTGCTCACAGGAACTGTAGTGCAAGGAGACCAGAGGGGTAAACAGATCGGGTTTCCGACGGCTAATATCATTCCATCACATTCCAAAAAAGTGATTCCCAAAAACGGAGTCTATGCCGTCTGGGTACAATTTCAGGATTCATTTTACAAGGGCGTCATGAACATAGGCAACAAACCGACTTTTGGCGGCAGGGAGAAGTCGATCGAGACACATATCCTGGATTTTGACCGGGAGATATATGGCGAGTTTCTTCGAATACAAATGGTTCAGAGGATCCGGGATGAGGTGAAATTCAGCTCAGCGGATGAGTTAAAAAAACAGATCCGGATCGACCGGGATAAAGCGGGAAAGATCCTGGATAGGAAAAAACCCGATATTGCAAAACATAAATAATAAGGCTATTTTTGAATGATATAATTTTTATACACTAATTCGTAATTGTAACCACAGGAATGAGTATAACGAAAGAAAAGAAAACTGAATTAATTGAAAAGTACGGCGGTTCACCCGAAAATGCGGGAGCCACCGAAGCTCAGATTGCTATTTTAACAGCCAGAATCAATCATCTGACCGATCACATGCGTGATAACAAGAAGGATCATGCTTCCCGGCTTGGCTTGCTAAAGCTTGTCGGAAAAAGAAGACGTCTTTTGAACTACCTGATGAAAAACGATATTAAAAAGTACCGTGAACTGATTAAGGATCTCGGAATCAGAAAATAATTTTTTTTGTGAAGGCACAATACGTGCCTTTTTTCTTGTCTGTAAGTGAATGTACTGCCGCAAGATCTTATCCCGCCTCCAACAGATTGTACAATACGGTTTTCATAGCACAAATTCGTAATTGTAAATTGAAGAATAAGAGGAAATATAATGAAAGAAGATTTCAGAACAGTTGAATTTGCCCCCGGTAAAGAACTGTCAATAGAAACAGGCCGTCTTGCCAAGCAGGCCGATGGTGCAGTAGTAGTAAAAATGGGAGAGACGATGGTATTGTGTACCGCCGTTTCTGCCAAAGAACCGAAACCGGGACAGGGTTTCTTTCCGTTGACTGTAGATTTGAGAGAGAGTTTTGCAGCCGCCGGCAAATTTCCCGGTGGATTTTTAAAACGTGAAGGGCGTCCCTCGGATGGTGAAGTTCTTGGCAGCCGCCTGATTGACAGATGCCTGAGGCCGCTGTTTCCCAAAGGATATTTGAATGATACGCAGGTTATCTGCTATGTGATATCGTCCGACGGCCAGCATGAAGCGGATGCCCTCGGCGGCTTTGGCGCTTCGGCAGCACTCCACATTTCGGACGTCCCGTTTGACGGCCCGATGGCCGAAGTGCGGATCGGAAGAATTGACGGCGATTTTATAATCAACCCGACTCTTGATGAGCTTGAAAAGAGCGATATCGACATGATTATCGGCGGAACAGCCGACAGCGTTCTTATGATTGAAGGCGAAATGCAGGAGATCTCGGAAAAAGAGATGCTGGATGCAATTAAGGCAGGCCATGAAGCCATTGTAAAGCTCTGCGAATTCCAGGAAGAATTGCGAAAGGAATTTGGAAAGACAAAGCGTGTGTTTGTTCCCGAGCCGGTTGACGAAACGCTTCTCGAAAAAGTAAAAGATCTGGCCGAGAGTCCGATAAAGGATATTGTTAGCACAGGCCTTGGCAAAGAAGAGTACAACGAAAAGCTGAAAGAACTGAAGACGTCGGTTATCGAAAAAATAACAGCCCTCGAAGGCTTTGAAGAAGCAGAAGGCGACATCAAAAACATCTTCTCAGATCTTGAAAAAACAGCACTCAGAAACCAGATTCTTGAGGCGAAACGACGAATTGACGGACGATCACCCGAAGATATCCGCGATATCTGGACATCGGTCGGATACCTTCCAAGAGCTCACGGTTCAGCCATATTTTCACGGGGTGAAACCCAGGCACTTGCCACGGTTACGCTGGGATCGAAAAGAGATGAGCAGATGATCGACACGCTGTTTCATGAGGATGCAAAACAATTTATGCTTCATTATAATTTCCCTCCTTACTGTGTGGGTGAAGCCGGATTTCTGAGAGGACCGGGCAGGCGTGAAATAGGCCACGGACATCTTGCCGAGCGTGCCCTTAAAATGATGATGCCGGATTTTGATGATTTCGGCTATGTTGTACGTGTGATTTCTGATATTCTTGAATCCAACGGATCATCGTCTATGGCTTCGGTCTGCGGCGGCTCAATGGCACTGATGGACGCCGGCGTTCCGCTGAAGAAACCGGTCGGTGGTATTGCGATGGGAATGATCGTCGGTGAAAACAATTCTGTGATCTTGTCCGATATCCGTGGTGAAGAAGATTTCATGGGCGACATGGACTTCAAAACTGCGGGAACAGCCGATGGTATTACGGCTACCCAAATGGATATGAAAGTGAAAGGGATCAGCTTTGAACTGCTGGAAACGGCACTTGAGCAAGCCCGTGTGGGACGAATGCACATTCTTGAAAAGATGGCCGAAACCATCAGCGAACCCCGAACCGAACTTTCCGAATATGCACCGCAATTCCTGAAGATGGAAATTGACGGTGACCAGATCGGCGCCGTAATCGGCCCTGGCGGAAAGGTGATTCAAACGCTTCAGCGTGAGACCGGAACCGAAATTATCGTTGAAGAGAACGAAAAAGGGAAAGGAATCATCACCATTTCTTCCGATAACCTTGAAAGAGCCGAAGAAGCTAAAAAGAGGATCAAGGAAATCACCGGACATCTTGATGAAGGCGCGGTCTATAAAGGAACCGTGAAGGCTCTGAAAGAATACGGTGCGTTTGTAGAGATTGTGCCCGGAAAGGAAGGCCTGCTGCATATCTCGGAAGTGAATCACAGCCATGTGAAAAATATTGAGGATGTGCTGTCGGTTGGCGATGAGATCGAAGTGAAACTTCTGAAAGTTGAGCACGGCGGCAAGCTGAGGCTTTCAAGAAAGGCACTTCTTCCAAAAGAAGCATAATCTTTGCCTTCTTTGTTTCACGCAGAGTTCGCAGGGTGAAAAAACCGCAGGGTACGCAGGGAACAAATGCGTCCACTGCGCCTTTCCCGCGCTCTCTGCGTGAAACTAAATTGGCTTGATTTTAGCAAATTGGGTTTTTACCCAAATATTACGCAAGCGTCCGTTTCAACTAAATATTACGCGAACGTCCGCTTCACCCAAAAATTATGCAAGCGTCCGCTTCACCCAAAAATTACGCGAGCGTCCGCTTCGCCCAAAAATTACGCGAGCGTCCGCTCGTGAGGTAACAGCTTGATCGTGCCTTTTCAAGGTTCACGCGAAGGCCGCGGAATTGTTCGCGTTCTTTGCGGGAGGCTTGGCGTCCTCTGCGTGAAACAAAAAAAATGAGATCTTATTACGAAGACTAAAATGACTGAGACGATTCAAAAAACAACCCTTCAAAACGGGCTGACTATAGTATCCGAAAACATCGACAGTGTAAAAAGCATTACCATCGGTATATGGGTAAAAACCGGGAGCCGGCATGAGCCGGAAGAGCAGGCGGGCATCACCCACTTCCTGGAACACATGCTATTCAAGGGCACTAAAAACAGGTCATCCTACGACATTGCCATGAGCATGGAATCGGTAGGAGGTTACCTGAATGCCTTTACCTCCACCGAGTACACCTGCTACTATGCACGCTGTCTCGATACAAAACTCGATCGTGCCATGGATGTGCTCTCCGATATGGTCCGGAATTCCGTATTCCCGGAAGAAGAGCTTTTCAAGGAGAAGAAAGTAGTGCTTGAAGAGCTGAAGATGTACAAGGACAGCCCCGACGATGTGATCTTTGAGGAGTTCGGGAGCCAGGTGTTTGATAAGCACCCGATCGGGCGTCCGGTGATCGGGTATGAAGAGACTATCTCATCTTTTGAGAGGCAAAACCTCTTCAATTATATTGAAAACCGTTACAAGCCCGACAACCTGCTGATTGCCGTTGCAGGAAATGTAGATCACCGGAAAGTTGTGAAGCTGGCTGAAGAAAAGCTGGATATCGATGTCAACGGCGAGACCGATACGCCGGGACAGCCTTTGACAAGCTATGAACCCACCAACAAGGTGATTACCAAGCCGATTGAGCAGACGCACATGATCATCGGCCGGCGGGGTCTGGATTATGATCACGAGGATAAATACCTGCTGCTGCTTGCCAATACGGTGTTGGGCGGCGGTATGAGTTCGAGGCTGCATCAGAACATCCGGGAGCAGTACGGGTATTGCTATTCGATCGGGTCGTTTAACCAGACTTATACCGACTCGGGGCTGTTCGGGGTTTATATCGGCACGGACAGGGGATATGTGGATCATGTTCGAAGGCTGATTTTTGAAGAGTTTGAGAGGCTGCAGTCGGAGAATATCCCGGAAAAAGAGCTGCAGGAGGCCAAGGCCAACCTGAAGGGCAAGCTTCTGCTGTCGATGGAGAGCACCAGCAACCGGATGAACCGCCTTGCAAAGAGCCAGATTTACTTTAACAGGCATATCACACTCGATGAACTGGTAGAAAAAATTGATGAGGTAACGGCTGAGGATGTGAAAGCGTTCAGTGAATCCTTTTTCGAGAAGGGGCACTATTCGGAGACCCTTTTGGTGCCGGAAGAGAAGTGAGATCGTGCCCTATGTGGTTTCTCCCGCTGATCCCGCTGATTCCGCGGATAAATATTTTCGTTTAGATGATGTTTACCAAAATCCCATAATTACACGAGCGTCAATTACGCGATTGTCAATTACGCGATTGTCAATTACGCGA
>CAYPZI010000126.1:0-8627 GCA_964415185.1 uncultured Balneolaceae bacterium | reverse complement strand
GAAGCTGTGCGTGAAATTAACGAAGCCGTAAACCGGAGGGCCGAATCGGAAAAGTCTTATACATTTCACGGGCGGGATGTGTATGCATATACAGGCGCCCGGCTGGCTACAGGCATTATCTCATTTGAAGAAGTTGGGCAAAAACTCAAAAATAAAGTGGTAACTATCCCACATCCTGATCCTGAATTTTCCGGGAACAGTATCAAGGGATATATCCCCATACTCGATGTACGCTATGGAAACATCTGGACAAATATCGAAAGGGACCTGTTTTTAAAACTGAATATTGATTTTGGAGATAAATTGAGAGTTAAAATTTTACACAATGATAAAGTTCTTTACCGGGATGTGGTTCCCTACGAAAGGTCTTTCGGCGAAGTTAGTGTCGGTGAGGCTCTCTTGTATTTTAACAGCCTCGACAATTTGTCAATCGCACTTAACCAGGGGGATTTTGCAACCGAATACGGCATCAATCCCGGGCCGGATTGGGTGATTGAAATCTCACGGCCTGAATAGGTTTTTTATACCAAAATAAAAATTATTGCTCATGTAAATATCAGATGTGATTTAATTCATAAATAATTTTTTTTTATCGAATCAGGTGAATAATATTTACTCAGGAGTTTGTAATCCTCTTTGTAGAAATCGATGATTTTTTGAAGCGAGTTTTCAGACAGCTCGTTAAAGTTTACCTTTGTCCCTCCCGATTTATGTTTACGAATGGTTAGGCCGGGATAAAAATCGGCGAGTTTACCGAAGAGCCGATCCAATTGCTCCATGGGATATACCCTGTCAAAATACCGGAGCGTACCTCCTAAAAAGCGGTTCTGTGGCCTTGAATGGTGTTCAATACTCTTGTTTATTTTCCTGTACCTTTTTAGATACCTGACAAATGTGTTCAGGTCCGGTTCAGGCGGCAATCCATTTGAAATCAGGGCTGATTTGCTTGACTTCAGGTCTTCCAAATCAACTATACGGTTCCGGTAGCATGAAAGCAGCCGTTCCACCGGATCTCTGACAACGGTAAAGCGAAAATAACCGGCTTTATTTTGAAGCTCATTTATGCCGGTAAATGCATCGGATCGTTTATTATAATAATCGTGATGGCTTTTAAACCTGCTGTATTCACTTATAGAAGCATTAAATGTTTCGCCGAATTCTATTTCATGCAGGGCATGCTTGATGGAAGTACATGCGTTTTTAGGTATCGGAATATAGATGAGCTTTTGACCGGACAGACAAATCTGATGTATTTGGTAGCTTTTCATTCCAATCCGGCGGAATGCAAAACGGACTTGCAGCTTTATCTCATCAATGTATTTTTCAGGATAAAACATCAAAAATTCATTTTGCTCAGCCTGATTTTCCAGCCGGGGCCGGCTTTTATTTTATTTTTTCCAGCAAAATTATCTCCATTTAACGCCAGTCCAAGGTTACCCAAACTGTCAATATAAAGCAGCGGCTCACCCTGCTCTACATAACCGAAACTTTTTGCGAAAGGAACCGGTTCACTGTAAACAATTCCCGATCCGTTGTAAATTTCCACTTTCCAAGTTTCAACATCCTGCCCATTTGCCTTATTAAACAGTTCGGCAGGGATGTTTGTCGCCGGATTGCCGTACGGATATTCTATTTTTGCAATTGTTCCCGTCAGTTCATTTTCATCTTCTGAGAGCGCAGCCGGAGTATACTCGATTTTCACAATTTGGGAATCCATTAAAGGGCCCGTTTCTTCGTACCTGATTGTACCCGATGCAATTCTTGCGCCCGTATAAGCATATACATCCCGACCGTGGAATGTAGCAAACTCCTCCGTACCCGGCCTCCGGTTTACCGACTCATCAATAACTCTCATTTCTGTAATCCCGATCTGGTCTTGAACCAGGGTCAATGTGCCGTTATCGGGAGTTACTACAAACTTGCCGTCGGCTGTCTTTGCCACAACCGAACGCCGGTCCGTGCCTACGCCGGGATCCACTACGGAAACAAATACCGTACCCTCCGGCCAGTACGGAATTGTACCCGCCAGTGTGTACGACGCTTCCCAAATATTAAAAGGCTCAATCTCGTGAGTCAGGTCATGCAGTTTCAGGGCCGGCTCTACAGCCATTGCCACACCTCTCATGCTCGGCACAAAGCGGTCACGGGTACCGAAATCAGTCATAAAAACAACCTGTCCGTTCGGCTTTATCTCATTTTGATTCATATTTTGGGCGTTGACATTACAAATTCCGTTTAAGCTAAACAGCAGGATTAAGAAAATCGATCTCATCCGTTTACTTCCCTTCTTATTGGTTTGATTTATATCTGCGATTGTACTCCCTGTCGGAAGATATTTTCTGATTAATGTAGTACAAAATCAAGCCTGAGAAAACAATCACCAAACCCACAACCGATTCAAACGGTTTATCAACAACGATATAAAACATCACCCAGCCATTCACTGCCAGAAACAGCGCCGGTGTCCACGGATAGCCCCACGTCTTATATTCTCTCTTCAGATGCGGTTCCCGGTATCGAAGCACGAAAACTCCTGCCACAGTAACTGTGGTGATGAGTGTCAGGGTAAATCCTGCATAAATAAAAACCTGTTCGAATGTGGACGTATAAATGAAAAACAGTGAAATAACCGTCTGAAATATAATCGAATTGGCGGGCACACCGGTTGACGACCGTTTCTTTAAAAATTTCAGGATATGGTAATCCTCACCCATCACTTCCGTTACACGCGGACCAATAAAGATAAATGCACTCAAGGTGGATATCAAAAGAATCGCTATCACGAGCGACATGATATCCGCACCGCCGGGGCCAAAAACGGCAGATGCAGACAGGAAACCGATTTCAATTTTACCTTCAAGTACCGAAACCGGTACGGTATGAAGAAAGGCAAAATTCAACAGTACGTACAAGATCATAACAAGAAAAGTGCCATAAAGAAGCGAAAGAGGCATATTTTTCTGCGGATCTTTGATCTCGTTTACGATGTAAACGGCACTGTTCCAGCCGGTGTAAGAATAAGATACAAAGACCAGCGAAATTGCAAATCCGGAACTGAAAATCAAATCCAGGTCTTCGATAACGGGAACCGCCGTATAATCAACCGAAGTTTCCGCGAAAAAAGCAGCCCCGATAAAAAGCAGGATCAGGATAAGCTTTATTACCGTAAAAAAATCATGGAAAAGCGCACTGCTTCTAATACTTGAGAGATGGACGAGCCCGATCAGGATAACAATACCTGCGGCAAGATGGGTTTCCGAACCGACAGGGATGACCACAGTGAAATAGCTGGCAAAAGCCATGGCAGCAAGTGCTGCCGGGGCTGCGAATCCGAATAATGCCGAAACCCATCCGGAAAGAAAACCGGCAGCAGGGTGATAGATGCGCGACATCAGGTGATATTCTCCGCCTGATCTCGGAAGTGCGGCGCCCAATTCACCATAGGCAAGAGCACCGCAAAGAGCAGTGATACCGCCCACCACCCAAAGCATCATGATCGAAAAAACGGAATCGATATACACCACCTGGAAACCCAGGCTTGTAAACACTCCGGTACCCACCATCGCAGCTATCACCAGGGAAACAGCCGTAAACAGCCCAACACGCTTTTCAGGTTTCGCCATTTTTCGATCTCCGGCTATTCCTTGATATCGTCTTTCAGCTTGATGTGAAGTTCATCCAGTTGCTTTTTATCAACCGTGTCGGGGCAGTTGTCCATCAGGCTTTGGGCTTTTTGGTTTTTGGGAAATGCGATCACATCACGAAGGCTTTGTGCACCGGCCATCAGCATCACGATCCGGTCGAGTCCGAAGGCAATACCACCGTGTGGCGGTGCACCGTATTTAAACGCATCAAGCAAAAATCCGAACTTCTCGCGGGCTTCCTGCTTTCCGATCCCGAGAACGGAAAACATCTTCTGCTGTACCTCCGGATCATGAATCCGGATAGAGCCGCCCCCGATTTCACTTCCATTCAGCACGAGGTCGTAAGCACGCGCCTTAACAGATGCTGGATCGGATTCGAGCAAATGAAGATCCTCTTCAACAGGCGATGTAAACGGATGGTGTAATGCAAAATACCTGCCTTCATCCTTATCCCACTCGACAAGAGGAAACCCGGTGACCCAAAGGAAATTATCTTTCTTTTTGTCGATGAGATCCAGCTCTTTGCCCATCATCAGCCTGAGAGTGCCCATCTGTTTGTAAACATCCGGCTGCGGTCCCGCCAGAATCAGGACAAGATCGCCTTTTTCCGCACCCGAGCGCTGCACCATCTCTTCCACGGTTTCATCCGACAAAAATTTACCTACGCTGCAAAACAGTTCATCCTGAACTTTTATGTAGATCATCCCGGCCGATCCGGTCTGTCGCTTTACATCCTCGGTAAGGCGGTCAACCGCTCCCCTTCCGATATCACCTTTACCCGGCACCGGGATAGCCAGCACTTTGCCGCCCTTTTTTACGGTTGTCTGAAAAATCTTGAATTCGGAATCTTCGACAATATCCGACAAGTCCCTGATCGTCATGCCGAAACGGGTGTCGGGTTTATCGGATCCGTAATTCGTTATGGCATCCGCATAGCTCATTCGCAGAAAGGGCAATTCAATTTCTCTATCCAGATGTTCACGCCAAAGTTCAGCCATCAGCTTCTCATGAACATCGAAAACGGTCTCCTCATCCACAAACGACATTTCCACGTCAATCTGTGTAAACTCGGGCTGACGGTCGGCCCGGAGGTCTTCATCCCGGAAGCATTTCACGATCTGGAAATAGCGGTCCATGCCGGCAACCATCAGGATTTGCTTGTACGTCTGCGGACTTTGCGGAAGTGCAAAAAACCTGCCCGGATTCACACGGCTCGGAACCAGGTAATCGCGTGCGCCCTCGGGGGTAGAGCGCATCAGGACAGGGGTCTCGACCTCGGCAAAGTTCCTTTCGTAATAGAAATTTCGTGTTGTTTTGTAGACGGCAGACCTGAGCAGCAGGTTATTCTGCAGCTCATTCCTTCGTAAATCGAGATAACGGTAGCGCAGCCGGGTCTCTTCGTTTGTGGCGATACCGTCCTTGATTTCAAAAGGCGGCGTCTCGGCTTTCGAATAGATCCGGATTTTATCAACCCTTACTTCAATTTCGCCGGTTGGCATTGCAGGGTTGATGGTCTCTTCACTGCGCCTGATCACCCGTCCGCGGACACCAATCACATATTCGGAACGGAGCTGTTCGGCAATTTCATGGGTTTCCTTATCCCGTTCGTCAAATACAATTTGAGTAATGCCATAGCGGTCTCTCAGGTCTATAAAGATCAAACCGCCAAGGTCGCGGCGGGTGGCTACCCATCCGTTCAGTGTTACCTTTTCATCTTTATTGGCTATGGACAATTCTCCGCAGGTGTGGGTACGGCTCCAGCTCATAAAATAGTGACTTTACAAAAAATTAGGATTATGTTTCAAGCCGGTAAAAATAAAGATAATCCGAACCAATCGCTTGTCTCTCTTTTGATATGGATATTACAATGATTACAATTCTTGCCGGTGCCGCAAGCAGCCTTGTCATGGCAGGAGTTATCTGGATTGTACAACTTCTGCACTACCCGTCATTCCATTATATTCACGGTGATCAATTTCCCGGCTTTCACCGCTTCCACACACGCAGTATTTCATTCGTAGTAGTCCCGGTAATGCTGCTTGAACTGGCAACGGCCATCGCCTGGGTTTTCATAGATGACCTGCCGAAACTTATCACCTGGCCTTCCCTGCTGTTGGTTTTGGCTTTGTGGATCACCACCTTCTCAGTTCAGGTGCCCATTCACAACCGGCTGGCATCGGGCAAAGATGAGCCATTGATTAACTCATTAGTCAAAGGCAACTGGATCCGTACCCTGTTATGGAGTATAAAAGCGTTGCTTGGATTATGGCTGGTGAGGATGGTTTTTATGGCTTAATGATTGCCGTAAGCAGGATAAAATTTGGTTCATTATAAATAAAAATCGGCTACTTTATTTTCCCTTGATTTTATTTGAGTTATATTGATTCCTTGTTTTAAATCCTTAAACTCTCAAAACAGCTACATCATAGTTGTGTTAAAACAGATTTATCAATAACCTTTTTCTTAATATGATTTGAGCATTTTCCTGCAGATCATCATAATTCTTGATGCAATCTTCTTTCTTTTATACGGATTACAGTGTTTTATGTCACCTGCAATGGCTCTGGAGTTCAAACGATTTGGCTTGCCAGACTCACAACGCCTCTTGACCGGCGCTTTGCAGCTATTGGGATCAGCGGGACTGGTCACTGGGCTATTTGTTCCGGCCATTGGCATCATGGCATCCGGAGGATTGGCAATAATGATGATTGTGGCCTTTCTTGTAAGGATGAAAATCAAGGACGGATTCTGGGAGTCCGCTCCGTCACTTCTTTTTTTGGTATTGAACGGATGGATATCATGGAAGATCTATATCCAATATGTTTCCTGAATCAAATAAAAACAACTGCGAGCGATAATATCAAAAAAGTAAAAGCAGGCAGTGCTTTCTTTAAAGGATCACCAATTTTAAAATGCATAAATACGGCACCCAGCATCAGGAACGCGATCCCGTAAGCGGCGATAAGCTCAACCTGCGAATAAAAAATTGAAGCCAGCAGCATCAGTGCTAAAATTACTTTGAGTGTTCCAATTACATACATAAACCACTTTGGGAGTCCGTATGCACGAAACTCTTCTCTGATATTACTTGCATCACCGCCTCTCCAGGCCGTTGATTTATTGGCACGTATCAGCCACACATTCAATATACTTAACCCGATAATTATTTTTAGTGCTATTTCCAGGTACTCCATATGATCTACTGTTAGTAGTTAAGTTTAAAAATAAATATTTGAATACCTCTTATACTCATAATAATTAAAATTTCGATACCAAACTTGAAGACCTTTTCATATTTGGGATTTTTAAATTCTTCAGGAATTATTTTTCTTGAATATAGCAATATAGATTTTCGTGAATCTCAAAACCCAACCCTCTGAAATAGGTTAAATATGAATAGTTTCATGTCTGAGATGAAATGGCGTATGTTGAACAATCGATCCCGGGCTGTTTAAACCGTTCAGGCTTTTGTTGCGGATTTAAAATGTTTTGTTTTACTTAATGTCAATTGCTTTCAAAATTTGAAGCGGATTTCAATGTAAGATGATTCAAAACCGTCCCATATTTTTATTTTCTCTGATTGCATTGCCATTTATATTCCAGCAATGTGAAAGCGGGCAACGTACGGAAAAACAACCGGCGAACAGAGTTTTCCAAACAATAGAGGAAATTCGAATTGGCCGTTTAGAGGGTGAAGACGAATACGTATTCGGAATCATAAATCATGTAGCAGTTGGTAAAAATGGTGTCATTTTTGTTTCAGACCCTCAGGTGCCTGTAATCAGAATGTATGATCAGGGAGGAAAATTTATAAGAAATGTCGGCAAAAAAGGCCGTGGACCCGGCGAATACCTGACATTGGGAGGTATGAAAACTTTTCCTGACGGACGGCTGGCATTATGGGATCAAAATAATACCAGGGTTAGTGTTTATAGTACGGAAGGGAATTTTGTAGTAAGCCATATTGTAAACAGTTCACTTCACTCGGCTGAAGTTTTTGAAGTGGATCATAACGATAATTTTTATGTCAAAACCGTTTTGAAAAACACCCCTGACATGCCTAACTGGAAAATTGGATGGTTAAAAATATCAGAAAAAGGAGAATTAAAAGATACTATTGAAGTTCCTCTCGATGAAGAAGTAAGGGAACAGACCTTTGTATTATTTACAGCTTCAGGCAGAGCCCATGCTTTTATTGAATGGCCGTTTTCCACTTTGAGTGCCAGGGGGCATCTTATAACCGGCAGAAATGATAGCTATTCATTTCAAATAAATGATGTGGATTCAGATTCCATAATAATAGAATGGGAATATACTCCGGTAAACGTAAAACCGGAAGAGAAAAAGCAATGGGAAGCCTGGGTAAAGTATTATGGTGTCAATAACGTTGTCCCGGATGTAAAACCGCCCTACAAAGAAATTTTGACTGATTCACAGGGCAGAATATGGATCAAAAAATATGTGGAAGCCATTTATACAGAGCAAAATATAGGACCGCATTATGGTCCTGAAAGCAGATGGTGGGAACCCCCGACATTCGATGTTTTTTTACCTGACGGCACTTTTTACGGTACTGTAATACTCCCGTTAGACGCAAAGTTTGAGGATGCGAAAGATGAATTTGTCTGGGCTACCATAAAAGGAGATTTTGATGAACAATATGTAGCCCGTTTCAGGCTTGAAGAAATGAGTGAATAGTTTTTTTAGTGATTTCACTGTCGTTAATGACCGGTCTGATCGGAACGGGGTGCGATACCGTAGAACAGGATTCGGATTCCATTGCCGATCAACTTGTCATCCGGCTGTTTGGGTGTTATTGGTCACCATACCATCAATGCGGGAGAAACACTTGAAATGCAATGGCATGTAAAGCCGTTTACGGTCAACGTTAAACCGCTTGAAATGACAACCGACACCACCTTTGCCGCCCCGGGCTTTTATACCTTCAGGGCAGCTCCGAGAGTTAATCAAATCAATGACGAG
>CAYPZI010000125.1:6634-8708 GCA_964415185.1 uncultured Balneolaceae bacterium | reverse complement strand
CATCCTGGAGTCCCCTTTCAATCTCCATGTCTGCTTTGGCCTGCTCCATTTCGGCAATTCTCTGATTGAGTGTATATTGGTACTGCTCAGGGTCAATACGAAGGAGCGTATCCCCTTTTTTGACGAAATTTCCCGGTGTAAACTGTATTGCCCTGTCAACGATTTCGCCTTCAATTCTTGGGCTTAGCAGAACATCCTGAGTAGGTATGACCGTGCCTATGGACCTTATTTCCGGTTCGAAGGTGCCTTTTTCAGCTTCAACTACATCAACAAGGATGTCTGTGGTTTTGGTTGCTCCGGTGCGCTGCGCGGTTGGTTGCGTATAAAAAATTAAAGTGGTCAGCAATGCTCCGGCAAAAAGAATTACAAGGCAAATAAATAGGGTTTTCTTTCGATTCATGACATTGTTTCAATTTCTATCCGGAGTTCAAGAGTATGCTATTAAAAGAAAATAATACAAGATAACATTCCCTGAAAGGTGTTTACTTGGTGTAAATGAATGAAAAGCAGGCTTTTATGAAAAAATATGTTAAGACCGGCAACATGATATTAATATTAGGATGACAGACCCGGTTATTCCAAAATTATTTTGGATGCAGCAATGGTTGGTGCACCAGATTGATTCAGATAGTCATAGTAAAGTATATCATCTTTTATATCCCGCAGATTAGCGCCCGCTTCCGGTATTTCAATGCGCAGCAATGGTTCTCCCCCGTTTGAAAATGCAAACCAGCCATGTCCCAGGTTATCAGTAAGTAATTCCAACCAGATTCTCCCCTGATTGTCCACAACCATGACATTGACTGCCGGTTTTACATCCGATAATTGTTTCTGCAATTCTGCCCGTGTCGGATTTTCCCAGCGGTTCAACACGCTGTCACGTTCAATAGGCGTGATTTCTACCGGCTTTACGCGCCATGAAAAAAGAGAATGTCTTTCACCATTGCGGTCAAAATAATCTACCCGCAAGCTGTCGGTTCTAAGTGTGTAGAATTCCCCCTCGTACCCTGCTGTTATTAATGTACCGATGCCAAAAGGCTTGCCGGCAATTAAAAGCTGACCCGATCCATCTGCAACAAATTCATTGATTGGAATAGTAAAGAGTGTGTCTTCAAGCACTTTGCCATCTTTGTCAACAACACTGATCGCCGTCTCAGACGGATGTTCTCGTTCGGCTGCAAAAAATATTACCTGGTTTTTCAAAAAGGCCTGATTTTCATCAATATGCAAAATTTCCCCGAGTAGCTTTCTCTCTTCAAAGTTTAGTGTTCTTTTGTACACGTAACGGCCGGTATCAAATCTGAAAATTTCGATTTTCATTGCAAAACCGTCGATGACCCAGAGTTCTTCACCGGAGATATAAAAATTGCCTACATGCCTGAACTCACCGGGGCCACTACCCTCGTTTCCAATTACCTGAACAAGGTCTCTTTCAGAATCAAACATAAAAATTTGTTTTTGTCTGAAATCAGTGACCAGAATATTCCCGTGCCCATCGCTTTGGATATTACTGACAGTTTGAAAGGCTAAAGAATCCGACTCGGTAAATTCAAAAATTTTTTCGGTTTGTACCGTCCGGAAATCATTTTTATCGAGGATGGGCGGATTATTATTCCCGAAAGTGCACCCGATTATGGATATCAAAACCAACACTGATACAAATAAACATTGATTTGATACGGAATTATATTTATAAGTTGATTTAACCATGAATATTCTGATAGGTGTAAAGTTTATTCGGCTGGTTCCTCTGCTTTACGGAATATATTTCAGTGGCAGTGCTGATGAGCCTCCGACCATACCGTACCATGCGGGCAGTCGGGCTGTCCGCCATCACCCGATAAAGCATAACCGACAATAACCAATCCAGCGATGATAACAATCAGTGTTGCAATCATTCCGCTTTTCGACATAAATGAAGAAGCGTCTTTTCCCTGGCAGCAATTTTTATATTTCTTGCCGCTTCCGCAATGGCATGGATCGTTTCTTCCGGGTTGATTCGACATAGTAATGGTTTTTAAATCTTTTATGATTGAAAATAGAGTGAGATGAATTAAAATCCAATGCGGAAATT
>CAYPZI010000125.1:0-6534 GCA_964415185.1 uncultured Balneolaceae bacterium | reverse complement strand
CGAAGAGAGGGTTTTTCATGGATAAATTGAATCCTTGTGATACCTCGTGCCATCGTGGCAATAAACCGCCGATTGCTCCTTAAAAAATCTGTGCAATCCGGAAAATCAGACTAATCCGTGATCTTTTTTTCAATTAACACTTCAGGGCACATATCTTGCCACTCATGGTTAAACATATATGCAAAATCGATTTCGGGATTGGAAAGTATACATTCGATCGAGTTTAGTTTTTCGCGGTCGAGGGAGCTTATTTCTAAAACCATGTAACCGATGGACGTTTCTCCTCCTTCGGGGTAGATTGACAAATCCGGATGATGAGGAAAGCTGTAAACATAACCTGAAAACGGAAGATATTTTTCCAGTTCACGAAATGCTGCATCTCCATAGAGCACGGAGAAACGTTCTTCTGATTTCGTTACTTCTTTTACGGCATTCATGACCATTTTATACTCTTTATCGGAAAGTAACCGCCATTCAGCCTCAATTTCATACAAATAATCCTCAAGTGCAGGTTTTCTTTTTACGATTCCCATCTCTGTTTAAATCAAGTTCAGACATTCTCACATGCCAATTATATTTTATATGTTTATAATCTATATGTTTACCATTTCACCGGCAATAAATTTGTTGGCGATTCTTACTTTTGAATATAACATAAGCCTTCAACTTAATAGTTATGAACCACGGCACACACAATGCAGTTGACGATCCAAGAAATGCGGCTATCCTGATCTATGTAAACGGCGAACTTCTGCCGAGGAATGAAGCGAAAATTTCGGTATTTGACAGCGGCTACCTGGTTGGCGACGGTATCTGGGAAGCGGTTCGATTGCACAAAGGTGTCCTGGTTTTTCTCGGCCTTCACCTTGACCGTCTCCGGAAAGCGGCAGCCACTGTCGGCATGGATCTGAAAATGACTCGTGAAGAATTACGAAGTGAAATTTATAAAACATTAGATGCCAATGGTATGTCTGATGGAGTTCATGTACGATTTATGTTTACAAGAGGGATTAAAAAGACGCCTTCGCAAGATCCACGCCTGACCATCAGCGGACCAAACCTGGTAATCATTGCCGAATATAAAACCGCCTCGGAAAAGTCAAAAGAAAAAGGGATCAGGCTTTTTACAAGCACCATCCGGCGCGGTTCACCCGATTACCTCGATCCGCGGCTGAACTGCCACAGCAAGCTGCATGAAGTGCAGGCCCTGATCCAGGCTCTTGAAGCGGGCGCCGATGAAGCACTGATGCTTGATGCGAACGGATTTGTATCGACCTGCAACTCTACAAACTTTTTTATGGTCACCAATGGCGAAGTATGGACCTCCACCGGGCAGTACTGCATGAACGGAATCACAAGGCACAACATCATCCGTGTTTGTAATGAAAACGGTATCCCCTGCCACCAGAAAAATTTTTCACTGTTTGATGTTTATGGAGCTGATGAAACATTCGTCACCGGCACCTTTGGTGGCGTTACTCCGGTCACCCATGTTGACGGAAGAAAGATCGGCAGCGGAACCTTTGGCCCTGTGAGCAGGCGTTTGTCCGGGCTCTATGAAGATCTTGTTGAACAGGAAGTCCAAAAAGCGAAATCCGGCAAAAATGGTGAAGAAAAAGAGCGCTAAGATTCATCTCTGGTCGGGCCCAAGAAATATATCTACAGCCATGATGTACTCCTTTGCCCGGCGGAGCGATACCAAAGTGTACGATGAACCGCTTTACGGGCATTACCTTGTTCAGACAGATGCAAGAAATTACCATCCCGGCGCCCAAGAAATCATTCGTAAAATGGAGACCGACGGACAAAAAGTGATTGAGATGATTACGGGTGGACACGAAAAGCCTGTGGCGTTCTTCAAGCAGATGACGCATCACCTTGTAAACCTTGATTTAAGTTTTTTGAAAGAGGCAACCAATATTATTCTCACTCGTAACCCGGCCGAAATGCTGCCTTCCTATGCAAAGGAAGTTGAAAAGCCTGAAATGAAGGATGTGGGCTACAAGCAACACCTGGAACTGTTTGAATATTTGATTGAAGCCGGCAATCCACCCATTGTGCTCGACTCCAAACGGGTTCTGACAGATCCAAAAAATATACTACGTAAACTCTGTAAGCTAATCGGAATACCTTTTGAATCGTCGATGCTGAGATGGGAAAAAGGTCCTCGTCTCGAAGACGGCCCCTGGGCAAAACACTGGTACCACAGCGTTCACAACTCCACCGGATTCAAGCCGTACAAACCGAAATCTGATCCGTTTCCGGAACATCTGAAACCACTGCTTGAGGAATGTATGCCGGTTTATGAGAAATTGAAGAGGATGTCGATCTAACCAGGAGTAAAAGTTGACAATGAGTTTATTTTTATTGGCTAAATGGATGAAATTTAGTATTCTGTTTTTTATGAAGTTACTGGGAATGCTCATATTATCTTTTCAGGTCATTTCAGTCAACGGACAAGATTTGCTTTTCCAACATGTAAACGTTGACAATGGCCTTTCTCAGAACTCCGTTTTATCTATGATGCAGGATTCAGATGGCTTCATCTGGTTTGGTACAGAGTACGGGCTGAACAAATATGACGGTTACAAAACAGAGGTATTTGTTCCCGAAGAAGGAAGGCAGGGGGCAATCACCGGCAGCATTGTATGGGCTATAACCGAAGACAGCAAGGCAAGAATATGGGTGGGCACTAATGAAGGGGTTCACATTTTCAACAGGGACAGTCAATCATTCCGGCAACTGGAGGCGGAAACGGAAAATGGTGAAAAAATAGAGGGAGTTGTCTGTTTTATTCTCGAAGCGGATAACGGTGAAATCTGGTTTGGTACGACCAATCAGGGCCTTTATCGTTTCAACGAGCACGAAAACAGGCTCACACACTATCCGATTACGAATGATGATCCTCAGTCGCCGGATCTGGCATTCCGGATATGGTCGATCTATATCGACAGGAACGAAATTTTATGGGGCGGTACATGGAACAAGGGCCTTGTACGATTAGATACGAAAGATGGAACATTCGATTATCTGAACACCTCCAACAGTGCTTTAAGAAACAATTATGTTGGCAACCTCTATGAAATATCAGATAGTACGGTCTGGGTCGGTACCCGTGGCGGAATGCAGGTTTTGAATGTGCTTACCAATGAAATCACACCTTTAGCCAATAAAAAACTGAACAACATACCCATTATCCAGGATGTTCTTCAGGATGAAAACGGCACATTCTGGATAGCTTCCTATGGAGAAGGGCTTTTTCTCTACGACAGGGATTTGAATTTCCTGAAACACATTTACAACGACGAAAAGGATCCGCACAGCTTATCTGATAATTTGGTATTAAACCTGATGCAAGATGCATCCGGCTGTATTTGGTCAGGCACATATGCCGGCGGGGCAAACAAATATTGCCCTGATACTGTAAAATTTACCTGCTGTCAGCATAAGTTTGATGTAAAAAATATCTTCGCCATAAACGGAGAGGATCCAGACCTGTTATTGGGTACCTATGGCAACGGATTGTATCTGTTGAATAAAAGTAAAGAAGAGGTCGTGCAGATCAACCCCGGAAATTTGACGGGTATCCAGGAAGACAATTTTATTCTGACCATGGCAAAGGGCCGCAATGGTTCATACTGGATCGGGCATCAGGGCAGTGGATTTTCAAAATTTGACATTCACTCTCGTTCGTTTGAAAAGTTTTTCAGATATGATGAAGGCAATACCGGTAGCCTGACTTCCGGAAATATTGCGAAGGTTATGACGGATAGCCGTAACCGGATATGGGCAGGAACGGCCGGAGGAGGCCTGAATCTTTACAATCCCCAGGGCCGGAGCTTCAGATATTACACAACTACCAGTGAGCCTTCTATCAATAATAACCACGTATCTGCATTACTCGAAGACAGCCGGCATAATATCTGGATTGGCACCCTGGGCGGGGGACTCAATAAACTGGATCGCTCCCTGCAATCGGTTACCGAATACAAAAGCATTCCCGGATCGGCACATACACTCAGCAACGATCATGTCTGGGATATTTTGGAGGACAGTAACGGAATGATTTGGGTGGCAACCAACCGGGGGCTCAATTCACTTGACCCCGGAACCGGTGAAATCACAAGATATACGGAACGGGATGGATTGGGGAATAACTGGGTATATACCATCCTGGAAGATAACGAGGGGCGTTTATGGCTGAGTACGAATAAGGGAATTTCTGTTTTTAAACCCAATGAAAACAGGTTTATCAATTATGATGTCCGGGATGGATTACAAAGTAATGAGTTCAATGCCAATGCAAAATATAAGAGTAATGACGGCCGGCTATATTTTGGTGGCATCAACGGATTCAATGCTTTTTATCCGGAGAAGATCACCGCAAATACCAAAGAACCGAACGTTGTAATTACCGATTTGAAGGTATTAAACAAACCGGTTCCTATAGGTGAAAGTGAGTCTGAATATGCTATACCCATGCACATCTCCCGGCTGAAGGAACTTGTACTAACTCATAATGAGCCGGTTATATCGCTGGAATTCGCAGCCCTTCACTATGTAAATCCACAAAAAAACAGGTACCAATATAAGCTTGAGGGGTTTGACAGCGATTGGATTGAAGCAGGTACCCGGAACTTTGTTACCTATACCAATCTTGATGCAGGCAGTTACCGTTTCCGTGTCAGAGGTGCAAACAGTGACGGCATCTGGAGCAGCAAAGAGGGAATACTAACTGTCACGGTTTTACCTCCTCCCTGGAAAACCTGGTGGGCTTATACATTGTACGGATTGATCCTCGCAGGCGGAATTGCTATTACTTTCCGGGCTTTTTTAGCCAGGGAACGGTTAAAAGCAGATCTGAAGATAGAAAAACTGGAATTGCAAAAAGCACAGGAACTGGATGCAATGAAAACACGGTTTTTTACAGGCATATCCCACGAATTTCGAACGCCCCTCACACTGATATCTGCACCGGTTAAATCACTCAAGAAAAAATACGGGAAGGACAGTGATGCCGCGTACAATCTCCGGCTCGTAGAACACAATTCGAACAAACTGCTTAAACTTGTTAACCAACTGATGGAATTGTCGAAACTGGAAGCCGGAAAACTTTCCCTTCAGGTATCGAAAGATGACATCAATACCTGGCTAAATATCATAGGGGCTTCCTTTCAATCAATGGCAGAGAGCGGGGATATTGCCTTTATACGGAAAATACCTGATAAGCCCTGTATCATGTATTTCGATAAAGATAAAGTTGAGCAAATTGTAGTGAATCTATTATCAAATGCATTCAAGTTTACCCCTGATAAAGGATGGGTTGAATTTGATGTAATTGTAAGGGAGGGATATCTGCATATCCGGGTAACGGACAACGGAAAAGGTATTCCTCCCGAAGACATGGATCGTATTTTTGACCGGTTTTATCAAGCTTCTAATTCCCTGAACAAACGCTATTCTGAAGGATCAGGTATTGGCCTGGCACTTGTTAAAGAACTTTCCCAATTGCATCACGGTGAGGTTTTGGTAAACAGCAAAGAGAATGAATCCACAACTTTTACGGTCATTCTTCCCACCGGAGATGATGCTTATGCAGAGAATGAAATTGTCAAAACAAAGCCTGAAGAGGCTAAAAAAACAGAAGATCTGAAACCACAACAAACCCGGAATAAAGATCAAAAAAGCAGCATATCAAAAAAGCCATACATTTTGGTAGTTGAGGATAATGATGAGTTAAGGGACTATATCTGTACATCTCTGTCGGAATTCTATAGTGTTGAAAAAGCCGGTAATGGAAAATACGGGCTTGAGAAAGCTCTGTCCATACCTGACCTGATTATCAGTGACCTGATGATGCCCGAAATGGACGGCATGGAGATGCTTCATGAGCTTAAAAGTGATCCGAAAACCAGTCATATTCCATTGATTATGCTTACGGCAAAAGCGGACAGGGAGAGTAAACTGAAAGGGCTGGACACAGGTGCGGACCACTACCTCAATAAGCCGTTTGATATGGAGGAGTTACGGGTGAGGGTTAACAGCCTGCTGGCGCAAAGGGAAAGAATTAGAAATCACTTTTACAAAGAGTTTATCAGCAGTCCCGAGGTGGGAAACATACGGTCGGCAGACGACCTTTTTCTGAAAAAAGCGATGGAAGTTCTGGAAAAGCATCTGGGAGAGTCCTCTTTCACGGTGGATCAGTTCGCTAAAGAGTTAGCTATGAGCCGGACACAACTACACCGGAAATTAAAAGCCATTCTCGGATGCGCGGCTACGGAGTTTATTCGTCAAGTACGGCTCAAAAAAGCATGGTATTATTTGAATGAAAAAAAGGGAACGGTCTCGGAAATCGCTTATGAAGTGGGATTTAACAATCTCTCCTATTTTGCCAAATGTTTCAGGGAAACGTACGATAAGAATCCATCTGAACTGTTATCCTGAACAAAAAAGTGTTGTAAGCTTTCAAAGTTTTCCAAGATTGATAAAAGTCGTTTTATGCTGCATTATAAACAAGGCTAAATAAAAGAAGTC